>NZ_JAUTAE010000001.1:3837132-4154265 GCF_030818415.1 Sphingomonas sp. SORGH_AS_0950
GTCAACGAGGCGCTGCAGCGCGTCCCCGGCGTCGCCATCACCCGCTTCGCCGCCGCCAACGATACCGCCCACTTCTCGGTCGAGGGTTCGGGCGTCACCATCCGTGGCCTCAGCTATGTGCGCGGCGAGTTCAACGGCCGCGACAGCTTCGGCGTGTCGGGCGGTCGTGAGATCGGCTTCAACGACGTGCCGACCGAACTGGTCGGCTCGGTCGACGTGTACAAGAACCTGACCGCCGACCTGATCGAAGGCGGCATCTCGGGCACGGTCAACATCAACACCCGCAAGCCCTTCGACACCAAGGAGACGCTGGTCTATCTGTCGGGCAGCGTGAACTATGGCGACTTCTCGAAGCGCAGCGCGCCCGCCGTCGTCGGCCTGTTCTCCAAGCAGTGGCAGCTGGGCAATGGCGGCCGCTTCGGCATCCTCGCCAGCGGCAGCTACAACCAGCAATATAGCCGGTCGGACTCGGTCTTCTATTCGGCGTTCATCCCGCGCTACAATGACGACACCAACGGCAATGGCCAGCAGGACGCGGGCGAGGGCCGCACGATCAATGCAGGCACGCCCTATGCGTCGACCGCCTATGACCATTATCCGGTGCCGTCGGGCCGCAACGTCGTCTACGTGCCGCTGGGCGCGGGCTCGCGCATGCAGCAGTTCGACCGCACCCGCATCGGCTATGCCGGTTCGGCGCAATATGAGAATGGCCGCGGCAACCTGCTGATCACCGCGCAGTTCCTGCGCGCCGAGTCCAAGCAGACCTGGCTGGACCGCACGGTCGAGCCGAACGTCTATTATGCCGATGCCAACCAGATCTTCCCGCAGGGCTATAACCCCAATGCGCCGATCGCGGGGCAGAGCTTTACCCAGCCGACCTATGACGCCAACGGCCTGTTCACCTCGGGCACGCTGATCCGCAACGGCGGCGGCCAGTACACCACGCTCGCCAACCGCTATTTCAAGACGGACGGCGCGACGCAGGACCAGTCGGTCAACGTCAAGTGGGACCCGACCGAGCGGCTGCACCTGAACTTCGACGGGCAATATGTCTTCTCGAAGGGCCGCGATTCGGACGACACGGTCGAACTGGCGACCTTTTCGGGCGTGCGGATCGACGGCAGCAACGGTGCGCCGCTGATCAACGTGATCCCGCCCAACGGCCAGTCCGCCGCCGCCTATTTCGGCGACCCGACGAAGATCTTCATCCGCGACGCGATGAACAACCGCACGCACAGCGACGGCGACGAGTGGGCGTTCAAGGCCGATGCGCAATATGACGTGTCCGAGGACTCGTTCCTGCGCAAGGTGCGGGTCGGCGGCCGCTATTCGGACCGCAACCAGACGGTGAAGACCAACGACTATAACAACTGGGGCGCGGTGTCCGACACCTGGACCTCCAGCACCGCGACGCTCGACAAATATTCGAGCGCGGTGACCGGTCTGAACTTCACCGATTTCTATCGTGGTCAGGTGGTGACCCCGCCGACGACCTATGGCCTGCGCGATGCGCTGCTGACCGATCACGACGCGCTGACCGCGCTGCTGCGCGAGGCGACCAAGGCGTCGGGCGGCGGCTATGTCCCGCTGGAGGATCGCGGCTCCGACCTCGTCGACGGCTATTTCCGGCCGAACGAAGTCTACAAGATGCGCGAGCGGACCTATGCGGCCTATGCGCGCGTCGATTTCGGGATCGACAATATCGGCGGCGGCGAGACCAGCCTGTCGGGCAATATCGGCCTGCGCTACGTCCATACGCGGGATGAATCGACCGGCGGCATCACCTTCCCGCAGATCGGCACGACGATCGGCACGTTCCCGACCGTCGCGGCCTATTGCGCCTCGCCCAACGACACCAACACGGTGCGCCCGATCTGTACGCTGACCAGCGCGCAGCAGGCGGCGGTCGTCGCCTTCTCGAACGGCGCATCGACCACCGACGTGGCCAAGCAGAGCTTCGACAAGTGGCTGCCCAGCCTGAACCTGAAGTACCAAGTGACGCCGACCCTGCTGTTCCGTCTGGCGGCGTCCAAGGCGATCTCGCGCCCCGGCTTCACCGATCTGCGCAACTTCGTCGGCCTCAGCCCGTCGGGCAGCAACACGACCGGGTCCTATGGCTTCCAGTCGAGCGCGCGGAACCCCTATCTGCGTCCGGTCGACGCCAAGCAGGTCGACCTGACCGCCGAATGGTATTTCGCCAAGGTCGGCTCGCTGACGGGTGCGGTGTTCTACAAGGAATTGTCGAACATCATCCTCGACAATTACGGGTTCGTCCGCGACTTCACCAACAACGGCCAGACCTACGCCGTGTCGGTGAACGGCCCCGCCAATGCACCGGGCACGGCGCATATCAAGGGCGCGGAAATCTCGTACCAGCAGACCTACGACTTCCTGCCGGGCATCCTGCGCGGCCTGGGGACGCAGGCGACGTTCACCTATGTCGATCCGGGCAAGATCCCCAATGCGACGCCGAACAACGGGCCTGCCGACGGCAACCGTCCGCCGGTCGACGTTGCGGGGCTGTACAGCACGCTGCCGCTGGCCCAGCTGTCGAAGTACAACTTCAACGTGTCGGCCTTCTATGACTATGCGGGCATCTATGCGCGCATCGCCTATAGCTGGCGGTCGAAGTATCTGCTGACCAACCGCGACTGCTGCTTCCCGTTCCTGCCGGTCTATTCGCTGGCGGCGGGCCAGGCGGACGCCTCGCTGTTCTACACGGTCAACAAGCAGTTCAAGATCGGTCTGCAGGTCCAGAACCTGCTCGACGCGACGACGCGCACGACCTTCGTGCTGAACAGCTCGGGCCTGGAAGCGCCGCGTTCGTACTTCAAGAGCGATCGCCAGTTCCAGCTGAGCGTCCGCCTGACCTACTGATCGGTCGGCACGATCGCATGAAAAAGGGCCGCGGTGGCGACACCGCGGCCCTTGTTTTTTCCCGAGCCGATCAGCGGGCGATGGGCTTGGGCGCTGGTCTGGCCAGCGCGGTGCGGATCGCGGCCTCGGCGACCGGGGCCATCACGGCATAGCCCGCCTCATTGGGGTGGACGCCGTCATAGGTCAGGCTGGCGCGGGTCGCCTGGCCGTCGTGCAGCGCCGACCAGTAATCGGCATAGGTCGCCCCCGTGCGCGCCGCATAGCCCTTCATCCAGTCGTTGAGCACCGCGATCCGCGACGCGGTGTCGAGGCCCGGCCGCCAGGGGAAATGATCGGCGGGCGGGATGGAGGCCAGGATGACGCGGATGCCATGCGCACGCGCCAGCTCGGCCATGGACATGATGTTCGCCTCGGTCTGTTCGGGCGTCATCGGGCCGGTATTGCCCGCAATGTCGTTGGTGCCCGCCATGATCTGGACGACCTTGGGCTTCAGGTCGATCACGTCCTGGCGGAAGCGGAGCAGCATCTGGGTCGTCGTCTGGCCGCCGATGCCGCGCCCGATCCGGCCCGGCGTGAAGAAGCCCGGCATCTTGTCGAACCAGCCTTGCGTGATGGAATCGCCCATGAAGACGATCGTCACCGGCCCGGTCACGCGGGCATTGGCCTGTTGGTAGCGTCCCAGCCAGCCGAAATCATTGTGCAGCCGGATTTCGCCCTCGTCGGGCTTGGCGGCGGGCGGCGGCGTCTGCTGCGCGGAGGCTCCGGCACCGAGCAGCAGCAGAAGGGCAGTGGCGTAGCGCATCAACGTCTCCAGCAAGCATCAGGCGGTCGCAAGGCACGGCGCCGCCTTTGTTTTTCGTGCCCTCGGTCATATCCGACGAAACCGTTGCGAAGCGTAGAGCGGTAAAAAGAAAATTTGAAATATGTTTTGTTGACAGCGCTGTCATGAAGCCGGAACGTCGCATGAAAATCGACAGGAGAGGATGTACGATGCCGTTTTCCCGCACGCTGGCCCTGATGGTGGCCGCAACCGCGCTCAGCAGCGGCGTTTCCGCCCAGACAGCCGGGCAACAGGCCGCCAGCCCCGCCGAGGCCTCGGCGGTCGCGCATCCCGATCTCTGGCCCCGACTGCCCCTGAAGCGGCAGCGCGACCCGAAGGTCGAGGCGCGGGTCGAGCAGATCCTGTCCAAGATGAGCGTCGAGGACAAAGTCGGCCAGCTGATCCAGGTCGACATCGCCTCGATCACGCCCAAGGACCTTGAGACGTACAAGCTCGGCTCGATCCTGAACGGCGGCAATTCGGCGCCCAATAATGACGAGTTCGCGCCCGCGCCCGAATGGCTGAAGCTGTTCGACGCCTTTTACGACGCCTCGGCGAAGCGCAGCGATGGCCGTCCGCAGGTGCCGCTGATCTGGGGCACCGACGCGGTGCACGGCGCGAACAATATCGTCGGCGCGACGCTGTTCCCGCACAATATCGGCCTCGGCGCGGCGCGCGATCCCGAGCTGATCCGCAAGATCGGCGCGGCGACGGCGGCGGAGACGGCGGCGACCGGCATCGACTGGAGCTTCGCGCCGACCGTGGCGGTGGTGCAGGACGACCGCTGGGGCCGCACCTATGAAAGCTATTCGGAGGACCCGGCGATCGTCGAATCCTATGCCGGAAAGATGGTCGAGGGCATTCAGGGCAGCGTCGGCGGCGACTTCATGAAGCCGGGCCATGTCATCTCGTCGATCAAGCATTTCCTGGGCGATGGCGGCACCGGCGGTCGCGACCAGGGCGATACGCGCGTGTCCGAGGAAGTGCTGCGCGACGTGCACGCCGCCGGTTATCGCAGCGGCCTGGTCGCGGGCGCGCTGACCGTGATGCCCAGCTTCTCCAGCTGGAACGGCACCAAGATGACCGGCAACAAGAGCCTGTTGACCGGCGTGCTGAAGGACAAGCTCGGCTTTGACGGCTTCACCATCGGTGACTGGAACGCCCATGGCCAGGTGCCCGGCTGCAACAACGAGGATTGCCCGGCGGCGATCAATGCCGGGCTCGACATGTTCATGTATTCGGGCGCGGGCTGGAAGCAGCTTTACGCCAATACGCTGCGCGAGGCGAAGGACGGCACGATCCCGGCCGCGCGGCTGGACGATGCGGTGCGCCGCATCCTGCGCGTGAAGATATTGGCGGGCAGCTTCGAGGCGGGGCGTCCGTCCTCGCGGCCTGTGTCGGGCAAGTTCGACCTGATCGGATCGCCCGAGCACCGCGCCATCGCGCGTCAGGCGGTGCGCGAGTCGATGGTCCTCCTGAAGAACAATGGCAGCCTGTTGCCGCTCAAGCCCGGCGCCAATATCCTGGTCGCGGGGCGCGGCGCGGACAATATCGGGCAGCAGGCGGGCGGCTGGTCGATCACCTGGCAGGGCACCGGCGTCACCAACGCCAACTTCCCCAACGGCCAGTCGATCTGGGCGGGCATCGACGAGGCGGTCCGCGCGGGCGGCGGCAAGGCGGTGCTGGCGGTCGACGGCGCCTATAGCGCCAAGCCCGATGCCGCGATCGTGGTGTTCGGCGAAACCCCCTATGCCGAGTTTACCGGCGACCGCCCGACACTGGAATACAGCCCCGAGGACAAGAGCGACCTGGCGCTGCTCAAGAAGCTGAAGGCCGCCGGTATCCCGGTCGTCGCGGTGTTCCTGTCGGGGCGCCCGCTCTGGGTGAACCCGGAGATGAACGCGGCGGACGCCTTTGTCGCGGCGTTCCTGCCGGGCACCGAGGGCGGCGGCGTGGCGGACGTGCTGATCGCCGGGCGCGATGGCAAGCCGCGCCACGACTTCCATGGCAAGCTCAGCTTTTCCTGGCCCAAGCGGCTCGACCAATATGTGCTGAACAAGCGGGACGCGAATTACGACCCGCTCTTCCCGATCGGCTATGGCCTGACCTATGCGCAGGGCGCGACCGTGCCGGTGCTGAGCGAGGCGCGTCCGGCGGTGGCGGCGGGGGACCAGAATGCGCTGTTCGTGCGCGGCCGGGTGGTCGCGGGGGCGCGGCTGGACGTGGCGGGCGCGGTGCAGCAGAGCCGCGTCGACCGCGCCGCGCAGGAGGACAGCCTGCGCTTCACCTTCGCGGGCACCGGCCCGGCGAGCGCCGCGATCGAGGAAGCCAAGCCGATCGACATCACCCGCGAGTCCAACGGCCAGTTGAGCCTGTTGGTCGATTACCGCGTGACCCAGGCCCCTACCGCCGAGGTCCTGCTCGGCATGGAAGGCGGCAAGCCCGCCACCGTGCCGATCACCGGGCTGCTGAAGGGGACGCTCGGCGAATGGCGCCAACTGGCGGTGCCGCTGCGCTGTTTCGCGGATGGCGGCGTGACCATGGCCTCGGTGACGAAGCCATGGACGATCGTGACGACCGGCGAGCTGGGCCTCGACATCTCGTCGATCCGCATCGCCAGCGCGCCGCCGGGCCCGGTCAGCTGCGGGATGCGCTGATCGGCTATCCTCTCCGTAAGGGAGGCGCTGCGAAAACACCTGACCATCCCGGCGCAGGCCGGGATCCAGTTGGGCAAGCGCTGGTAGGTTGTTGCCATCGCCCCGTAACTGGACCCCGGCCGTCGCCGAGGTGACGGGTGGGGGAGGGTTTCGGCCACTCAAAATACCGCAAGCAATTTGCATTATTCTTCGTTATGCCAATGGAATCAGGTCGATCGACCTGCACCATGACGACGGCAAAGCCGCGTCGGGAAACGATATGAGGGGGAGGATGCGGGCATGACCATGGATATCGATCGTCGCGGCTTTCTGGGGTCGGCGGCCTTGCTGGCGGGATGCGCCGGCGTCGCGGGGCGGGCCGATGCGGCCGGAGCGGCCCGCAACGAGTTCGTCCGTCGCAAGGGCACCCGCCTGATGATCGGCGACGCAGCCTATCGCTTCGTCGGGGCCAATATGTGGTATGCCGCCTATCTGGGCGCCGATGCTCCTTATGGCGACCGCGCTCGGCTGCGGCGTGAGCTGGACGCGCTGGCGGCGATGGGCGTGACCAATATCCGCATCCTCGCCTCGGCCGAGGAAGGCCCCTTGCGCGACTCGATCAAGCCGGGTTTCCGCACCGCCACCACGACCAACCGGACCTTGCTCGCCGGGCTCGACTATGCGCTGGCGGAGATGGCCAAGCGCAACATGCGCGCGGTCCTGTACCTGACCAATTTCTGGGAATGGTCGGGGGGCATGATGACCTATCTGTCCTATGTGAACGGCGGCCAGTTCCTGAACGCCAACGACCCGGCGCATCCCTGGCCCGCCTTCGCCAATTTCAACGCGCAATTCTATGGCAATGCGCGCGCCAAGGAGATGTACCGCGACTGGATCCGCACCATCGTGTCGCGCACCAACAGCGTCACCGCGAAGCTTTATGCGGCCGACCCGACGATCATGGCGTGGCAGCTGTCCAACGAGCCGCGCCCGGCGGGCGACCTGGCCCATGCCGATCTCGACCAATTCCATGGCTGGGTCCGCGACAGCGCGACGCTGATCAAGTCGCTCGATCCCAACCATCTGGTGTGCACCGGATCGGAGGGGCTGAAGGGCACGCTGGAGAAGCCCGACATCCTGCTGGCCGAACATGGCATCGACGCGATCGATTATTTGACCGCGCATATCTGGCCCAACAATTGGGACTGGGTGAAACAGGCCGATCTGGCGAACACCTACAAGCGCGGCGAGACGCTGACCCAGGACTATATCGCCCGCCATGTCGGCTATGCCCACCAGCTGGACAAGCCGCTCATCATCGAGGAGTTCGGCTATCCGCGCGACGGCGGCAGCAACGATCCGAAGGTAGCGACGACCTATAAGGACCGTTTCTACCGGCTGATCTATGCCGCCGCGCTGCGCGACATGGCGGCGGGCGGGCCGATCGCGGGCACCAATTTCTGGGCCTGGAACGGCGAGGCGCGCGCGCAGCATCCCGACTATCGGTTCCGCGACGGCGACGGCCAATATATGGGCGATCCGCCGCACGAGCCGCAGGGCTGGTACGGCATCTTCACCGGCGACACGACGGTCCGCATCGTCGCGGACCATGCCGCGGCCGTCGCCCGTCTCCCCAAGACCCGATAAGCGCAAGGACAGGCCGCCATGCTCCGTCGTTTCGCCCGCCCGCTCGCCGCCGCGCTGCTGCTCCAGATGGCCGTTCCCGCCACGGCGCAGGAGGTGCTGGACACCGACCCCAACACGCTCGCCCCGTCCCAGGACCCCAAGCGCACCGCCAATGGCCTCGCCCAGACCCCGCCCATGGGCTGGAACAGCTGGAACAAGTTCGCCTGCAACGTGAACGAGGATGTGATCCGCCGGACGGCGGATGCGATGGCCTCCAACGGGATGAAGGCGGCGGGATATGAATATATCGTCATCGACGATTGCTGGCACGGCGCGCGCGACGCCAATGGCTTCATCACCGAGGATCGCCAGCGCTTTCCCGGCGGGCTGAAGGCGCTGGGCGACTATATCCATGCCAAGGGGCTGAAGTTCGGCATCTATTCGGATGCGGGCACCAAGACCTGTGGCGGGCGTCCGGGCAGCCAGGGGCATGAATATCAGGACGCGCTGAAATTTGCGCGCTGGGGCGTCGACTATCTGAAATATGACTGGTGCTCGACGGGCGTGCGCAATGCCGAGGAAGCCTATGCGACCATGGCCGATGCGCTGCGCGCGACGGGGCGGCCGATCCTGTTCTCGCTATGCGAATGGGGCCATTCGCGGCCCTGGCTATGGGGTGCGAAGATCGGCAATATGTGGCGCACCACCGGCGACATCACCGACAAATGGGAAGGCAAGCACGGCTATAGCTGGGGCGTGGCGTCGATCGTCGACATGAACGAGCCGCTCTGGCCCTTTGCCGGGCCGGGGCACTGGAACGATCCCGACATGCTGGAGGTCGGCAATGGCGGATTGAGCGACACCGAATATCGCGCGCATTTCTCGCTCTGGGCGATGATGGCCGCGCCGTTGATCGCGGGCAACGGACGTCGCGGCCATGACGCCCGCGACCCGCGACATCCTGCTGAACCGCGACGTCATCGCGGTCGATCAGGACCCGCTGGGCGCGCAGGGCCACCGGGTGGCGCGCGACGGCCAGCGCGAGGTCTGGGTCAAGCCCATGGCCGATGGCGGCCGCGCCCTGCTGTTCTGGAACCGGGGCGAGACCCCCGCGCGGATCGGGGCGGACTGGACGCAACTCGGCCTGCCCGCCACAACCCGCCTGCGCGCGCGCGACCTGTGGACGCACAAGGATCTGGGCCGTCTGTCCCGCCGCTACGAGGCGGAGGTGGCGCCGCACGGCGTGGCGATGATCCGCCTCCAACCCTGAAGCGGAGATGGGCGCGAGCGGTCAGAGGCCCGCGCCGCCCCCGCCGGGTGTCTCGATGACGATCCGGTCCCCCGCCTGGAGCTCGACCTGATCGACGCCGGGCAGGGCGTGCCTGGTGCCGTCCGCCTGGACCAGCCATTGTCGGCCCACGGCTCCGGCACCGCCACCCGCCAGGCCGAAGGGCGCGACGATCCGGCGCGAGGCGACGATGGTGGCGGTCATCGGCTCCAGCGCGGTGATCTCGCGAATGGCCCCGTCGCCGCCGCGATGGTGACCGCTGCCCCCCGATCCCCGGCGGATGTCGAACCGGTCGAGTCGGACGGGATAGCGGAGTTCCAGTATCTCGGGATCGGTGATCCGCGTGTTCGTCATATGGCTGTGCACCGCCGATGCGCCGTCAAAGCCCGGCCCGGCACCGGTTCCGCCGCAGATCGTCTCGTAATATTGATAGCGGTCGTTGCCGAACAGGAAGTTGTTCATCGTCCCCTGCGACGCGGCGCAAGCCCCCAGCGCGCCGAGCAGGGCGTTGCAGACCGCTTGGCTCACCTCGGTATTGCCCGCCACCACCGCGCTGCCGGGCGGGGGCGACAGGAAGCTGCCCGCCGGGATGATGATGGTCAGCGGCGCCAGGCATCCCTCGTTCAGCGGCAGGTCCTCGCCGATCAGGCAGCGAAAGGCATAGAGCACGACCGCGCGGGTGACCGCCGGGGGCGCGTTGAAATTGCCGGGGCGGGCAGGGCCGGTGCCGGTGAAGTCGATCGTCGCCGCCCGCGCCGCCCGGTCGACCGTGACCCGCACCGCCAGCGGCGTGCCGTCGTCCATCGCATAGGCGAAGGCCCCGTCCTCCAGCCGCGACAGGACACGGCGGATGCTTTCCTCCGCCTGGTCCATGACATGCCCCATATAGGCGTGCACCATCGGCCAGCCGCTGGCGGCGATCAGCGCGTTCAGCTCGGCGATGCCGGTCGCGTTGGCGGCGAGCTGCGCCTTGATGTCGGCGACATTGGTGTCCGGGCTGCGCGCGGGATAGCGCGCCCCGGCCAGCAGCTCGCGAAACGCCGCCTCACGCAGCGTGCCGCCATCGACCAGCAGGAAGTCGTCGATCACCACGCCCTCTTCCTCCAGCGTGCGCGACAGCGGCGGGGTCGATCCGGGGGTCAGCCCACCGATATCGGCATGATGGCCGCGATTGGCGACGAAGAAGCGGATATGCTCGCCCGCCTCGTCGAAGACGGGGGCGATCACCGTCACGTCGGGCAGGTGGGTGCCGCCGTTGAACGGGTTGTTGAGCGCGACGACATCGCCGGGCTTGAGCGTGGCGGACCGGCTGGCGATGACGGCGCGGACGCTTTCGCCCATCGCGCCCAGATGGACGGGGACGTGCGGCGCGTTGGCGACCAGCCGTCCCTGGCCGTCGAAGAGCGCGCAGGAGAAGTCGAGCCGCTCCTTCATGTTCACGCTGCGCGAGGTGTTGCGCAGGACGACGCCCATGCGCTCGGCGATGCCCATGAAGCGGGTGTTGAACAGTTCGAGCTGCACCGGATCGACCAGGCGCGGGTCGGGGGCGCTACGCGTGTCCGATGCGTCATGCGCGAGCAGCAGTTCGCCGCCGTCGCCGACGCGCAGCGTCCAGCCCGGCTCGACCATCGTCGTCGCGATCGCCTCGCGGATCAGCGCGGGGCCTGCGATGCGGTCGCCGGGTCTCAGCGTGGCGCGGTCATGGACGGGGGTCGCGTGCTCCGCACCGTTCGTCCAGACCGACACATGCGAAAGCGGCGGCGGCAGCGGACCCTCGCGCGGCGGGAGCGGCGGGGGCGTCACCGGCTCGCCGGGCAGGATCGCCTCGACCATCACGCTTTCGACGACCAGTTCGGCGTTCGGGCTGACGAAGCCGAAGCGCGCCCGGTGCGCCGCCTCGAACGCGGCGTGCATGGCGTCGTCCTCGGCCCAGTCGACGGGCAGCGCGGTGTCGGTCCCGGCATAGCGCAGGTGAACGGTGGCGACGCGGCGTGCCCCGGCGCCGACCTCCGCCGCCGCTTCGTCGCCGAGTGCCGCCATGATGGCGTCCAGCGGCGTGCCCAGCGGCCGCTCGACCGATCGTTGACGGATCGCCACCCGGTCGGCCAGTCCCATGCCATAGGCCGACAGCACGCCCGCTAGCGGATGGATCAGCACCGTGCGCATCCCCAGCACCTCGGCGACGCGGCAGGCATGTTGCCCACCGGCCCCGCCGAAACATTGCAGCGCGAAGCCGGTCACGTCCTCGCCGCGCTCCAGCGCGACACGCTTGATGGCCGCCGCCATATGCGCGACGGCCACCTCCAGGAATCCCTCCGCCACGGCGCGGGGATCGGCCATGCCCATCTCCGCCGCCAGCTCGGCAAAGGCGCGGCGGGGTGCCTCCATGTCGAGCGGCTGGTCGCCGTTCGGGCCGAAGACCGCGGGGAAATGCGCGGGCTGGATCTTGCCGACCAGCACATTGGCGTCGGTCACGGTCAGCGGGCCGCCGCGCCGATAGCAGGCGGGGCCGGGATGGGCGCCCGCGCTGTCCGGGCCGACGCGGAACCGCGATCCGTCATAATGCAGGATCGATCCGCCGCCCGCCGCGACCGTGTCGATCGCCATCATCGGCACGCGCATCTCGACGCCCGCGACCTCGGCATCGAGCACCCGCTCGAACCGCCCGGCATAGAGCGCGACGTCGGTGGAGGTGCCCCCCATGTCGAAGCCGATCACCCGGTCGATCCCCGCCGCCTGCGCGGTGCGCGCGGCGGCGACGACGCCTCCGGCCGGGCCCGACAGGATCGCGTCCTTGCCCTGAAAGGCGCGCGCATCGGCCAGCCCGCCGCTGGACTGCATGAAGTGGAGCGGGATCGGCCCCAACGCGCCCGCCACCCGATCGACATAGCGACGCAGCACGGGCGACAGATAGGCATCGACCACCGCCGTCCGCCCGCGCGCGACCAGGCCGATCATCGGGCTGACGACATGGCTGGCAGAAATCTGGGTGAAGCCCGCCGCGCGCGCCAGCGCGGCGACGCGCGCTTCGGTGTCGCCATGCGCCCAGCCATGGGTGAGCGCGATCGCCACCGCCTCGAAACCCTCCGCGCGTTTCGCCGCCAGCTGCGCGGCGGTTTCCTCCTCGTCCAGCGGTAGGACCACCATGCCGTCGGCGTCGATCCGGCCGCCAATCTCGATCACCCCGTCATAGAGCGGGGCGGGGCGGCGAACGGCGAGGTCGAACAGGCGCGGGCGGGTCTGGTCGCCGATGACGAGCAGATTGGCAAAGCCCCGGTCGACCACCAGCAGCGTCCGCGCACCTTTGCGTTCCAGCAGCGCATTGGTCGCGACGGTCGTCCCCATCTTGACCTCGGCGATGCGATCGGCGGGCAGGGGCGCGTCGTCCGCGAGCCCCAGGATCGTGCGGATGCCCGCGATAGCCGCATCGGCATAACGTTCGGGCGCCTCGCTCAACAGCTTGGCGGTGGTCAGCGTTCCGTCGGGGGCGCGGGCGACCACGTCGGTAAAGGTGCCGCCACGATCGATCCAGAACGACCAGCCTGCCATCGCGCCACCTCCATGAGAAATTGTCGACGAATCGTCGATAAACTATCGGCGATGGATTGACAGCCCATAGAAACGCCGCAACCCTGATCGCGCAGGAGGCGGCATGACCAACGACAAGCGGGCGATCGTATCTTCGGCGCATCTGGCCGATGGCGCGGCCCCGGCGCTGTCCGAGCTGGAGTTCAGCCTGACGCTGGCCGCCGCCGCCTATCAACGCTGGATCGTGCGCTGCGCGGCGGCGGCGGGACTGGCGCTGGCACCGCTGGAGGTGCTGATCCTGCACACCGTCCGCCACCGCGATCGCGCCAAGCGGATCGCCGACATCGCGCTGGTGCTGGATGTCGAGGACACGCATCTCATCACCTATGCGATCCGCAAGCTGGAACGCGCGGGACTTGTCGCCACCGATCGGTCCGGCAAGGAAAAGCGGATCGCGGCGACCGAGGCGGGCCGCGATTTCTGCCTGCACTATCGCGACATCCGCGAACGCGTGCTGGCCAGCGCCGTCGTCGCCGACGGTCCGGACGGCCAGGCGCTGTCGGAGGCGGCCGACCTGCTGCGCTCGCTGTCGGGCCAGTATAACCAGGCGGCGCGAGCTGCCGCGACGCTTTAGCGAGAGGCCGCCGCCATGCTCGTCCTGTCGGGAATCGCAATCATCATCATCGGCTTCGCGCTGGGCGTGAACCCGTTGCTGGTGGTGACCGTCGCCGCGCTAGCCAGTGCGGCGGCTGCGGGGTTCGGGCCGGTCGCGGTGATCGCAATGATCGGGCGGGCCTTTGTCGATGCGCGGTTCCTGGCGGTCCCGTTCCTGGCGCTGCCGATGATCGGTCTTCTGGAGCGCGCAGGGCTGCGCGAAAAGGCGCGCGACATCGTGCGGGGGTTGCGCCGGGCGACGACCGGGCGGGTGCTGCTCGGTTATCTCGCATTGCGTCAGATCACGGCGGCGCTGGGGCTGGTGTCGCTGGGCGGGCATGTCCAGATGGTCCGGCCGATCGTCGCCCCGATGGCAGAGGGGGCGGAGGAGCGCGACGAGCGCCAGCCGCTCGACCCCGACACGCGCGACCAAATCCGCGCGCATGCCGCCGCCGTCGACAATATCGGCGTGTTCTTCGGCGAGGATGTGTTCATCGCGATCGGATCGATCCTGCTGATCCGCGCGATCCTCGAACAGGACGGCGTGGCGGTCGCACCGCTGGACGTCGCGCTCTGGGCGATCCCGACCGCCGTCGCGGCGTTCCTGATCCACGGCGCGCGCCTGTTGCTGCTCGACCGGCGGTTGCGGCGGCGGGCATGATCGGGCTCGATGCGATCGGGATGGCGGCGGCGACGCTGCCCGCGGCGGTGGCGGCGCATCATGCCTGCGATCGGGGGGCGCCGACGCGCTGGCGCAACGCCGGGTTCTGGGGACTCTTCGCGGCGCTGCTGGGGGTGGGGCCGTGGCTGCCCGATCTGCTCGCCGGGTGTCTCGTCCTCGTGATGGTGGGCCTCGCGACCTGGGGGCTGCGTCCCTCGGCCGTCGCCAGCAGCGACGCGGAGCAGCGCGCCGCCTCCGCGGCGCGACTGGGCCGCCGGCTGTTCGTGCCCGCGCTGATGCTGCCCGCCGTCACGCTGGCGGGGACGCTATCGGTCGGCAAGGGCCGGATCGCGGGTGTGGCGCTGATCGACCCGAAACAGGTGACCCTGGTCGCGCTGGTGGCCGGTTCGATCGTCGCCCTCCTGCTGGCCGTGCGTCTCACCCGGCCGCCGCGCACCGCGCCGGTCGCCGAGGCGCGGCGGCTGGTCGACTCGATCGGCTGGGCGATGGTCTTGCCCCAGATGCTGGCGGCGCTGGGCGGCGTGTTCGCGATGGCGGGCGTGGGCAAGGTCGTTGCGAGCGGCGTCGTGAACATCGTCGCGCTCGACACGCCGCTGGCCGGGACGATCGCCTATTGCGTCGGGATGGCGCTGTTCACGATGGTGCTGGGCAATGCCTTTGCCGCCTTTCCGATCATGACGGCGGGCATCGGCCTGCCGCTGCTGATCCGCCATTTCGGCGGCGATCCGGCGGTGGTCGCGGCGCTGGGCATGTTGTCGGGCTTTTGCGGGACGCTGATGACGCCGATGGCGGCGAACTTCAACCTGGTGCCTGCGGCGGTCCTCGAACTGCGGGACCGGTTCGGGGTGATCCGCGTCCAGTGGCCGACCGCGCTGATGCTGCTGGCGTTCAATATCGCGGTGCTGACGCTCTGCGCCTTTCCTGGAGGATTGCGATGACCCCCATTCGTGCCGCGACATTCGCGCGGATCGCGCTCGGCCATGTCACCCGCGAATATCCGCACAAGGCCGATCATGTGATGACCGGCGAGGACGACCCGTATCGCCCGCGCGCGGTGCATCCGATCTTCTTCGGCAGTTTCGACTGGCATAGTTGCGTCCATGGCTATTGGCTGCTCGCCCGGATCCGGCGGCTGTTCCCCGATCTGGCCGAGGTCGCCGCCATCGACGCGCTGTTCGACGCGGCCTTCACCCCCGAAAAGGTCGCGGCGGAGTGCGCCTATCTCGACCGGCCGAGCGCGCGCGGGTTCGAGCGGCCCTATGGCTGGGCGTGGCTGCTGATGCTCCAGAGCGAGTTGATGGTCGCGGGGCTGGGCCATGCGGACACGCTGCGACCGCTGGCGGAGGCCTTTGCGGCACGATGGCGCGCGCATTTGCCGCTGATGACCTATCCGGTGCGCGCGGGGACGCATGCCAACACCGCCTTCGCGCTGGTGCTCGCCGATCGCTATGCGCGGGTCGCCAACGACCAGGCGATGCGCGGCGCGATGATCGAGCGCGCGCACCACTGGTTCGGCGCGGATCGCCAGGCTCAGGTCTGGGAGCCGAGCGGCGAGGATTTCCTGTCCCCGACGCTGATGGAGGCCATGGCGATGCAGCGCCTGTTGCCCGCCGACGCCTTTGCCGACTGGTTCGCGGCGTTCCTGCCGGGGCTTCCCGATACGCTGGCCACCCCGGCACGCGTCAGCGACCGCAGCGACGGCCGGATCGCGCATCTCGACGGCCTGAACCTCAGCCGCGCCTGGGCGATGCAGGCGCTGGCGGCGACACCGGAGGCCAGGCTGCGCGACGCCCTGCAAGCCGCCGCCGCCGACCACCTCGCCGCGGCGATCGACGAGGTCGCAGGCGACTATATGGGCGAACACTGGCTGGCGAGCTTCGCCATGCTGGCCTGCACGGGCACGGATTGAGGCGGGGGGCCGTGTCTGGTCGGGAGCGATCGACGTGTGAAAAGGTCGCTGATCCGACGGGTGTGGCTCTTCGCCTATCGGCACATGGCTGAACCATACCAAGCGCTATCCAACCTTTGAAAAGGCTGGTGACCCCTACGGGACTCGAACCCGTGTTTTCGCCGTGAGAGGGCGACGTCCTAGACCGCTAGACGAAGGGGCCGTTTGCGGTGGAGGGGCGCAATTAGCGGGGGTGGGGCGGGGCGTCAAGCGGACGGTGTACGGAAACTGTGGATAAGATCGGGGCGGGGAGCCTTGCGGCTTCCCCGCCCCGCATACCGGTCAGGCGGCGGCCTTGCGGCGTTCGGCCATTTCCTCGTTGAGCATCTCAGCCAGCAGGAAGGCCAGCTCCAGGCTCTGGCCCGCATTCAGGCGCGGGTCGCAATGCGTGTGATAGCGGTCGGCCAGCGACTGTTCGGTGACGTCGATCGCGCCGCCGGTGCATTCGGTGACGTTCTGCCCGGTCATCTCGGCATGGATGCCGCCCGCATGCGTGCCCTCGGCGCGGTGGACGGCGAAGAAGCCGCGCACCTCGGCCAGGATACGGTCGAAGGGGCGGGTCTTGTAGCCGGTCGCGGCTTTGACCGTGTTGCCGTGCATCGGGTCGCACGACCAGACGACCGGATGCCCCTCGCGCGTGACGGCGCGGACCAGCCTGGGCAGATGCGCCTCGATCTTGTCATGGCCATAGCGGGTGATGAGCGTCATCCGGCCCGGCACGCGGCCCGGATTGAGCGTGTCGAGCATGCGCAGCAGCGCCTCGGGCTCGAGGCTGGGTCCGCACTTCACGCCGATCGGGTTGTCGATGCCGCGCAGGAACTCGACATGCGCCGAGCCCTCGAAGCGGGTGCGGTCGCCGATCCACAGGAAGTGGGCCGAGGTGTCGTACCAGTCGCCGGTCAGCGAATCCTGCCGGGTCAGCGCCTGCTCATAGGGGAGCAGCAGCGCCTCGTGGCTGGTGTAGAAGCTGGTCTGCGCCAGCTGGGGCACAGAGGCGGGGTCGATGCCGCAGGCCGCCATGAAGTCCAGCGCCTCGCCGATGCGGTCGGCGGTCTCGGCATATTTCTGCGCCCAGGGGCTGCGGCCCATGAAGTCATGGGTCCAGCGATGCACCTGGTGCAGATTGGCATAGCCGCCCTGCGCGAACGCGCGCAGCAGGTTCAGCGTCGCCGCCGACTGGGCATAGGAGCGCAGCATCCGCTGCGGATCGGGTATGCGGGCCTCGGCGGTGAAGGCGATGTCGTTGACATTGTCGCCGCGATAGCTGGGCAGCTCGACCCCGCCGATCACCTCGGTATCGGCCGAGCGCGGCTTGGCGAACTGGCCCGCCATGCGGCCCAGCTTCACCACCGGCAGCTTGGAGGCGAAGGTCAGGACGACCGCCATCTGGAGGATGACGCGGAAGGTGTCGCGGATGTTGTTGGCGCTATGCTCGGCAAAGCTCTCGGCACAGTCGCCGCCCTGGAGCAGGAAACCCCGGCCCGCCGCCACCTCGGCCAGCTCGGCGGTCAGGCTGCGCGCCTCGCCCGCAAAGACCAGCGGGGGATAGGTCGCCAGCGTACGGGTCGCGGCGTCCAGCGCGTTGCGGTCGGGATAGTTGGGAAGCTGGCGGGCTTCGGCGCTCGTCCAGCTGTCGGGGGCCCATTTCGCGGCCATGATATCCTGCTCTTTCGTCTTCTTTGTTGATTTGCCCGCCATGCGCCGAATCGTGGGGATACGCAATGAAGTTGGCGTTTGGGCCCCTCAAGTCGCGCCGATTGTTGCGCATGATACGGCTTTGCGCCGAGCCGTTGGCGGTTGCGGCGGCGGGCTTTGCGGATCGGTGGGGAAGCGGTTAGCAGGGGGGCCATGTCGCGTTCGCTCATCCCATCGGCCGCCATGGTCGCGCTGTCCGCTCTATCGCTGGCCGTGGCGCCGCCCGTGCCGGCCCACGCCGTGTCCACGGTTGCGGTGGAGGCGACGGACGACCGGGCGCTGTTCGATGCGATGCGCGCGGCGGATCTTCGGCTGGCGACGATCGCGTGGCGGCTGGCGACGGCCAATGTCACGCTGTGCCGGGATACGGCGCCGACGCCCGGCCTCGTCATCCATGCGATCGACCAATATGAGCCCGCGCTGCGCAAGGAACTCCCCGCGACCTTCGGGTTCGAGGGGCCGGTCGCGGTCGAGGCGGTGGTGCCAGGCAGCGCGGCGGACAAGGCGGGGATCGCCCCCGACGACACGATCCTGGCGGTCGACGGCCAGCCCCTGGCGGTCGATCCGGCCGGTGCGACGCAGGCCAACAGCGCCACGCGCGACGCCGCCCAGCGCCGGATCGCCGCCGAGCCCGCCGATCGTCCGCTGCGCCTGACCATCCTGCGCCATGGTGAGCGGCGCGACGTGACGGTGGCCGCGCAGCCGGGTTGCCGGTCGCGGTTCGAGATGAGGATCGGCCCCGACCTGACCGCCTCGGCGGACGGGGACATCGTCCAGATCGGATCGCGCTTCTTCGAGCGGTTCGACGACCGGATGATCGCGGTTGTCGTCGCGCATGAATTCTCGCACAACATCCTGCACCATCGCGAGCGGCTGGACGCGGCGGGCGTCAAGCGCGGGTTGCTGTCTGAGTTCGGGCGCAACGGGCGGCTGTTCCGCCAGACCGAGACCGAGGCCGATCTGCTGGGCGCGCACCTCATGCGCAATGCGGGCTATGACCCGCAGGATGCGGTGCGCTTCTGGCGCGAACATGGCGGCGAGGTCGATGGCGGCCTGTTCCGCAGCCGGACCCATCCCTCGTCCTCGGCGCGTGCCGATGCGGTGGCGGCCGAGATCGCCGCGATCCCGACGGGGGCGCCGATTCCCTATCGCCCCGCGCTGATCGACCGGGCGGGGGCGGCGCTGCAATAATCGGTCCGTCGCAAAACCCATTCCCTGTGTAACGGCTTAACCAACTATTTGGAGTCACCGCTTAGGAGTCGGAGGCAATCGGAAGCGAAGGGGCTTTCGACCTGCCAGGATTCGTCATGCTCTCTTCCATGCCCATACCGAAGAAAATCGGTCTGTCCTTCGCCATCGTCGTCCTGTCGGTGCTGGCGATGATGGGGACCTTGTGGTGGGCATTGTCACGGATCGAGGGGACGACGAAAAAAAGCGTCCATGCGCAGACCACCTATACCACCACGCTGGACATGGAGGGCGGCGTCCAGCGCGAGAACAGCCAGATGCGCGGCTTCCTGATCACCGGGGACGAGGCCTATCTGACGCAATATTATACGGCACGGGCCGCCGAGAGGCAGGCGGCGGCGGAGCTGGACAGGGCGCTGGTCGAGGACCCCAGGGCGCGCGCCGAGGTAGCGGCGTCGCATGCCAGGATGGAGGAATGGCGCCGCGACATCGGCGACCCGCTGATCGCGCGCAGCCGGACCGACCGCGAGGGCGCGCAGGCCTGGCTCCGTGCCAATAGCGAGCGGTCGCGGGTCACGGTGATCCTGCAACCCTTGCGTGATCTGCGCGCCCGAAGGGTCGAGATGATGGGGGCGGTCCGCAACGAGCGCAAGATCGTGCTGCGGACGGCGCAATGGAGCCTCGCCATCGGCGGCCTGATCATGATCAGTGTCGCCGTCGCGATGGCCATTTTGTTGTCGCGGGCGCTGGGTCGGCCGATCGTCCGGCTGACCGGGGTGATGGATGCGCTGGCGCGGGGGCGGAACGACATCGCGATTCCCGATGCCGAACGCGGCGACGAACTGGGCAGCATGTCGCGCGCCGTCGTCGTCTTCCGCGACACCGCGGTCGCCAAGGCGCAGGCCGATGCCGAGCAGAACCAGATGGTAAGCCAGATCGGCGAGGCGCTGGAGCAGCTCGCCGGTTCGGACCTGACGGTCAAGCTGAGCGGCTTCCCGCCTTCCTATGCCGCCATCGAGCGCGACTTCAACATGGCGGTGTCGCGGCTGTCGGGCTCGCTGGGCGCGGTGCGGGTCAATGCGGCCGGGATCAGCAGCGGCACGGTGGAGATGAACCAGGCCGCCGACGATCTGGCCCGCCGCGCCGAGCAGCAGGCGGCCAGCATCGAGGAAACCTCGGCCGCGATGAACGAGATCGCCCAGTCGGTCACCGCCGCCGCGGCCAAGGCGCAATCGGCGCAGACGATCGTCCGCAAGGCGAGCAGCGATGTCGGCAACAGCGAGGAGATCGTCCGCCGCACCGTGTCGGCGATCGGCGACATCGAGCGTTCGTCGAGCGAAATCGCCGAGATCATCGCGGTGATCGACGGCCTGGCCTTCCAGACCAATTTGCTCGCGCTGAATGCGGGCGTCGAGGCGGCGCGGGCGGGCGACGCGGGCAAGGGCTTTGCGGTCGTCGCCTCCGAAGTGCGTGCGCTGGCCGAACGCTCGGCGGAGGCGGCGCGCGACATCAGCGCGCGGATCACCACCACGGTCGACCGGGTGCGCAGCGGCGTGGAACTGGCCAACAAGACCGACGATTCGCTGCGCCTGATTGCGACCGGGATGCAGGACATCGCCGGACTGGTCGAATCGATCGCGGGCGGGGCGTCCGAGCAGGCGACCAGCATCCAGCAGGTCAATCTGGCGATCAACGACATGGACGGCGTGACCCAGGCCAATGCCGCCATGGTCGAGGAGGTGACGGCCGCCGTCCGGGCGCTGTCCGCCGAGACCCAGGCGCTGGAGGAGCAGATCGGCCGCTTCCGGATCGAGGGCGGCTTGCCCCAGCCCGCCGCGCCCGTCGTCGCGATCCGGCGGCCGGCGGCGGTATCGCCCGCGCCGCGCCGCATGGCCGCGCCGGTGCCCTCCCAGGGCAATCTGGCGGTCAGGCAGGACGATGACGATTGGAGCAGCTTCTGATCGACGTCCTATCCCGTTGAGCGGTCGATAAAAGGCCCGCCATCCCGGTCGTCGGGGTGGCGGGCCTTTCGCATTCGGAGGAAGGGGCTTGTCACCCCTGTCCGGGCCGGGCAAGCGGCCGCCATGGATATTCCCGCACGCTATGCCGCCTTCATCCAATGGGTCGGCGACGGAACCGGCATGGCCGACAGCCTGCTGCACGTCCATGCGGGCATGGCGGTCCTGTTCCTCGCCCGCATCCTGACCCGCAAGTCGCTGGCGACCCCGATCCCGCTGCTCTGCGTCGCGCTGGCCGAGGCGGGCAACGAGGTCCTCGACCGGCTGCATTACGGGTCGTGGCGCTGGGCCGACACGCTGGGCGACATCGCCAATACGATGTTCTGGCCCACCGTGCTGTTCATCGGCCTGCGCCTGCGGTCACCGCGCGGCGGATATGGCGGCTGGCGCCGGGGATCAGGCGGCCGGTAACACCGGCTTCCAGTCCCAGCCCAGCGGATCGCCGTCCATCACCTCGACCCCGGCGGCGAGCAGCGTGTCGCGGATCGCATCCGACCGGGCAAAGTCCTTCTCCGCCCGCGCCGCGCGCCGCTCGGCCAGCTGTGCCTCGATCCCCGCTTCGTCCAGCGTGGCCGCCTTGGGCCGGGTGCGCAGGTCGGCGCGGGTCAGCGTCGCGAGTTGCAGCCCCAGCGTCGCGTCGAAATCGGCCAGCGCGGCCAGCCGGACGCCGGGCGACAGCTTCTTGTCGGCCAGCATCTCGTCGAGCACGGGCAGCGCGCGCGGCGTCGCGAGATCGTCCGACAGCGCGGCGTCCAGCCGCTCGCGATAGGTCGCCGCATCGCCCTTGGCGGGCGCATCGGCCCGCGTGCGCAGCCCCTCGACCGTCTGGACCAGCCGCTTCAGTCGCACCTGCGCGGCGGCGAGGCCGTCCCAGCCAAACTCCATTTCCGAACGATACTGCGCCTGAAGGCACATCAGCCGATAGGCGAGGGGGTGGAAGCCACGATCGACCAGCGCCTGGAGCGTCAGGAACTCGCCCGAGGACTTGGACATCTTGCCGGTGCGGTCGACCAGGAAGTTGTTGTGCATCCAGATATTGGCGCCGGTCTCGGCGGTGCAGCCATGCGCCTGGTTCTGCGCGATCTCGTTGGGATGGTGGATCTCGCGGTGGTCGATGCCGCCGGTATGGATGTCGAACTGCGCGCCCAGATATTGCTTGCTCATCACCGAGCATTCCAGATGCCAGCCAGGCGCGCCGCGGCCCCAGGGGCTGTCCCATTCCATCTGGCGATTCTCGCCGGGTGCCGAGGCGCGCCAGATGGCGAAGTCGGCCGGATGGCGCTTGCCCGCGACGGGATCGATCCGGCTTTCGCCCTCATCGTCCTGATGGCGGGCTAGGCGGCCATAATCGGGCACCGTCGTCACGTCGAAATACAGCCCGTCGGGCAGGCGATAGCAATGCTTGGTCTCGATCGCCTTGGCGAAGGCGATCATCTGGGGCACGTGATCGGTCGCCAGCGGAAAGCGGGTCGGCTCGGCGATGCCCAGATCCTTCAGATTCTGCTTGAAGGTCCGGGTGTAATGCGCGGCGATCGCCCAGATGTCCTGGCCGCTCTTCTTCGCGGCGGCCTCCATCTTGTCGTCGCCCGCATCGGCGTCGGAGGTCAGGTGGCCGACATCGGTGATGTTGATGATATGGGTCAGCGGCCACCCCTTCCAGCGCAGCACGCGCGCCAGGGTGTCGGTGAAGACATAGGCGCGCAGATTGCCGATATGCGCATAGTTATAGACGGTCGGCCCGCAGGAATAGACGCGGACATTGGCCGGATCGATCGGCCGGAACGTCTCGGGCGCGCGGGTCAGGCTGTTGTAGAGGATCAGCGGATTGGAAAGGTCGGGCGCGGTCATGCGGCCTGCCTTAGCCATGTCGCCTGTCCCCCGAAAGGGGGCCCCGGTCCGACGGGAGTTCGGACCGGGGCAAACGCAGCGACAGGGGAGGCGCCGCGTCATGATGCCGGTCACTCGGGGGAATGAGCCGACATGTCATACAGGGGTGTCCGGTACACGGGGATGAAACCGGACGAACGGCGTGATAGCGGTGGCGACATCACGTCGGCATGGCTGGCACATGACATTATGGTTCATGTCGCCTTGGCGGACGGGGCGAAATCCGCACCGACGGGTTGTATTGGACAGACTCCCCTGCTAGGAGCGCCCAACGATGCGGCTACAGTTGTTCTGTGGCCGCTTTATCCTGTTTTGCCGGAGCAATTCGTTTTTATGCAGATCATCGTTCGCGACAACAATGTGGATCAGGCCCTCCGCGCGCTCAAGAAGAAGCTGCAGCGCGAAGGCGTGTATCGCGAGATGAAGCTCCGTCGCCACTACGAGAAGCCGTCGGAAAAGCGCGCTCGTGAGCGTGCGGCGGCGGTTCGTCGTGCGCGCAAGCTGGAGCGCAAGCGCGCCGAGCGCGACGGCGCCCGGTAATATCCGGCGGATCGTCCCCGCCCCGTCGCTCCGAGCGGCCTGGGGTGGGGAACGGTTCCACCGGCCATCGATTCGCCTGGACGAATCGATTCGCGCTTCGCGCGCCGCATCCTTGATGCGTACCACGAACGCCAACGCACAGAGCGAGAAACAGGCATGTCCGTAACCGCTGTTCCCCTTCGTCCCGTCCGGCGTGCCTATCTGGTCTGGATATGGGTCGCGGTGGCTGCCGCGATCGTGGTGGCGGCCTTGCTGGCACGCCAGGGTGATGCTGCGCTCCTGCGCGAGGCGCGTGGACCGGGTGTCGAGACGACCGCTTCGGGCCTGCAGTACAAGGTGCTGGTGCCCGGCAATGGCGGTGCGCATCCGACCGCCAGCGACGTGGCGCTGATCAACTATACCGGTCGTCTGATCGACGGCACCGTCTTCGACAAGTCGCAGCAGCCGGCCCCGATGCCGCTTTCGGGTGTCCTGCCGGGCTTTGCCGAGGCGCTCAAGCTGATGCCCAAGGGCGCGAAGTATCGCTTCTGGCTGCCCGCCAAGCTGGGCTATGGCGACCGCGCGAACGGTGCGATCCCGGCAAATTCGACGCTGGTGTTCGATGTCGATCTGATCGACTTCATCCCCGAATCGGTCCTGCGCCAGATGCAGGCCCAGCAGTCGATGATGGGCGGCGCGCCCGGGGCGATGCCCGGCGGCGTCCCCAGCGCCCCCTCGCCGCGCTGACCGGTCGGTCGCACGAGCGACCCTCCTGCCGATCGAAAATAGTCGCCGGAGTCCCATGGACTCCGGCGATTTTCGTTTGCCTGCGGGGTAGGGATAGCAGTCTATTGTAGCCGTTCGACGCTGCCTCGTTGTGAGTTTCCAGAGGAAGCGGATCAGCATAACTCTGCTTTCGCCGGTCGACCCGAGCGAAGTCGAAGGCCAGAGCGGTGCCTGTCTTGCGCCAAATCCCCAGCTATGGATCTAGGCCGGATCGACATTCAGTATTGTGTCTTCTTCCCCTCTCCCTTGGACGGGGGAGAGGGTTAGCGAAGCTTGCCAGCCTGCTGGCTAGCGCAGCTTGGGTGAGGGGGTGAGCGAGCCCAAAGGCTCGCGCGCTCGCTTCGCGAGCGCCCACCCCTCACCCAGCTCCGACTAAGCCTTTGCTCTCGCAAAGGCCAAGTCTGCGCAACCCTCTCCCCTCTGCGAGGGGCGAGGGAAGGATAAGGCATCGCTGAATGTCGATCGGCCCTAGGCCGGTCTGGCGGTCTTAGCCCAAAAGGAAGTGCGATTTAGCTGGATCGCTGCGCGACACCCCCGCGGGTATTCCAAGCGCCATAGCCCCGCGAGCCTCGGACGTCAGGCAAAAAAATAGCGGCCCGAAGGCCGCTATTCCTTTCAGCCGTGAGGCTGAAGCAGCTTAGTTGCTGTCCGACGAGTCGGCGACAACCACGATGCCGGCTACGACGGCAGCAGCCGCCAGAACCGCAACGAGAACGCCACCGCCGGCCAGGCCGTTCTTCTTGGCGGCCGGAGCCGAAGCGCGAACCGACTTCGAAACCGAGAGGCTGGCAGCCGGGTTCGCAGCCATCGCCGGGGCAACGGTCATCGAAACGGCGGCAGCGGCGACGAGAAACTTCCCAAGACGCATGTTAAACTCCCTTGATAAATGTCAGTGGGCTCATGACACGGCAGCCGTATCATGGCAACCCCACCAACGAGTGCGGGACAGTTATGCTCCCACACTGATGCGGCATTGCAACATTGCTTCACCGCCCTGCGGCTATACTGTGCTTTACCGACAAACGGAATGCCCCGGCAAACGTTTCGCCTCGGTAAAGCGACCTCAAGTGGTGAAAATCTCCTGGATACCGTCTTCCAGCATCAGCGCCGACAGGCGATCGGTCTGATAGGCGCCGGTGTCTATGCCGATGCGATGCGGCATAATTTCCACCTCGTCCGCAACGGTATGGCCATGCACGACGACCTTCTCCAGCACCCCGCGATGGTCGAGAAAGGGATCGCGGATCCAGCGGGTCTCGGCCAGCTTCTGGTCGGCGATGGCGATACCCGGCCGGACGCCCGCATGGACGAAGGCATAATCGCCCAGCACCATGATCTCTTTCAGATCGCTCAGGAACTCGCGATGCGTGGCGGGGATGACGGCCTTCAACCGCTCGGCGACCTCGGCATAGTCGAGCCGTTCATAGTCCTCGGCCGTCACGCCATAGCTCAGCATCGTCTCCCGACCACCGACGCGGCAGAACAGCCGGAGCGCCTTGTCCTCGCCCTGGAGGGCACGAATCAGGATCTCCTCGTGATTACCCATCAGGCAATGCACCCGGTGGTCCGCCGCGCACAGTCCGCGCACCCGCTCCAGCACCCCGGCCGAATGGGGGCCACGGTCGATCAGGTCGCCGAGAAAGATGATATGCCGCTCGGCCGGACCGCGCGCCGCATGATCGGCCTCGATCCGCGCCAGCAGCATGTCGAGCAGGTCGAGCCGACCGTGAATGTCACCGATCGCATAGACCCGAAGGCCAGGCTGCATGAAGGGCACGAACTCGGGCGCGCGTTTGCGCAGATTCAATAATTTGGCAAGCATGGGTGGCTTTAAATCCGCAACAGGCGGTTGTCCTTAATCTCCCCCGGCCCCCCACGCAAACGCGAAGCGCGGTCTCAGGCCTGGTCGGGCCACAGCCCGCGCGTATCCAGCACCGTCTTGCCGCGTCGCTCTTCCAGGGGAACCGATCGGAAGATGTCGTGATCGACCAGAACGACCATGGCGTCGCAAGTTTCCAGCGCGGTGTCGATGTCGATCAGGGTGGCGCCGGTCCCGTCGAAGCCGGAGGGCAGCGACCGGGCATAAGGCTCGACGATCCGGATTCGCGCGCCGAAGCGTCGGGCCAGGGCGGCGGCGACCTTCAGCGCGGGGCTTTCGCGGAAATCGTCGATATTCGCTTTGAAGGCGAGGCCGAGACAGGCGACCGGACGGTCCGGTCCCTGCGCCTCGATCATCGCGCTGGCGCGGGCGATGATATGCGCGGTCTTGCCGTCATTCACTTCGCGCGCGGTGCGGATCAGCGGTGTGTTCTGCGGGTCTGCGGCGACCAGGAACCAGGGGTCGACCGCGATGCAATGCCCGCCGACGCCGGGGCCGGGCGACAGGATGTTGACGCGCGGATGGCGGTTGGCGAGGCGGATCACCTCCCACACATCGACGCCCAGCGTGTCGGCGACCAGGCTGAGTTCGTTGGCGAAGGCGATGTTGACGTCGCGGAACGCGTTTTCGGTGAGCTTGGTCATCTCCGCCGCGCGCGCGGTCGTGGTGACGCAGGCGCCGCGCACGAAGCGCCGGTAAAAGGCCAGCGCCTTGCGCGCGCAGCGCGGGGTGATGCCGCCGATCACCCGGTCATTGTCGATGAGCTCGACCAGGATGCGCCCCGGCAGGACGCGTTCGGGACAATAGGCGATGGCGAGATCGGCCTGCTCGCCCGCACGCGCCAGCCCCGGCATCTTCAGGTCGGGGCGCAAGGTGGCGATCAGGTCGCGCACCTGCTCGGTCGTGCCGACGGGCGAGGTCGATTCGAGGATCACCGTGTCGCCGGTCTTCAGCACCGGGGCGACCGCACGCGCGGCGTCGAGGACATAGGTGATGTCGGGCTGTCGCTCCTCGGTAAAGGGCGTCGGCACCGCGATGACGAACACGTCGGCGGGCGCGACCGTCAGCGCCGCCCTGAGCAATCCGCGCGACACCACGCCGGAGACGAGACCGTCGAGATCGACCTCCTCGATATGCACGCGGCCCGAATTGATCGTCTCCACGACCGACGGCGTGACGTCGACGCCGGTCACCATCGCGCCGGTGCGCGCGATGATCGCGGCGGTGGGCAGGCCGATATAGCCCAGCCCCATGACCGTGACCGCGAATTCAGTGTCCAAGGGCATGTGTGATGATCCTGCTGATCCGGTCGGCGCTGTCGCCGTCGCCGAAGGGGTTGTGCGCGCGCGCCATCGCGGCATAGCGGTCGGGCTGGTCGAGCAGCGCGAACAGTTCGGCGACGATCCGGTCCTCGTCGGTGCCGACCAGCCGCGCGGTGCCCGCCGCGACGCCCTCGGGCCGCTCGGTCGTCTCGCGCATGACGAGCACCGGCTTGCCGAGCGCGGGGGCTTCCTCCTGCACGCCGCCCGAATCGGTCAGGACGATATGCGCGGCGTCCAGCGCCCGGACGAAATGCGGATAGTCGAGCGGCGCGATGCGCGCGATACCGGGATGGTCGCCCAGCTCGCGGTCCATCACGCTGGCGACCTGCGGATTGGGGTGGACGGGAAAGACGATGCCGACATCCGCCCGCGCGGCGATCCGGCGCAGCGCACGGGCGATGGCGGCCATGCCGTCGCCGAAATTCTCCCGCCGATGGGTCGTGACCAGGACGATCCGCCGACCCGCCATCCGCGCCAGCACCGGATCAAGGTCGGCGGCCAGCGCAGGCTCGGCGGCGATGCGCGAGCGGGTCCAGTGCAGCGCGTCGATCACGCTGTTGCCGGTGACATGCACGCGCTCGGCGGCGATCCCCTCGGCCCGGAGCGCGGCGGCGGCGGTTTCGGTCGGGGCGAAATGGAGCGCGGCGATCGGGGCGATCATCCGCCGGTTCACTTCCTCGGGCCAGGGTTGATAGATGTCGCCCGAACGCAGTCCGGCCTCGACATGGGCGATCGGCACCTTGCGGTAATAGGCGGCCAGCGCGCCCGCCATGGCGGTGGCGGTATCGCCCTGCACGACGACCATCGCGGGGGCCTCGCGATCCATCACCTCGCCCAGCCCGGTCAGCAGCCGTGCGGTCAGCCGATCGAGCGACTGGCCTGGCTCCATCAGGTCCAGGTCATGGTCGGGCGTCAGCCCGGCGATCGCCAGCACCTGGTCCAGCATCCCGCGATGCTGCGCGGTGACGCAGGTCCGCACCGGCCGCCCCGTCGCCAGCGACAGGGCCCGGATCACGGGAAACAATTTGATCGCTTCGGGTCTTGTGCCGAAGACGACGAGGATGGGGGCCCGATTCATGCGGTTTACCTGTAGCTTGTCGCATTTAAAGACACCCTAACCGCGTTTTGTCATCACGGCACTTTGTTGCAGTGCATGATGCAGATAGGGCCGCTTCGTCCCAGGGAGGTTTCATGACGATCAAGAAAGTTCGCAAAGCGGTTTTCCCGGTGGCCGGGCTCGGTACGCGGTTCCTGCCGGCGACCAAGTCGATGCCCAAGGAAATGCTGACCGTCGTCGACAAGCCGCTGATCCAATATGCGGTCGAGGAAGCGCTGGAAGCGGGGATCGAGCAGATCATCTTCGTCACCGGCCGCGGCAAGGGCGCGTTGGAGGATCATTTCGACATCTCCTACGAACTGGAAGCCACGATGAAGGCGCGCGGCAAGTCGCTCGCCGTGATCGAGGGCATCCGCCAGAAGCCGGGCAGCCCCGTCTATGTCCGCCAGCAGGAGCCGCTGGGCCTGGGCCATGCCGTGTGGTGCGCGCGCGAGATCGTCGGCGACGAGCCGTTCGCGGTGCTGCTGCCCGACGAACTGATGGTCGGCGGCTTCATGAAGCAGATGGTCGAAGCCTATGACCAGGTCGGCGGCAACGTCATCGGCGCGCTGGAAGTGCCCGACAGCGAGACCGACAAATACGGCATCATCTCGCCCGGCAAGCAGGACGGTCGCCTGACCGAAGTGACCGCGCTGGTCGAGAAGCCCAAGGGCAAGGCGCCGTCGAACCTGATGATCCCCGGCCGCTACATCCTCCAGCCCGAGGTCATGCAGATCCTCGACGCGCAGGAGCCGGGTGCGGGCGGCGAGATCCAGCTGACCGACGCGATGGCCAAGCTGATCGGCAACCAGCCGTTCCACGGCTTCACCTTCGACGGCCAGCGTTACGACTGTGGCGACAAGGCGGGCTGGCTGACCGCCAACCTGGCACTGGGCCTCGCGCGCGAGGACATTGGCCCGGCGGTGCGCGAATTCGCCAAGACGCTGCTCGGCTGATCGCCTTCCTTGTGTTTGGAGAAGGGGCGGGGCCGAAAGGCCGCCGCCCCTTTTTCATTCCCTCCCCCGAGCGCCGACTGGGGAGGGGGACCATCGCGTCAGCGATGGTGGCGGAGCTTTGCCGTCCCGGACAGGTCGTTCATCGCCCTCGCCGCGACAGCCAGGCGAAGGTCAGCAGGATCACCGTCGGCCACAGCATCGTCGCCCACATGTCCGACCAGCTGGCGGCCAGATTGCCCTCGTCGGTGGGATAGAAGGGCTGGAGCAGGTCATAGGCCTCGTTGACCGTCTCGATCGCCAGCACGGTCAGCCAGCACCGCCAGTCCCAGGGCTTGCGCCGCATCACCAGCGCGGCGAGCACCAGGATCGCCATGCCCGCATGCACATGCAGCGTGCTGTCGGGCAGGCCGGTGACCTGGCCGATCCACCCCTTGTCCCCCGTCCAGTCGAGCCAGCCCGAGGGCGGCCGGGGAGCCCCGCTCATGCCGCCACCGCCGCGCCGGCGCAGCGGCAGCCAGGGTCCTTGGGCAAAGCAAGCGTGCGGAAGCGCAGCGACAGGAGATCGGCGATCAGCACGCTCCCCGCGCTGTCGCGACCGAAGGGGGCGATGGCGCGCAGCACCTCCAGCGCGGCCAGGCTGCCCATGATGCCCGTCACCGGCCCCAGCACACCGTCATCGGCGCAGGTCAGCCCGGCCTGATCGACCGCGTCGCCGACGAAACAGCGATAACAGGGCTTGTCGGCTTCCCAGCCGCGATAGGTCGCCAGCTGCCCCTCGAACTGCCCGACCGCGGCCGAGACCAGGGGGATGCGCCGCGACAGCGCGGCGTCGGCCACCGTCAGCCGGGTGGCGAAATTGTCGCATCCGTCGAGCACGACATCGGCGCCGTCGATTAGCGACAGCACGGTGTCGGGCGTCACCCGCGCGCGGTGCGTGTCCACCGCGACATGCGGGTTCAGGCGGCGCGCGAAGCGGGCGGCGGCCTCCACCTTGGGCGTGCCGCGATCCTCCGTCGTGAAGATCGTCTGGCGTTGCAGATTGGACGGCTCGACGACATCGTCATCGATCAGGACCAGCGATCCCACCCCGGCGGCGGCGAGATACTGGATGGCGGGAGAGCCGATCCCGCCCGCGCCGATCACCGCGACCCGCGCCTGTTTCAGCCGGAGCTGGCCCCCGCCGCCAAATTCGCGCAGCACGATGTGACGGGCATAGCGGGCCAGTTCGTCGTCGGTCAGGATCATCCCGGCCATGTATAGGTGATGACGGTCCGATACCAGCGGTCGCCCTGGCGCATCGGGCGGTACGGCATTTGCCGGATCATCCGCTGTGCCACGCCCGCGCTATATTGCTCGACCGTGGGGCAGCCGATGGCCAGCGGCACCACGCTCTGCGCGCTGCCATCGGCGTTGAGCCAGACCGCCATCGGCACGACCAGCACCACCTGCCCCTCCTCGGTCACCCGATCGCGCGGGCAACGCCCGGCCTGGACCTCGGCGTGGACGAAGCGGACCATATCCGGCCCGGCGGGCGGCAGGGTGAGGGTGGGAAGCGTGGTCCAGTCGTGCGGCGGCTCGCTGGCGGAGGGCGCCGCCGCCGGGGGCGGGGGCTGGGGCACCGTCACCTGCGGCGCGACCGACACGGTCTGGAGCGCGAACAGGGTGGCGAGCGCGATCATCGGCCGGTCGATCCGAAACCGCCGCTCCCGCGCTCGGTCGCGTCCAGTTCATCGACCTCGGTCAGCATGGCGCGCTGGACGGGGGCGGGGACCAACTGCGCGATCCGCTCGCCGCGCACCACCGCAAAGGGCTCGTCGCCCAGATTGGCGAGGATCACCTTCACCTCGCCGCGATAATCCTCGTCGATGGTGCCGGGGGTGTTGAGGCAGGTGATGCCATGCTTGAGCGCCAGGCCCGAGCGGGGGCGCACCTGCACCTCGTAACCCGGCGGGATGGCGATGGCGAACCCGGTCGCGACGGCGGCGCGCCGTCCGGGCTCCAGCGTCAGCGTCTCGGCCGCGACCACGTCCATCCCGGCCGCGCCGGGCGTGGCATAGCCGGGCAGGGGAAGCCCCTCGCCATGGGGCAAGCGTTTGAGAGCAATCGAAATGGGTGCAATCGTCATGACCGCGCTTGTAGCGCATCGGCAATGCGTTGCGCGAGCCCCCTGGCGACCGCGTCCTTGCCCATCCGGTCCCAGCTCTCGACGCCATCGGCGGTGACCAGGTGGATGCTGTTCGCCTCGCCCCCGAACACGTCCGAAGATACGTCATTGGCGACGATCCAGTCGGCACGCTTGCGGGCGCGCTTGGCGACGGCATGGTCGATGACATGCTCGGTCTCGGCGGCGAAGCCGACAACCAGCGCGGGGCGGTTCGGCGCGGCGGCGACGCTTGCCAATATGTCGGGATTTTCGACCAGCGTCAGGGCAGGGGCCGCACCGCCGTCCTTCTTGACCTTCTGCCCGGCCGCCTCGACCCGCCAGTCGGCGACCGCGGCGACCATCACCGCCGCATCGGCGGGCAGCGCGGCCGCGACGGCATCGGCCATCTGGCGCGCGGTCTCGACATCGATCCGGTCCACCCCCACGGGCGTCGGCAGCGTCACCGGCCCCGCGACCAGGGTCACGCGCGCACCCAGCCGGGCGAGCGCCTCGGCCATGGCGAAACCCTGCCGCCCCGAGGAGCGGTTGGCGATATAGCGGACGGGGTCGATCGGCTCACGCGTCGGCCCGGCGGTGACCAGGATATGGCGGCCGTTCAGCGGACCGGCCCTGGGGGCCAGCGCGGCCTCGATTGCGGCCAGGATGGCGGGCGGCTCGGGCAGGCGGCCGGGGCCGAACTCGCCACAGGCCATGGCCCCTTCGTCGGGGGCCATGACGGTCAGCCCGTCCGCGCGCAGCCGCGCGACGTTGCGCTGCGTCGCGGGATGCTGCCACATGCGGACGTTCATCGCGGGCGCGACCAACACCGGCGTATCGGTGGCGAGCAGCAACGTCGTCGCCAGATCGTCGGCATGGCCGCCCGCCATCCGCGCCATCAGGTCGGCGGTGGCGGGCGCGACGACGATCAGGTCGGCCTGGCGGCTGAGCTGGATATGCCCCATCTCCGCTTCGTCCTTCAGGTCCCACAGGGTGGTGAAGACCTGATTCTCCGATAGCGCGGCCAGCGTCATCGGGGTGACGAAATGGCTGCCCCCCTCAGTCAAGACACAGCGCACGCCATGCCCGTTCCGGCGGAGCAGGCGGATCAGCTCGCACGCCTTGTACGCGGCGATGCCGCCGCCGACGATCAACAGGATTTGGCTCATCGCACGACTCGCGTAACGGTGATGCGTCGCCGGTCGCGCGCGGCCGCGATCAGCTCGCGAACCGCATCGGGGGCGAAGACGACGCCGAGGAAGAAGATCGGCGACAGGCCCAGCACCATGGCGGGCGACCCCGTTACCAGCGCCAGCGCCGCATAGACCGCCATGGTCGCGACCGCCCGCCGCGCCACGGGTTGCCGCCAATGCGCCCAGCCGAGCGCGGCCAGCACCGCCAGCGGTACGACCATGCTGATCGGCAGGCCGCCGACCGGCTGCGCCGCTGCGATCGACGCGATCAGCGTGCCGGGCGCGATCGGATGGACCGGGCCGTCCATCGCCGGGTCGATCGCGGTCACCATGCCGTGCAGCGCATGCGCATGCGCCGCCAGCACCAGCAGCGCGACCGCCAGCGCGGTCATCCATCCGATCGCCTCGCGCCGCGCGCCCGCCTGCGCCGCCAGCACCAGCATGATGACGGCATAGGGCAGCGCCATCGGGGTCAGGATCATCGCGACCAGCCCCAGCGCCACCGCGCTCAGGCCTGCCTCGGGCCGCCGCTGGACCAGCGACAGCGCGATAAGCGCCCCCGCCCAGCCTTCGGGCGTGGTCACCATCGGCAGGTTGGGAAGCGGGAAGAAGCCCGCGATCAGCAGGATCGCCGCCAGCCCGATCGCGATCCGCCCCTCCAGCACCGGCACGATCCGCCGCAGCCACCCCATGACCAGCCCGACGCCCAGCACCATCATTCCCGCATGCCAGACCAGCGGCGGCAGGGCGGCCAGCGTGACGAACAACGCGGGCAGCGGAACCGCCAGCAGCGCGGGACGAAGCGCCCGGCCATTCTCGCGCAAAGCGTCGAGCGCGGCCGGATAGAAGGACTGGCCGTGCCGCACATGGTCGAGGATCGCCATGGTCACCGGCGACAGCCGCTCGGCCACCGGCTCGAAGGCGCCCTGCGTGGCATAGCCGATCGCGACCAGCAGGATCAGCAGCGCCAGCACCGCGCGCGCCACCATGGGCGACACGCCCGTCATCCGCCCCGGCTGGCCCAGCCAGAGCGGCCGCGACAGGCGGCGCACGGGAACAGGCGGCGCGCTGCCCGGCATTCCTACCGAAGCACGGCCAGTGTTGCCGCGACCCCGACCGCCGCCGAGGCCATGGACAGCAGCGCATAGCGCCAGCCGCCGCCGATCCGCACGACCTCGATCTCCTTGAGCGGCGGGGCGGGCGGCTCGCCACCCGGCGCGGGGTAGCGCGCCTCGATCCGGCGGACCAGTTCGGGCAGGCGGGCGAGCGTCTGCACATCCTCGATCAGCCGGTCGGCGATCTTGGCCTCGGGGCCCAGCTCGGTGCGGATCCACTCGCGCACGAACGGTGCGGCCGAGTCCCACAGGTTGATATCGGGGTCGAGACTGGTCGCCACGCCCTCGACCATCACCATGGTCTTTTGCAGCAGCAGCAGGTGCGGCTGCGTCACCATGTCGAAATCGCGGGTGATCGAGAACAGGCCGTCCAGCATCATGCCGATCGACATGTCCTTGACCGGCAACCCGCGCATCGGCTCGCCCACCGCACGCAGGGCGGTGGCGAACTCGGCGACATTGTGGTGCGCGGGCACATAGCCCGCCTCGAAATGGATTTCGGCGACGCGCTTATAGTTGCCGGTGATCAGGCCATAGAGGATCTCGGCCAGCCAGACCCGCGCGCGCCGGTCGATCCGGCCCATGATGCCGAAATCGATCGCGGCGATCTTGTTGCCGGGCAGGGCGAAGAGATTGCCCTGGTGCATGTCGGCATGGAAGAAGCCCTCCGCGATCGCCTGGCGCAGGAACGCGCGCACCAGCGTCTGGGCGAGGTGCGGCAGGTCATACCCCGCCTCGACCAGCGCCTGCCGGTTGGACAGCTTGATCCCGTCGATCCATTCGACCGTCAGCACTTTGGCGGTCGAGCGCGCCCAGTCGATCTGCGGCACGACGAAATCGGGCTCGGCGGTCATCGCCTCGGCGAGTTCGGAGGCCGAGGCGGCCTCCCGCCGGAAGTTGAGTTCGCGCAGCGTCCAGCGGCGGAAATTCTCGACCGTCAGGCGCGGGCGCAGGCGTGCCGCCTCGCCGCTCATCCCCTCGACCTGCGCGGCGGCCCATTGATAGGTGTCGATGGCGCGGGTGAAGTCCTCCTCCACGCCGGGGCGCAGCACCTTGACCGCGACCGTCCGGCCATCAGTCGTGACCGCACGGTGCACCTGCGCGATCGAGGCGGCCCCGACCGGCGTCTCCTCGATCGAGGTGAAGAAATGCGAGGGCGGGCGGCCCATGCTGGCCTCCATCGCGGCGCAGATCGTCGCGAAGGGGACGGGGGGCAGCTGGTCCTGAAGCCGCAGCAGATCCTGCGCGGCCTCCTCGCCGACCAGATCGGGGCGGGTGGCCAGCGTCTGGCCCAGCTTGATCGCCGCCGGGCCGATCGCCTGGAAGGCATCGGCATAGGCGGGCTGGACGGGCACGCGCGCGCCGAATCGCGCGACGCGCGCCAGCCGCCGGACGGGGGCGGGCGTGTTGGGATCGCGCTCGATACCCCGCAGCGCGCCATGCCGCGCCAGCGTCCGCCCCCATTTGAGCAGACGCCAGAGATGCACCACCGGCTGGGTCACAGGGCGTACCCGCCCATGCCTGGCTGCATCAAATCTTCCAGCCCGAATGGATCGCGACCAGGCCGCCCATGATCGGCTCGACCTTGGTCTCGACGAAGCCCGCCTCGCGGATCATCCGCTCGAAGGTCGGCATGTCGGGGAAGCGGCGGATCGATTCGATCAGATAGCGATAGCTGTCGGCATCGCCCGCCAGCATCTGGCCCAGCTTGGGGACCAGCTTGTGCGAATAGGCGTCATAGACTTCCGAAAAGCCCGGCCAGACGGTGGTCGAGAATTCCAGGCAGAAGAAACGCCCGCCACGGCGCAGCACGCGGTGCGCTTCCTTGAGCGCGGCCGGGATGTCGGTGACGTTCCGGATGCCGAACGCGATCGTATAGGCATCGAAGAATTTGTCGGGGAAGGTCAGGACCTCGGCATTGGCCTCGGTCCAGACCAGGCCGTCGATGCCGCGGTCCTGCGCACGCTTCATGCCGACTTCCAGCATCGCCGGATTGATGTCGGCGACCGTGATGCTCGCCCCTGATTCGGCCAGGCGGAAGGCGATGTCGCCGGTGCCGCCCGCCATGTCGAGGATCTGGTCGCTGGCGCGCGGCTTCACCCGGCGGACGAAGCGATCCTTCCACAGCCGGTGCATGCCGCCCGACATGGCGTCGTTCATCAGGTCGTATTTGGAGGCGACGTTGGTGAAGACCCCGCCGACACGGGCAGCCTTCTCGTCGCGGGGCACATCTTCATAGCCGAAGGAGACGGTATCGCTCATGGACTTGCCCTAGCCCGGCCTTGCTGGCGGGGCAAACGCTACCTAGCTGTTTGGGCGACGAAAGCCATTCAGAGGGACGATGCCCGAACTTCCCGAGGTCGAAACCACCGTGCGCGGCCTGACGCCGGTGCTGGCGGGCGAGCGGTTGACGCTGGTCGAGCCGCGCCGTGCCGACCTGCGTCGCCCGTTCCCCGCCGAGCTGCGCCAGCGGATGACGGGCGCGACGGTCACGGCGCTGGGGCGTCGCGCCAAATACGGCCTGATCGACACCGATCGGGGCGATACCATGGTCTTCCACCTGGGCATGTCGGGCCGCTGGCGGATCGATCCGGGCGAGCCGCTGGTCCATGACCATCTGCTGCTGGAGACGGGGGCGGGGCGGCGGCTGGCGCTGAACGATCCCCGGCGGTTCGGTTTCGTCGATCTGTGGCCGACCGCCGAACTGGCCGGCTATCCGCCGTTCCTCGCCATGGGGCCCGAGCCGCTGGGCCCCGACTTTACCGCCGACTATCTGGCGACGGCGCTGGAGGGGCGGGCGGCCCCGATCAAGGCGATGCTGCTCGACCAGCGAATCGTCGCGGGCCTGGGCAATATCTATGTGTGCGAGGCGCTGCACATGGCGCGGATCACGCCGGGGCGTGCGGCCGGGCAGATTTCGCGGGCGCGACTCGTGCGGCTGGTCGAGGCGATCCGGGCGGTGCTGGAGGCCGCGATCCTGGCGGGCGGGTCGTCGCTGCGCGATTATGTCCGCCCCGATGGCGAACTGGGCTATTTCTCGAAGGAGTGGCGGGTCTATGGTCGCGAGGGCGAGGCCTGCGAATGCGGGGCGATCGTCCGGCGCCGGACCGATTCGGGGCGGTCGACTTTCTGGTGTGCGACCTGCCAGCGGAGTTGACGACCGTCCCGCCAAGGTTTAAGGGGCGCGGCTTCAAAGCTGGTGCGTCGCGCCGCTATTCCTTTTGATCGAAATTTAGAGGTTTTCATGGCGAACACGCCGCAGGCCAAAAAGCGTATCCGTCGCAACGAACGTCGCGCCGTCATCAACGGCAACCGCGTCAGCCGCATCCGTACCTTCGTGAAGAAGGTCGAAGCCGCCCTGGCCGCCGGTGACAAGGAAACCGCGACGGTCGCTCTGGCCGCGGCGCAGCCCGAAATGGCGCGTGGCGTTGCCAAGGGTGTGCTGCACAAGAACACCGTGGCGCGCAAGTTCTCGCGCCTGACCAAGCGCATCGCCGCGCTGGCCTAAGCCTCTCAAAGCGACGAACGAAACCCGCCGGGGGCGGTCCCCCGGCGGGTTTTTTCGTGCGCCTGTCCCGGGTTAACGCATCGATTCCGTATCGGGCGTCGGGAACAAATCCGCGCTTTGCCGAACCCTAGGATTCTCCGCGATTCGACTAGATCGGGTCCGGGGAAGGCTTTCGTGCGCCTTGGTTAATTTGTAGCGATTTCAGTGGGTTAAGAGATAATTGGACGGGTTTCTGCGGGCTTTTGCCTGTCAATCCGGTTTATTTCAGATTTATGGCCGGACACGGTCTTGATCAGACCCCACCATGGCTCATAATCGGTATCCCAGCAGCGGCGTTACGTCGCCGCGTCATGGAAATAGCAAGGTGACAGGACCGGGCCGAATCCCCTCGATTCGCTCCAGGGATGTCCTGTCGCCAAGTGAAACAGGGTCGGCCGTCAGCGGCGGCCGGTGAGTATGGAGTGCGCGGGTGACGAATTGGCAGGCAACGCGACCGACGTCGGACCAGGCTCGTGCCTGGGCGCGCGTCCGCGCGAACCTGCGCGAATCGGCAGGGGCGCGGCTGTTCGACCAGTGGCTCAAGCCCATGGAACTGATCGAGGGCGATGAGCCCGATACGGTCCGCCTGGCGCTTCCCTCGGCCTTTGCGACCAACTGGGTGCGCAGCCATTATGCGGACCGGCTCCACCTGGAATTCAAGGCGGTGCTGCCCGAGGTCCGCTCGGTCGTCATCGAAACCCGCGCGCCCAGCCGCACCGCACGGCTGACCAGCGCGGACACGCTCGACGTCGTGACCCCGCTGCGTGCGGTCGCCGCGCCGCGTGTCGAGGAGGCCGCGCCGCCCGCCGAGCAGCCGTCGCTGTTCGCGGTTCCGGCCGAGCCGGTGGCCGCGCCGCCTGCGCCGTCGCGGGCCCGCGCGCCGCGTGCGGCCCCCGCCGCCGCGCCGCATCCGGTCGCGCAGGAGGCCGCTCCCGCGACCACCGCCACGCCCGCGATTCGGGTGACGAGCGACCGCCCGCCGCTCGACCCGCGCCTGACCTTCGACCGATTCGTGGTCGATTCGTCGAACCGGGTCGCGTTCAATGCGGCGCTGTCGCTCGCCGAACCGGGCCCGCCGCGCTTCAGCCCGCTCTTCCTCCATGGCGGCACCGGGCAGGGCAAGACCCACCTGATGCATGCCATCGCGCATGCCTTTCTCGAATCGCATCCCGAGGCGGTCGTGCTGTGCATGTCGGCCGAGCGGTTCATGTTCGATTTCGTCGCCGCGATGCGCGCGCGCGATACGCACAGCTTCAAGTCGCGGCTGCGCTCGGCCGACCTGCTGCTGATCGACGATCTCCAGTTCATCGCGGGCAAGGATTCGACGCAGGAAGAATTCTTCCACACGGTCAACGAGCTGGTCGGTGCGGGCAAGCGGCTGGTCATTTCGGCCGATCGTTCGCCCCAGTCGCTCGACGGGGTGGAGCCGCGCATCATCGGTCGCCTGGGCGCCGGGCTGGTCGCCGACATCAAGGCGCCCGACCTGACGCTCCGCCGCACGATCCTGAACCGCAAGGTCGCCGACCTGCCCGAGAATGTCCCGAACGACGTGCTCGACCTGCTCGCCTCGCGGATTCGTGGCAATATCCGCGAGCTGGAGGGCGCGCTGAACCGCGTCGTCGCCTATGCGCAGCTGACTGGCGACAAGATCGACCTGGAATTCGCGGTGGCGACGCTGGGCGAGGTGCTGCGCGGTGCCCAGCGGCGAATCACCATCGACGAGATCCAGAAGCTGGTGAGCCGCCATTTCGAGCTCAAGCCGCTCGACCTGGTCTCGGCCCGCCGCGCCCGCGCGATCGCGCGCCCGCGCCAGATCGCCATGTATCTCGCCAAGCGCCTGACCACCCGCTCGCTGCCCGAGATCGGCCGCAAGTTCGGCGGGCGCGACCATTCGACCGTGATCTATGCGGTGCGCAAGATCGAGGAACTGCGCGATACCGACCGCGATATCGACAATGCGGTGCGGGTGCTGATGAAGGAACTGGAGGGCTGAGGTTCCGCCGGGCGGGGCGGGGGCGTGGCCTTCGACTTCGCTCAGGCTGAACGGAGCGAGGGAAACAAGCCCCGTGCCAACAGCCGTTCAGCCTGAGCGAAGTCGAAGGCCACGCCCGTTCATTCACCCCAGATCGGCCAGCACACGCTCGAGCGTCGGCGCCCGCTCATAGCGGATCACCCGTTCCCCGACGGCTTCCAGCACCTGCAAGATCCCCGGCCGCACGGCGCGTCGCCATCGCCAGCCATATAGCAGGAACGCCAGATCCAGCCGTTCGGGGCATCCGGGCGCGCTATCGGGCCGGACCTGCCCTCGATAGCGTGCCACGCGCCGCAGGACACGCGGCATGGTCACGCGGCGCGGCAGATCGAGCAGGATGATCCGATCCGCCCGTGCCAGCCGTTCGCCAATCGCAGGCCCATGGCGGGCATGGGAATAATTGCCGTCGATGACCCATCGGGGCTGCGCGGCGATCGCCGCCAGATCGGCGATGAACGCCTCCCTCGGCCGGGCGACCCAGCCGGGACCATGAAACAGCGCATCGGCGTGCCAGACGGGCAGGTCCAGGCGTTCGCCCAATTGCCGGGCCAGCGTCGACTTGCCGCTACCCGGCGGCCCCATCACCATGATGCGGGTGACGGGGCCGGGGGGCATCAGATTTGCAGGCCCATGGTCCGCTGCACGTCGAGCAGCATCGGCGCGGCCAGATCGCGCGCCTTCTCGGCGCCGCGTTCCAGAATGCGGCCCACCTCGCCGCGATCGTCGAGCAACCGGGTCAGCCGCTCGCGGATCGGGCCCAGCGTCGCGACCGCCAGATCAGCCAGCTCGGGCTTGAACGCGCCGAAGCCCTGGCCCGCAAACTGCGCCAGCACATCGGCGGGCGCGCGGTCCGCCATCGCGGCATAGATGGTGATCAGGTTGCGCGCCTCGGGGCGGCCCTCCAGCCCCTCCAGCGTCTCGGGCAGCACGTCCGGGTCGGTCTTGGCCTTGCGGAATTTCTCGGCGATCTGGTCGTTGCTGTCGATCAGCTTGACCAGCGACATCTCCGACGGGTTGGACTTGGACATCTTGGCCGATCCGTCGCGCAGGGACATGATGCGCGGCGCGGCGGCGCTGATCAGCGGTTCGGGCAGGGTGAAGACCTCGCGGCCATAGTCGTTGTTGAACTTGGTCGCGATGTCGCGGGCCAGCTCCAGATGCTGCTTCTGGTCCTCGCCCACCGGCACATGGGTGGCGTTGTAGAGCAGCACGTCGGCCGCCATCAGCACCGGATAGTCGTACAGGCCGACGCTGGCCCCCTCGCGGTTCTTGCCCGCCTTGTCCTTGAACTGGGTCATGCGGTTCAGCCAGCCGACCCGCGCGACATTGTTGAGCAGCCAGCCCAGCTCGCTATGCGCGGGTACGCGGGTCTGGTTGAACAGGATCGAGCGTTCGGGATCGATCCCGGCCGCGATCAGGGTCGCGGTCATCTCGATCGTGTTGGCCGCCATCGCCTCGGGCGCGATCCACTCGGTCAGGCCGTGCAGGTCGGCGATGAAGTACATCGTCTCGCCGCCCTGCGCCTGGATCTGGTCCTGCATCGCCACCCACTGCTTCACGGCGCCCAGATAATTGCCGAGATGAAGGTTGCCCGTGGGCTTGATGCCGGAAACGACGCGCATGATGGTCCTCAACTGTTGCGGCGAACGAGCCGCTTGATGTCCGCGATCCGGAAAGCGCCGGTCGCGAAGGTGGCCATCGCATAGACCAGCATGCCGGTGGCGACCAGTAGGAGGAGCGCACCCCAGCGTTCGAGGTTGGAGCCGGTCACATAGGGCTGGAACTGCGTGTTGAGCAGCGCCATCGCCGCGCCCATCAGCAACGCCGCGACCCCCATCCGCCACGCCCGGCGGCGCAGCTGCGCATCCGCGACGAAATGCCCGCGCTTCGACAGGGTGCGGTAGAGGAGCGCGACGTTCACAGTCGAGGCGATCGCGGTGGCGAGCGGCGGGCCCATATGCTTGAGCGGCCAGATCAGGATCAGGTTGAGCACCAGATTGACCAGCATCGACTGGGTGGCGAAGCGCACCGGCGTACGGGTATCGGCACGGGCGTAGAAGCCCGGCGTCAGCACCTTGACCAGAATATAGCTGGGCAGCCCGATCGAGAAGGCGGCCAGCGCCTGCGAGGTGTAGAGGCTGTTGGTCGCGGTGAACTTGCCATGCTGGAACAGCGCGGCGGTGATCGGCTGGCCGCAGACGATCAGCGCGACCGTGGCGGGCAGGGTGAGCAGCAGCGCCAGCTCCATGCCTCGGTTCTGCGTCTCCATCGCCTCGGCCTCCTTGCCCGCGCCCAGCAGGCGCGAGATGGTGGGCAGGAGGACGGTGCCCAGGCCGATGCCGATCAGCCCCAGCGGTAACTGGTTCAGCCGGTCGGCGGCGTAGATATAGGACACCGAGCCCGCAGGCAGGAACCGCGCCGCCAGCCCGGTCGAGATCAGCAGGTTGATCTGCACCGCGCCCGCCCCGGCGGCGGCGGGCAGGATCAGCTTGAGCAGCCGCTTGACGTCGTCATTGATCGTCGGCCGCTTCAGCCGCAACCTAACCCCGGCGCGGCGGCAGGCCCACCATAGCCAGACGAATTGCAGGACGCCCGCGGCCGACACCGCGATCGCCTGGTTGCGCGCGGTGGGCAGCGGATCATGCGCGTGGAACAGCAGAAGGGCCGCGATCAGCGTCAGGTTGAGCAGGATGGGGGCGGCCGCATTAACCCAGAAACGGTGCAGCGAGTTGAGGATGCCGCCCAGCAGCGACACCAGGCTGATGAACAGCAGATAGGGAAAGGTCAGCCGGTTGAGCAGCACGATATAATCGAACTGCGCGGCCGTCCCGTCGCCATAGCCGAAGGTCTGGAGCCAGGTGACGGGCCAGGCGGCGACCTCGACGATCGCGGTCATCACGATCAGGACGGGCAACAGCACCGACAGCGCATTTTCGGCAAAGGCCAGCCCCAGCGCCAGGCCGGAGCCTTCCGCCGCCTTGTCCCCCTCCGCCACCTTGCGGTTGAACATCGGGATGAAGGCGGCGGAAAAGGCGCCCTCGGCGAAGAGGGCGCGGAAGAGGTTGGGCAGGCGAAACGCGATCTGGAACGCGTCGGAGGCGAAGTTCGCGCCCACGAAGCGGAAGAACAGCGAGTCGCGAACCAGACCAAGCACGCGGCTGGCCAGAGTCAGCCCGCCGACCGAGCCCAGCGCCTTGGTCAGGTTCATCGATCAGTCCGGGTCAGGCGTGGCCGGTTTCCGGGGTGTTCGGCTGGGCCGTGCCCTGCGCTTCGGACTGCTGGACATAGAGCTGCGCGAAGTCGATCGGCTCCAGCATCAGCGGCGGGAAGCCGCCGTCGCGGACGGCATCGGCCAGCACGCGGCGCGCGAAGGGGAAGAGCAGGCGGGGCGCTTCGCCCAGCATGAAGGGCTGGATCTGGTCGACCGGCACGTTGCGGAAACCGAACAGGCCGGCATAGCTGAGGTCGACGATGAAGGCGGTCTTGCCCTCGGACTCGGCGCGCACCTCGATCTTCAGGACCAGTTCGTGCACTTCCTCGCCGACCTGCGACGCCGAGATGTTGAACTGCACGTCGATGCCGGGGGCGGCCTGCGCCTGGTAGATGCCCGGCGCGTTCGGGTTCTCGAACGACAGGTCCTTCACATATTGCGAGATCAGACCGGCGGCGGGGCCGCCATCCTCACCCTCGGCGGTCGGCGCTTCGAAGCCCTGCGGCAAACCCTGTTCGTCCATCGTCAATACCTTCTAGCGTAGCATAAAGGGGAAAAGGGAACCGAAAGGGCGGGTTCGCGCGTTCGGCCCAATGGCCGCTTCGCGTAGCAGCGGGTCGACGGGGATTCAACCTTGGCCTCTTGCATGGGCCGTGCGGGTTTCCATTGTCGGGCCGCGCGCCTATATCGGCCCTATTAGTGAAAGGCGCCTGCGTTGTTATTCTACGTCGTTCTTCTCGCGATGGTCGCGCTCTTCCTCGCGCTGAGGCTGTACAGCGTGCTGGGCAAGCGCACCGGTCATGAACAGCAGCCGCTGGCGCGCAGCGCCGACGATCGGGCCTTGCCGGTCACGCTGCCCCGCGCGCCCGAACCGGCGCAGGCGGCGATGCCGGTGATGAACCGCAACATCGATCCGCGCGCCGAACAGGGCCTGCGCGCGGTGATCGCGGGCGAGTCCGGTTTCGACGTGGCGCAGTTCCTGAACGGCGCGCAGGCGGCCTATCGCATGACGCTGGAAGCCTTTTGGAAGGGCGACGAGGATGTGCTGGCCGATCTGGTCGAGGCCGATGTGCTGGGCGCCTTTGCCGAGGCGATCGAACAGCGGCGCGCGGCGGGCCAGACGCTCGACAACCGCCTGATCCGTATCGAGAGCGCCAAGATCGTCGACGCGCAGGTGCAGGGCCGCGATGCGCGCATCACCGTCCGCTTCGATGCCGATATCGCCGCGATCACGCGCGATGCCGATGGCAACGTCATTGCCGGTTCGCTGAGCGACGCGGTCGAGACGCACGACGTGTGGACCTTTGCCCGGACGCTCAAGAGCGGCGATCCGAACTGGAAGCTCATCGACACCGACGAAGCCTGACGCGGCCATATGGGGGACAGGAAAGCGGTGAGGGGGCTGAGGCTCGCGGCGACGGTCGCGCTATCGTTGAGCTTGGCGGCCTGTGCCGGACGGATCGTGCCGCCGGGCGCGGCGGGTGAGGTGCCGTCGCGCGGACATGGGGTTCGGCCGGAGCCCGCCCGGCCCCGTGCCGGTGGCGCGGCGGTTCAGCCGGGCGGTCCCAGCGTGTCGCGCGTGCCCAATGGTCCGGCCCGGATCGTGGGAGCGACGCCGCTGCCCGCCACCCCGGTCGTGCCCGTTGCGGGCGCGCTGAACGCGGCGCAATCGGGTATCCTGGCCGGGCCGCCCGTCGCCTCGCTTCCCATCACCGAGCCGCAGGCGGAGGCCGCGCGCGCCGCCTTCGCGCTATCCTGCCCCGGCCTGATGCGGCGTACCGATGCCAGCGGCCTGACGCAGGGCGCCGACTGGCAACCCGCCTGCCAGGCCGCCGCCAGCGTACCGCCCGGGCAGGCCCGCGACTTCTTCGCGCGCTATTTCGAGGCGGTGCAGGTCGGCGACGGCCGCTCGCTCGCCACCGGCTATTACGAGCCCGAAATCGCCGGATCGCGCGACCGGCGCGCAGGCTATGACGTGCCGATCTATGCCCGGCCGCGCGACCTGATCGATGTCGATCTGGGCGCCTTCTCGACTGATCTGAAGGGCAAGAAGGTGCGCGGCAAGGTGCAGGGCAGCAACCTTGTCCCCTATGACGACCGCACCGCGATCGAGCAGGGATCGCTGGCGGGGCGTGCGCCGATCCTGGCCTGGGGTGCCGATCCGGTCGAGGTGTTCTTCCTCCAGATCCAGGGATCGGGGCGGCTGCGCCAGCCCGACGGGTCGGTCATGCGGATCGGCTATGACAGCCAGAATGGCCGCGACTATACCGGCATCGGCGCGCTGATGAAGGCGCGCGGGCTGCTGGGGCCGGGGCAGACTTCGATGCAGGGCATCGTCGCGTGGCTGCACGAGCATCCCGAGGAAGGCCGCGCGATCATGCGCGAGAATAAGAGCTTCGTCTTCTTCCGCGAGCTGAACGGCGCACCCCAGGGGGCGATGGGCTATGCGGTGACCGGGCAGGTCAGCGCCGCCGCCGATCCAAAATTCGTGCCGCTGGGCGCGCCGGTCTTCCTGTCGATGGACCGGCAGGACGTGACCGGCCTGTGGGTCGTGCAGGACACCGGAGGTGCGATCAAGGGCTCCAACCGCTTCGACACCTTTTGGGGCGCGGGCGACACGGCGCGCAGCGTCGCGGGCGGCATGTCGGCGCGCGGCACCGCGTTCCTGCTGCTGCCGGTGGGCACGCTGGCACGGGCAGGTTTGGCGAGCGCGAGCGGAACGCCCGGTGCGCCCCCTCAACGCTGACGAAGCGCAGCTCTGGGCGCGGGTGATGGAGACGGTGCGCCCTTTGCGCGCCGCCATCGTCCCCGCACGTCCTGCGCCGCCCCCGCCCAGCATGGAGGCGGTGTTCCACGAAACCCCCGGCGCGCCCAAGGTTCGTGTGAAGGGACGGGTACCGCCGCTGCGCCAGCCCGCGCCGCCGCCCGCCGCGCCAAAGAAGGGGCCGGGCGAGACGCTGGACGGCGGTTGGGACAAGCGGCTGTCGCGGGGCAGCGTGATGCCCGACAGCTCGCTCGACCTGCATGGCCATACGCTGGCCTCAGCGCATGCGCTGCTTGACCAGGGGCTGGGCCGGGCGATCGCGCGGGGGGACCGGGTGCTGTTGCTCGTCACCGGCAAGCCGCCGCGCCCCGAAAGCGAACGGCCCCATGCGCGCGGTGCGATCCGTGCGGCGATCAGCGACTGGCTGGGGGCGTCGCGCCATGCCGATGCGATCGCGGCGATCCGGGGCGCCCATCCGCGCCATGGCGGGCTGGGCGCGCTCTATATTGTGTTCAGGCGCCCGCGCGAGCGATGACACCGGCATAGATTCGGGTCAGCGCGCGCAGGTCGTCGACCGCCACCGCTTCGTCGACCTTGTGCATCGTGGCGTTCAGCAGGCCGAACTCGACCGTCGGGCACAGCTTCGACAGGAAGCGCGCGTCGGAGGTGCCGCCGGTGGTCGACAGCTCCGGCTCGATCCCGGTTTCGGCACGGATGGCCTCCGCGATCATCGCGGAGAAGGCGCCGGGCTGGGTCAGGAAGGCCTCGCCCGAGATGCGGCCCGTCACCTGCGCGGCGGGGGCGTGGCTCTGCGCGATCGCGGTGATCCGCTCGACCAGCGCGTCGCCGCTCTGTTCGTCGTTGAAGCGGATCGACAGCCGCGCCTGGGCCGAGCCGGGAATGACGTTGGTCGCCGGATTGCCGACATGCAGGTCGGTGATCTCGATATTCGACGGCTGGAACCAGGCATTGCCGGTGTCGAGCGTGATCCCCTCGATCTCCGCCAGCATCGCGACCAGCGGAGTGATCGGATTGTCGGCCAGATGGGGATAGGCGACATGGCCCTGCCGGCCGGGCACGGTGATCCAGATATTGACCGAGCCGCGCCGTCCGATCTTCATCATGTCGCCCAGCCGCTGGGTCGAGGTCGGCTCGCCGACCAGGCACAGATCGGGTGCGATCCCGCGCGCCGCCATCCGGTCGATCAGCGCGCGGGTGCCGTAGATGGCGGGGCCTTCCTCGTCGCCGGTGATGATCAGCGATAGGGGGATGGTCGCGGGGCAGGCGGCGACCGCCGCAACGAAGGCGGCGACCGCGCCCTTCATGTCGACCGCGCCGCGCCCGAACAACAGACCGTCGCGCACGTCCCCCGAAAAGGGCGAGCCCTGCCAGCCATCGCCCGCGGGCACGACATCGACATGGCCCGCAAACGCCAGATGGGTGCCGCTGCCGCCGCGCGTCGCCAGCAGATTCTCGACCGGACCGTCGGGGGCCTCGCCCGCCACGAAGCGATCCACCGCAAAGCCGAGCGGGGTCAGCGCCGCTTCCAGCACGTCGAACACGCTTCCCATCGCGGGCGTGACGCTGTCGGCGCGGATCAGCGCCTGGGCGAGGTCGAGAACTTCGGTCATGCCCGGCGGCATAGGCACCGCATGGCCGCTCGGCAATTCCCCGTTTGACGTAAAGCTCAAGGGCGACGGCTTGGACCCCTGCGCCGCCCGGCTTCGTTCTGTCCCCGGACAACAGGAGCGATGCGATGAACGATCCCGATCATAAGGGGCACAAGGCGGGTGGACGATTGCTGATGTGGCTGGTGATCGCGCTGGGGATTGCGGGAATCCTGCTCTACACCTTCAGCACGCGCGTAGCCGAACCGGCGGACGAACAGCGCGCGCCACTGAACGAGGTGCGGCCGACCGCGCGCTAGGTTCCGCCTCCGCTCGCGCCCTGTCGAGGTGCGAGCGGAGGGGCGGCGGTCACGCCACGGGCTGCTCGAACCGCTCGATCACCCATTCCTCTTCCTGCGCGGCGGCGATCCAGTCCTGCATGAAGGGATGGCGCAGCACCGCGTCCATATAGGGCACGGCGAAGCGCGCGACGGGCAGCTGATAGGTCACGATGCGGGTGACGACCGGCGCGAACATGATGTCGACCGCGCCGAACGCCCCGAACAGGAAGTCGCCCCCGCCGCCGAAGCGCGCGCGTGCCTGGGCCCATAGTTCCATGATGCGCTTCAGATCGACGATGACGTCCTCGTCTGGCGTTTGCGCTGCATAGACCTGGCGGATGTTCATGCTGTGCTTGCGGCGCAGCGCGACGAAGCTGGAATGCATCTCGGCCGCCATCGACCGCGCCATGGCGCGCGCGGCATCGTCCTGGGGCCAGAAACGGTCGCGGCCCACCTTGTCGGCCAGATAGTCGATGATCGCCAGGCTGTCCCACACGACCGCCTCGCCGTCCCACAGGATCGGCACCTTGCCCGAGGAGGGGGCGAACTCGGCACCCTCGCGGCGGCGGTCCCAATCCTCGTCATAGAGCGGCACGACCACTTCCTCGAACGCGATGCCCGACTGCCGACAGGCGAGCCAGCCGCGCAGCGACCAGGAGGAATAGGCCTTGTTACCGATGATCAGCTTCATAGGCCAAGGCGTAACCGGCCCGACGCGACGCCGCAACCACACAAAAAAGCCCGCCCGGAGGGAACCGGACGGGCCTTTTCGTTTCGGCCGGGGCCGATCAGAAGCGGGCGGTGGCCGCCACGCGGAAGAAGCGCCCGATGATGCCCGAATAATAGGGGCGGACGCCCGTGGTGCCGACCGGCAGCGGGTAAGGCGGCCGGGCGTTGAACACATTGTCCACGATGAAGCGCAGGTTGAACTGCTCGTTCACCTTCATGCCGACCGTGGTGTTGAACACCATCCAGTCGCTGGCACCCTTCACGTCGCGGGCATTGGCGGCCTCGTCCATGTCGAAGCGGACCTTGCCGGTATATTGCCCCTGGAACAGGACGTTGAAGTTGCGGCCCTCATAGGTGAGGTTCGCGGTGCCCGAATGGCGCGGATAGCCGATCTCACCCGCATTATGGTTGATGTCGCCGGTGCCGACCTGGGTCTGCAGCTTGTCGCGGTAGAAATAGTTGACCGACAGGCCGACGGTTCCTCCGTCGGTCAGCCCGACCCGGTCGAGCGGCAGGCGATAGGCGATGGTCGATTGCAGCCCGGCCGTCTCCAGCACGGCGGCGTTGTAATAGCCTTCGCGGATGGTCGTGATCTGCCCGTCGGCACCGCGATCCAGCAGGCCGCAGAACTGGTTGGGATAGCTCGACGAATCATAGCAGGCGTTCAGAATGTCCGTCCCGCCCAGCGAGGCAATGGCATCGTTCAGCTTGATGTTCACCCAATCGACCGCGATCGACAGGCCGGGGATGAAGCGCGGCTGCGCGATGGCGCCGACGGTCCAGCTGTCCGCCTTCTCGTTGCGCAGATTCGGGTTGCCCGCGACCGTGACCGGCACGGTGAAGTCGCTGAAGTTCGACGTGAAGCTGTCCGGATTGATCCCGGCGGCGACGCAGTTTGCGCGACGGACGGCGGGATTGGGACCATTGCCGACATAGCGGGCATCACACGGATCGTTGCCCGAATCGAATGCGCGCGAGGTCGGGTTGAACACCTCCGTGATCGCGGGCGAGCGGATCGAGCGGGTGAAGTTGCCGCGGAAGGTCAGCCCCTGGAAGAAGCCGACCCGGCCGCCGGCGGTCCAGGTCAGGTCGCCGCCCGACAGCGAGTTGTCGACATAGCGTGCCGCCCCGTCGAACTCGAGCGTCTTGAGCCAGCGCAGCTCGTTCTTGCTCGACACGAAGGGGACGACCAATTCGCCGAACACCTCGTTGGTGTGGAACTTGCCACGGATCGGGTCGATCGGGATGATCCGGCCATATTGGACACGGCTGCCGTCCGCCTGCGGCTCGCCATAATAATAGGTGCCGGGATCGAAGCGGGTCTTTTCCTCACGATGCTCGTAACCCAGCGACAGCGAGACGTCGTTGCCGAACAGCTGGAAGACCGGGCCGTTGATGTTGGCGTTGAGCACGATCTGTTCGTTGACCGAACGCGGCGTGGCGACCGCGAAGATATAGTCACGCGCCGCCTGGCTGGCCTGGCCGATGCCGAAGATGTTGAGGGGCGTGCAGCTCTGGTTCGCGGTCGGGATGGTCGCGTTCACGACGCCGGGGCGGCAGGTGATGTTGCCCGACGCATCGCGCACCGCGTCGATCGCATTGGCGAAATTCTGCTGCACCAGCTCGTAATTGCGGCCGTCGGTCTGCGAACGGCCATAAACGCCCGAGGCTTCCCATTTGAAATCGCGGCCGAGCAGCGGCACCGTGCCGTCGAACCCGCCGACGAAGCGATAGGTCTCGACCTTCGCCTCGGCGCGGCCCGTGGTCAGGTCGGCGAGCGCGCGGCCCAGATAGAATTGGTTCTGTCCTGCGGGCAGGTTGGCGGCAATCGTCGCGCGGTCGGCGGCGGACAGGAACGGATTGTCCAGATTGACGATGATGTTGCCGTCGGCCGTGCCCGCAGCGTCGAACAGCGCGGTGTTGTAATTCGGCTGGTCGATCAGGTTCACGCCCTTGCTGTGCGTGTACCAGGCCTCGCCGAAGAAGCGGATGCGGTCGCTGATCTGATAGCTGGCCTGCGCGCTGGCGATATAGCGTTCGGAATTGGTCAGCAGATTGTTCTGGAGCGGCAGGTTGAAGCCGTTGCCGCCGCTGCTGATGTAACCCTGGCGCATCGGCGTGCCGAGGTCGAGCGGAACGAGCGAGCCGTCCGCGCCGAACTGGAGCAGCTGGCCCGCTGCGTTGCGGATGCCCGACCGGCGGGCGAGATAGTCGTCCGCGCTGAACGGCACGCCGCCCACGGTGAATGCGCTGTAACGCTGCGACGGATAGAGGATGCGCTGGAACGGCGAGCTGGTATCGGTCGGCGTACCGAAGAAGCGGCCCTCGGCGGTCACTTCGCGATCGGCATAGGTCAGGCCGGTGACGCGGTTATACTCGCCCGAGATGGTGATGTTGCCGCGCCCGTCGGCGAAATTCTTGCCCGCCAGCACGCTCAGCCGCTGGTCGGGGGCGTCGCCCCGCTGCGAGACGCCTGCCTGGCCCTCGAGCTGAAGCCCCTCGTAATTGCGCTTCAGGATGATGTTGACGGTGCCCGCGATCGCATCCGAACCATAGATCGGCGCGCCGCCGATGGCGACGGTCTCGACCCGATCGACCAGCGTGGTCGGGATGTTGTTCAGGTCGACCTGCGTACCGGCCGAGACGGGGCCGAAGATGCTGGCGGTGTTCGACGACACGAAGCGGCGGCCATTGATCAGTACCAGCGTGCGCTGGGTGCCCAGGCCGAAAAAGTCGACAAAGGTCTGGGCGGGGCCGAAGGACGACTGGGCGCCGACGCCGCTATTGCCCGGAGGGCCGAAGGCGGGGATTTCGCTCAGCACCTGGCCGACATTGGTATAGCCGCGATTTTCGATCTGCGCCGCGCCCACGACCTGGGTCGGCTGCAAGGTTTCGAACTCGGGACGGGCGATGCGCGATCCGGTGACGACCACGTCCTGGCTGCCCGCCGCGTCCTGATCCGCCGGGCTATCCTGCGCGGTGGTGGTTTCCGGCGCGTTGGGGGGCAGGGTCTGCGCGGCGGCGGGGGCCGCAAGCAGAGTGAGCAGCGCGACGGCGCTGACGTCGCGCAAGGCGCGCGAGCGGATATTCCGGGACATGATACGCTTTCCCCATGTTATGGTCTTGTTTTCATGGGGCTATTCCTGCGTATGACAGGAGGTCAATAAAAGCGTCATATTTGCTGACATTTGTCAGGCGTCGCTGCATTTTTGCAACAATATCAGTTAGTTCGTCTCGGCCCGATCGACATTCAGCGATGCCTTTCCTTCCCTCGCCCCTCGCAGAGGGGAGAGGGTTGCGCAGACTTGGTCTTTGCTAAAGCAAAGGCCTAGTCGGAGCTGGGTGAGGGGTGGGCGCTCGCGAAGCGAGCGCGCGAGCCTTTGGGCTCGCTCAACCCCTCACCCAAGCTGCGCTAGCCAGCAGGCTGGCAAGCTGCGCTAACCCTCTCCCCTGTCCAGGGGAGAGGGGAGGAAGAAGCAATGCTGAATGCCGATCCGACCTAGGTTCCGACATGTGGCCGGAATGTCATGGCAAGACGGGAGCCCGCCGCCACGCGGCCGGGCTCCCATGGCCGATTCAGCCGATCGCTTCGAGTACGGCGGCGCGCAGTTCGGGAATGCCCAGCCCGCCCTCGCTGGAGGTGGCGAGGATCTCGGGATGCGCTGCGGCCCGCTTGCGAGCCTCCGCCTCGGTCCGCTCGACGACGGCGGCCAGTTCGCTCGCCTTCACCTTGTCCGCCTTGGTCAGGACGATGCGATAGCTGACCGCCGCGCGGTCGAGCATCTCCAGGATCTCGCGATCGACCTCCTTGATGCCGTGACGCGAGTCGATCAGCACCAATGCGCGCTTCAGCGCCTGCCGTCCGCGCAGGAAGTCGTTCACCAGGAATCGCCACTGCTTGACCATGTCCTTGGGCGCCTTGGCAAAGCCATAGCCCGGCATGTCGACCAGCCGCAGCGTCGGCGGCGTGCCGACGTCGAAGAAGTTCAGCTCCTGCGTCCGGCCCGGCGTGTTCGAGGTGCGGGCCAGGCCGTTGCGGTTGGTCATCGCGTTGAGCAGCGACGACTTGCCGACGTTCGACCGGCCCGCCACCGCGACTTCCGGCACGATCGGATCGGGCAGGAATTTCAGCGCGGGCGCGGACTTCAGGAACGAGACGGGACCGGCGAACAGCTTGCGCGCCGACTCGACCAGCTCCTCCGAAAAACCGGTCGGCTCTTCGGAGGGGAGGGGGGTGGGAAGCTCGCTCACTTGGCGACCGGCTGCTTCAGGCCCGGATGGCGGGCATAGAGCAGGCGCTGCTGCAGGATCGAGATGCAGTTGGTCGTGATCCAGTAGACCTGAAGGCCGACCGCGAACGGCGCCATCACGAACATCAGCACCCAGGGCAGGATCGCGAAGACCTGCTTCTGCGCATCGTCCATCGGCTGCGGGTTCATCTTGAACTGGAAGTACATCGAGATGCCCAGCAGGATCGGCACCACGCCGATCGCGATGAAGTGCGGGGGCACGAAGGGCAGCAGGCCGAACAGGTTGACCGGGGTCAGCGGATCGGGGGCGGACAGGTCCTTGATCCAGGCGACGAACGGCTGGTGCCGCATCTCGATCGTCAGCATCAGCACCTTGTAGAGCGCATAGAAGATCGGGATCTGGATCAGCGTGGGCAGGCAGCCCGCCAGCGGATTGACCTTCTCCTGCTTGTAGAGGGCCATGACCTCCTGCTGCATCCGGACCTTGTCGTCCTTGAACCGCTCCTGCAGCGCCTTCATCTTGGGCTGCACCGCGCGCATCGCCGCCATCGAGGCGAACTGGCGCTGCGCGATCGGGAACATCAGCGCGCGGATGGTGACGGTCAGCAGGATGATCGCGACGCCGAAATTGCCGACCAGGCGGAACAGCCAGTCGAGATAATAGAAGATCGGCTTTTCGAGGACCCGCAGATAGCCCCAGTCGAGCGCGTAATCGAGCTTCGTCGCGCCTTCCTTGTCGGTATAGCGGTCGAGCAGCGCGACTTCCTTGGCGCCCGCGAAGAAACGGGTCGTCTGGGTGATCTGCTTGCCCGGCGCCAGCGTTTGCGGCTGGAGCGTATAGTCGGCCTGATAGGTCTGGCCCGCGCCCGCGCGGAACTGGCCGTCAAAGGCCTTGGACTGGTCGGGGATCAGCGTCGCCAGCCAGTATTTGTCGGTAAAGCCCAGCCAGCCGCCGGTGGTGGTGAAGCGGGTCGGGGCCTTGTCCAGATCCTTCCAGTTGGGGCCATAATGCGCGGTGCCGTCATTGACCGACATCGGGCCGACATGGATCGTCCAAGTGTCCGGATCGGCCGAGATGCCGCGATTGACATAGCCGTATGCCGCGACCGGCACGGCCGCATTGCCGCCGTTCGCCACCGTCTGCTGGACGGTGAACATATAATCCTTGTCGACCGACAGGGTGATCTGGAAACGCTGGCCGGTCGCGTTGGCGGCGGTCAGCGTGACCGGCTGGCCGGGGCGCAGCACGGGCGCGCTGGCGGTCCAGACGGCATCGGCGGCGGGCGGGTTCAGCCCGTCGGTGCGCCAGCCGAAACCGGCGAAATAGGCACCCTGCGCGCCGGCGGGCGACAACAGGCGGATCGGCGGCGAATCCTTGGCGACCGTTTCCTTATAGTCGAGCAGGACGAGGTCATCGATCCGCGCGCCCTTCAGGTTGATTGAGCCCTTCAGGCGCGGCGTTTCGATCGCCACGCGCGGGGTTTCGGCCAGCACGACGCGGCGGTCGCGAATCGCCGAGGGCGTCGTCGCGGTCGGATTGGCCGTCGAGTTGGCCACCGGCACCTGCTTGCCGTCGACGATCTTCGTCGCGGGCGGGTTGCTCGGGAAGAACTTGTTCTGGATGAGCGGCCATCCGAACAGGATCAGCGCCGCGATCACCGCGAACACGACGAAATTCTTGCGGTCTTGGTTCACGTGGAAACCCCAGTTGTGACGCCAGTTACGTCAGGGGACCGGGTCGGGTCCGTGCCCGCCCCAGGGATGGCACCGCGCAATGCGCTTGAGCGCCAACCAGCCCCCTTTGACCGCGCCATAGCGGCCAATGGCCTGTATTGCATAGGCCGAACAGGATGGTTGATAGCGGCAAGTGGGCGGTAAAATGAGCGACGGGCCGAGTTGCCAGCCCCGCGCGATCAGAATCAAGGCCCGCGCGAACAGGGTCACGCGGGCTCCTGAGACGGTGTAGCGGGCTGGCGATGCGCGCCGCCGCGGGGGCTGCGCCCCTTGCCGCGACCATGATGCACGCGCGGTTCGCGCGGTTTCTGGTCGCCGCCGGTGTCGGGCGAGGCGGCGCGGGTCAGCGCCTTGGCCAGCTCGGCGGTGAGGGCGGCATAATCGCGCTCGATCCCGCCTTGCCGTCCGATCAGGACATGATCGGCGCCCGCAATGCCCTTTACCGGCAAAAGATCGCGCGCGAGCGCCCGCAACCGGCGTTTCATCCGGTTGCGAACGACCGCGTTGCCGATCTTCTTGGTGACGGTGAAGCCGACGCGAATCGTGGCCTCACCATCGTCACGCGGGCGAACCTGCAGCACGAAGCCGGGCATCGCCACGCGTCGCCCGCCATTGGCCGCGAGGAAGTCGCGGCGGCGGGTCAGCGTCGTGATTACGCCGACAGCTTCTTGCGGCCGCGCGCGCGACGCGCCCGGATCACCGCACGGCCACCGGGGGTCGCCATCCGCGCACGGAAGCCGTGACGGCGAGCGCGCACCAGGTTGCTGGGCTGAAAGGTCCGCTTCATCGTTCATTCCTTGGATACGTCTGAATAACAAACGGCCGCCACGAGGACGGCCTTGGTGGCAAGCCGCTTACGCAAAGCGGGGTTTCAAGTCAATCCGCCGCACGCGATACCCGTACACCCGTCGCCCCTTGCGATCGGGCGGCATCCTTTGCAGGAAGCATAAGCGGGCAGGGGAGCGTCCGTACAGGGGGATTTGCATGGCGACGATCGTGTCCACGGTGGCCTATCTGGGGCTGGAGGCGCGTGCGGTCGAGGTGCAGGTCCAACTGATCGCCGGACTGCCCGCCTTCAACCTGGTGGGCCTCGCCGACAAGGCGGTGGGCGAAAGCCGGGAGCGGGTGCGCGCCGCGATCGCCGCGATGGGCCTGGCCCTGCCGCCCAAGCGGATCGCGGTGAACCTGTCGCCCGCCGACCTGCCCAAGGAAGGATCGCATTTCGACCTGCCGATCGCGCTCGCCCTGCTGGCGGCGATGGGCGTGATCGATGCCGAGTTGCTGGCCGATCATGTCGTGGTCGGTGAGCTGGCGCTGGACGGGCGGATCGGGCCGTCGCCGGGGGTGTTGCTGGCCGCGCTCCATGCGGGGTCGCTCGACAAAGGGCTGATCTGTCCCGCCGCGCAAGGCGCCGAGGCGAGCTGGGCCGGGGGCGGGGCGGTGATCGCCGCGCCCGACCTGCTGTCGCTGATCAACCATCTCAAGGGGCATTCGCTGCTGCCCATGCCGCAGGGCGGGGTGGTCGAGGACGGCGTGCCCGGCCCCGACCTGTCGCAGGTGAAGGGCCAGGAAAATGCCCGCCGCGCGCTGGAGATCGCGGCGGCGGGTGGTCACAACCTGTTGATGAGCGGCCCGCCGGGGTCGGGCAAGTCGCTGATGGCGGCGTGCCTGCCCGGCATCCTACCGCCGCTCGATGCGGCCGAGGCGCTCGAGGTGTCCATGGTCCAGTCGGTCGCCGGGACGCTGGCTGGAGGACGGCTGACCCGCACGCGTCCGTTCCGCGCGCCGCATCACTCGGCCTCGATGGCGGCGCTGACCGGCGGCGGGTTGAAGGCGAGGCCGGGCGAGGTGAGCCTGGCGCATCTGGGCGTCCTGTTCCTCGACGAGCTGCCCGAATTCCAGCGCGCCGTGCTCGATTCGCTCCGCCAGCCGCTCGAGACGGGCACGGTCAGCATCGCGCGCGCCAACGCCCATGTGACCTTTCCGGCGCGGGTCCAGCTGGTCGCGGCGATGAACCCGTGTCGCTGCGGCCATCTGGGCGACGCGGCGCTTGCTTGTGCCAGGGCGCCGCGCTGTGCGGCGGATTATCAGGCCAAGATTTCCGGGCCGCTGCTCGACCGCATCGACCTGTCCGTCGAGGTCCAGCCGGTCCGCGCCATCGACCTGTTCGCCCCCGCCGCCGCCGAATCGTCCGCGATCGTCGCCCAAAGGGTCGCCGCCGCCCGCGCGCGCCAGACCCAGCGCTATCGCGACGCCCCGGTCACGATCCGCACCAATGCCGAGGCCGATGGCGCCTGGCTCGAACGCTGGGCCACCCCGGACGAGTCGGGCCGCGCCTTGCTGGTCGAGGCGGCGGAGCGGATTCGCCTGACCGCGCGGGGCTATACCCGCGTCCTGCGCGTCGCCCGGACGATCGCCGACCTGGCGGGGGTGGAGCAGGTGGGCCGCATCCATGTCGCCGAAGCGCTCAGCTATCGCCAGCGTCCGCCGGTGAATTGATCGGCCTGCGGCATAAGGGGCGATATTGCCGACAATCCCCGCTTGCGCGACGCATCACCCTCGTCTAGCAGCACCCCTTCGCTGCCCCTGTGGCGAAATTGGTAGACGCATTCGACTCAAAATCGAACGCCGCAAGGCATGCTGGTTCGAGTCCGGCCAGGGGCACCACTTTCCCAAGCTTTTGAAGAGGCTGGGTATTTCGCGGAAATCGCTGCTTGTGACGAGTGCCTGCTACAATCGTGGCGAGGCAAGGACGAGCCCGTACCTGCTCAAGCGTGATGATGGCTCCTGTTATTTCCGGCGGTCGATACCGTCTGGTGTTCACTCCTGCATCTGGTGGATCAGGTCGGCGATGAACCGATCCGGCTCTGAGATCCGGATCCTGGCGATGTATTTTAAGGGTATGAGCGCGCTGAGCGTCTTGAGCCGGCGGGCGAAATTATAGGCAGCCATGGAAGTCGGCGAGGGGCGTCCGCAGCTGGTTATGACTGTCACAACGGATGCGTTTGACGGTCGCCATTCTCGATAGTGCGGTTCATCCGCTCGACTGGCGCGCTGGTCCAGGGAGGGTTCGGTTAGGTGGCTGGTGCTCGATGTCGGTGCTTCGCAAATCCTGTCGAAGCGCATCTGGCGGGGCCAAGCGGTGTTTCAGTTACGAGGCTGCTTGGCGAACTAGGCCGTAGACTCATAAGCTCGCAGCCACAGCCGCATGGAGGCGAACTGGATCATGGCAAGGAAGTTGGTGGCGAGCTTGTCGTAGCGGGTGGCGACACGGCGGAAGTGCTTCAGCTTGGAGAAGAACCGCTCGACGAGGTTGCGCTCGCGGTACAGCCGCTTGCTGAAGCACGGCTTCCACTTGCGATTGCTCTTCGGCGGGATGTTGTGCGTGGCACCCTGGTCCTGGATCAGTTCGCGGATGCGGTCGGCGTCGTAGGCTTTGTCGGCGAGCACGATCGTGCGCGGGCCGAGGTGGTCGAGCAACGTGTCGGCGATCTGCCCGTCGTGGGTTTGCCCGGCGGTCAAGCCAAGCCGGATCGGGAGGCCTTGCGCATCGACGACCACGTGGATCTTGGTCGTAAGCCCGCCGCGTGATCGACCGAGACAGTGATCTGCACCCCCCTTTTTGCCGTCGCGGCCTGCTGGTGGACGCGAACGGAGGTGCTGTCGATCATCTGTATCTCGCCGTCGTGCGTGGCGGTAATGGCATCCATCGGCCGATCCCAGATGCCCGCCTTTCGCCATCGCACGAAGCGGTTGTCGCAGGTGGTCTGCGGACCGTACGGATCGCAGAATGAGGGGACTTCGGCCCAGTCTTCAGATCCTCGACAGTTACCCGCTTGCGCCCCTTCGCAACCGTCTTGGGATTGATTCCAAGTTCGAAAGCTGACCGTCGCTAACGAAGCTTGGCCCGCTATATTGCTGTCCGGACGGCGTGCGTGGCCGTGGCGTTACCCATGACGCACCTTTCACATACGGCCTTTCTCTATTTCAACGAACGGATGCATCATCAAACCGTGGGACCAATCACCTAGAGCGTTTTCCGGCCGACCTGAGTCGAAGGGGGATTCCCATGGCCGAGCTGATCTGATTCACGGTGCTGGCTGGATGGAGGCCGGCATTGATGGGCAAGCCGTTGTCGATGGATCTACGATCGCGAGCGCTGGCCGCGGTTGACGAGGGGATGAGTTGCCGGGCTGCGGCGGTGCGGTTCGGTGTGGCGGCCGCGACGGTGATCCGGTGGCACGACCAGCGCCGCAGCACGGGCACCTATGCCGCCAAGCCGCAGGGCGGGGACACGCGGTCGCGGCGGATCGAAGCCGCATGCGCCCACGATCCTGGCGCTGCACGAAGCGCGTCGCGACATCACGCTGGACGAGCTGCGTCGCGAGCTGGGTCAGGCGGGCGTGACGGTGGCGATCTCGACGCTGCACCGCTTCTTTGCCCGTCACGGGATCACGCGCAAAAAAAGACCGGGCATGCGATCGAGCAGGATCGCGCCGACGTCCTGAGTGCGCGTGAGGACTGGTTTGATGGCCAGCTCGACCTCGACCCTGCGCGGCTCGTCTTCATCGACGAGACCTGGACGGCGACCAATATGACCCGCAGCCACGGCCGCTGCCGGCGGGGCGAGCGGCTGCGGATGGGTTACCCACATGGTCATCGCAAGACGACCACGCTGGTCGCTGGCCTGCGCATGACCGGCATGATCGCGCCGATGGTGCTCGACGGCCCGATCAACGGCGACTGGTTCGAGGCCTACGTCCGACAGGTTCTCGTGCCCGACCTCGGACGCGGCGACGTGGTCATCATGGACAACCTGTCCAGCCACAAGCGTGCCGGCGTCCGTGAAGCCATCGAAGCCGCAGGCGCCCGCCTCATGTTTCTCCCGCCCTACAGTCCCGACTTCAACCCGATCGAGAAGGCCTTCGCCCGCCTCAAGGCTATGCTGCGCAGGGCCGGCGAACGCACCGTGTCGGGCTTGTGGTCCCTCATCGGCAGGTTGGTCGATGATCTGGCCCCCGTTTCACCGGACGGATTCAGGCGGTTGCAGAAACCAGTGCGCGATGTTCGCGCGGTGAACGCATTTTGAGCCCTGAATGGGGGTGGTTGTCGTTGTAGTCCTCGATCCATCCGGCAAGCGATGTCAACGCGGTGGGAGCATCAGGCAGCGGCGAGACGCGGACGTAATCGCGCTTGAGGGTATGAACGAAGGCCTCCGAGATGCCGTTGGACTGCGGGCTGCGAACGGGCGTGAAGCAGGGTTTGAGGCCCAGCTGCCGGGCAAAGGTGCGTGTTTCGCGGGCAGTATAGGCCGAGCCGTTATCGGACAGCATCTCGACCGGCACGGGCGCGCGCATACCGCCGAAGCGGGTTTCCACGGCTTCCAGCATGATGTCGCGCACGTCCGAGCCGCTGATGCCCGCATTGGCGATCGCGCGCCAGGCGATGATCTCGCGGTCATGGGCGTCGATGATGAAGGCGCCGCGCACGACCTCGCCGTTCCAGCAGGTGAACTCGAAGCCGTCCGAGCACCAGCGCAGGTTCGAGCGGATCGCCACCACGACGCCGTCATGGCCATAGTCGGCCCGCTCGGTGTAGCGCCGCGCCAGCAGCAGGCGGTCCGCGGCCATGATGCGATAGACGCGCTTGTGATTGACCGGCGCCAGTCCTTCGGCGCGTTGCTGTCGATTGAGGACTGCCGCGATGCGGCGGTAGCCGTAGGTGGGCCGCTGCGCGGCGATCTGGCGTATGCGGGGCAGCAGGTCCGCGTCGTCGGCCTTGGCGTACGGCCCGCGCGTCCGGGTGCGGCCGGTCAGGCGGTCGTACACCGTCGAGCGCCCGACCCCGAGCGTCTTGGCGACCAGGCTCACCGGATAGTCTCCGGCAACGGCGAGTGCATGAGCAAGCTCGCTTTTTTTGGGCGTGAGCGCTCCAGCGCCTCCTTCAGGATCTCGACCTCCAGCGTCTTGCGGCCGAGCTGGCGCTCCAGTTCGCGGATGCGGGTCTCCATCTCGCGGACCTGGCGATTGCTGGTCACGTCGTCGTCGCCGGCGACCGCGACGCTCCCGCCCTCCAGCATCAGCCGCCGCCAGCGGTACAGCAGGTTCGGCGCCACGCCGTTGCGGCGTGCCACCACCGATATGCTCTCGCGACCATCGAGCGTCTCCTCGACGATCCTCAGCTTCTCAGGCGTGCTCCAGTGACGGCGACGACCGCCGTCGGTGATGATTTCGGACACGGACATAAGCCTATGCTTAGGGGATAGCCCCAAGCCTCCTTCTTAGGCTTGAATCCGTCCGGTCGAAATGGGGGCCAGCTCAGTCGATCTGTTCCAACCACAGGAATGCGCCAACTACTTCACCTCCTGTGGTTATGATCCAGACTGATCAGAATCCGCTCTAGAGGCTGTTATGGACTTGAGAGGTTTGCTGATTCATCCGAGGTGGGATGAGCATTTGCGGCAAGCCGTATCCATCTGACGTGAGCGACGAGGAATGGTTGCTGGTTGCACCGTACCTACTGCTGCAACGCGAGGATGCCGGGCAGCGGGAGCATGACCTGCGGGAGGTGTTCAACGGCCTTGGCTACATTGTTAAGACGGGCGCGCCATGGCGGTGGATGCCGAACGATCTGCCGCCCTGGGCAGCTGTGTACCAGCAGACACAGCGCTGGCTGGCGGCGGGCTGCTTCGAGGCGCTGGTGGACGACTTGCGCGCGGTGCTGCGGCTGTCAGCGGGGCACAAGGCCGAGCCGACCGCTGCGATCATCGACAGCCGGACGCTTCGATCGACGCCCGAGAGTGGCGAGCGGGCCGGCTATGACGGGGCCAAGCGCAAGAAGGGCTCGAAGATCCCCATGGCCGTCGATACGCTGGGCCATCTGCTGGCCCTCCATGTCACGCCAGCCAGCGCCGAGGATCGCGGCGAGGTGGAGCGGCTCGCCCGCACCGTACAGGCGGTCACCGGCGACACGGTCGAGCTGGCCTGGGTGGACCAGGGCTATACCGGCGGGCGGGCCGCCGATGCCGCAGCCTTGCACGGCATCGCGCTCGAAGTCGTCAAACTGCCGCAGGCCAAGCGCGGCTTTGTTCTCCTGCCGCGCCGCTGGGTCGTCGAGCGGTCATTCGCCTGGGCAACCCGCTTCCGCCGTCTCGTCAAAGACTATGAACGCTATGCTCAAACACTCGCCGGACTTCACGTCGTCGCTTTCGCCTGCATCATGATGAAGCAGGCTGCCGCGTTCGCCGCAGGTTCATAACAGCCTCTAGTGATGAGGGCGATTGTTGGGCTGAATTCGCCCAGTCCTGGGGCGATCGAGATCCGCAATTGCGGATGCGGCAAGCAGGAAAGCGCCGACTCCGTAATATTGCGTATCGGATGGTAAGACCTTGTCTGGACGGTCGCTGACCTGCTGCACCCAACCCAGCCGTCCGTCGGGCTGGATCGCCCGGGTGAGCGCGTTCCAGCCGCGAATGGCCGCCGGGCGATAGGTTGCTCGGTCCAGCAGTCCAGACCGGATGCCCCAGGCAAAACCATAGGTGAAGAAGCCGGTCCCGCTCGTCTCGGGCGGCGCGTTTTCCGGCGCGAGCAGCGACGGGCTCCAATAGCCGTCGGCCCTTTGTAACGTCAGAAGCTTGGCCGCCATTTCACGGAACAGCGCTTCCATATGCTTGCGGTCTGGGCTCCCGACTGGAAGGTATGGAATGATCCGCGCCATGCCGCCAAAGACCCAGCCATTCCCTCGTGCCCAGAACTGCTTGCGATCCCGGTCGTCGCGTCGTTCGAAGAAGCGACTGTCGCGGTAGTAAAGATGCTCGACCGGATCGAACAGAAAGTCGGTCGTTGCCCAGAATTCCTTCATGGCAAAGGCGCGATATTTGATATTGCCCGTCTGGTTCGTCATTTCCACGAAAGCGGGTGGGGCCATGAACAGGGCATCGCACCAGCACCAGCGATCAAGGCATTCGGTCGCGCCATAGCCACCGTTCTTTGGAACGGCAAAGGCCAGGGTGGTGACCGCCGGCTTGTCTATGACGCGATCAAAAACGATGCGGGTCGGCGCGCGTGCAGCAGCACCCGCGCCGCGTCGGGCCGCCCATAGATAGGCCTGAGCGATCGTATGATCATCGGCGAAATACGGGCGGTGGCCCGGAGTCCACTGATTGCGCTCACCCATCTCAAAAAGGGCCTGCTTCATGCGTAGCGGGGCGCCGGGCATATCAGCGAGCGCCGTCATGCCGACCCAGAAAACGGCCTGTTCCCAAGCACGGGGATTGCGGGTTTCGCCGGTTGCCTTTTCGATGTGGCGGGGGGCCAGCCGGGCGAGTTGCCAGTCTGCAAGGCGTACCGCCGTATCGCGAACCACAACCGGATCGATCGTGTCCGCCGAAGCCGCCGCGAGTGGGGCGGCCATGGCGCAAGTCAGCGCGGCCAAGGGGTAGAAGCGGAAACGGCTCAATGATTGTCCCTCCCTGATCGTCGTTGCGCGATGGCGGCTTGGTCATGGCAGGCCAGTTGGATGTCGCGGGCGATTGCATCCTTGATCCGGATTACGCACGGAATCCGCACAACATGGCAAAATTCATAGGATAACTTTGGGTGGGCCCACCTCAGGGTGTGTTGGCAGGCGGCTGCGCTTCCAGTTCCACATCGCTAAGTTCCGAATGGCGGTTGAGGCTTTCCTGCATATGGTCCCATGCCGCTTGCCGTGCGCGCGGTACGTCCATCCGCGTTATGGCATCCAATATGGCCTCATGCTCGGCGCGCACCTTTGCGACATAGGCCTGATGCGCGTCGTCCGGCTGATCGCGCAGATAGAGGTTGCGGGGCGGAACGAGCCGAAGGCCGAGAAAGTCGATAAGGCGAACGAAATAGTCGTTGCGGGTCGCACGCGCGATGGCGAGGTGGAACTGGACATCGGCGGCGGCTGCGGCGATCGGATCATCGCTAACCTGTGCCATGTGACGCAAGGCGATCCGCATAGCGGCAATATCTTCGGTCGATCGACGCGCCGCCGCGAAAGCGGCCATCTCGGTCTCGATCGCCAATCGGGTTTCCAAGAGCCGGATGACATCGGCCAATTCCGATAGTTCGTTACGGGTCACCTGGAATGCGCGGTAGCGGGCGTCCTCGGCAACATAGACGCCAGACCCTTGCCGGGCCACGACCAGTCCCTGGGCTTCCAGTCGCGCAACGGCTTCGCGGACGACCGTTCGGCTGACCTCCTCGGATTCCGCAATCGCCTTTTGCGTGGGCATCTGCTCGCCGGGCTGCAAAGCACCGGAGAGAATGCTGGCTTCCAGCTTTGCAAATAGCTCGTCTGCCATAGAAGCGGCCTTGGCCATCGAAGATTCCTGCTAAGCCGTGTTTGTCATATCAATATGCCGTTGCGTCCCATTGGTCCAGTCATGTGGGGCGGTGGCCGCTCTCAATAACCAACCGGATAGTCCTTGCGGAAATCCTCGCCGGAATAGGCGCGTCGCATGGTCCACGGCATAGCGGGCGACGCCCAATAGGTATCGGTTGCTGGCAATCCCAGGGCAATCAATCCTTCGGACGCGATATACATGCTCCCGGCGTTGGAATACCAGTCGCCCAATGTCGGCTGGGCGCGGGTGAAGCCGATGGTCATGAAGCCCTGCGCATTGAAATTCGAGGGGTCGGCAAAGATGCGCCGTGCCGCTGCCACCGTCGCCGCTCGCACTTGCGGCGCGGGCAGCGCTTCGGGCAACCAATGGCGCCATGCCAGCACGCCCAGAACCTGATGCGCCGCGATGCGGTAAGTCAGCGAACGGCCGATCGCGGCATAGGCACCGTCCGGTCCGATCATGCGTTCGAGATGCTCCCCGAACCGCTTCATGCGCTTCAGGGCGCGGTCGAATTCGACTTGGGGTCGCAAGCTGTTGAACGAAGTCTTGTGCGTCGCCAGAGTTTCCAGGACCTGGACCATCATCGGATGGATCACATAGCTGTTGTAATAGTCATAATGGAAACTGTCGCCGTCCTTATACCAGCCGTCGCCTGCATACCAATCGCCTGCAAACAGCTTGACCGTCATGTCGACGCGCATGGGGTCCCAGTCCTCGCCGATCGACAAAAGGAAGATTTCGTTCATCGCGGCAAAGAGCAGCCAATTCTGATAGGGCGGCGAGATACGGCGAAGCCCCTTGATGGCCGAGACGATGCGCTGTTTGGTCTTGGCATCCAGCGGGTCCCAGAGACTTTTCGGCGCTCGTAGGAGCGCGCTGGTGAAGTAGGCGCTGTCGACCAGGGCTTGACCATGGCCTTCCCAGCCCAGTCGGTCCGGGCTGGCGGGGTCGACCGAATGGACATAGCTTTGCACCGCCTGTTCGCGCAAAATATGCCGCAACCGACTTTCGGCATCCTCGCCGTCAGGCAGTGCGAGCCAGGGCGCGATGCCATCGATCAGGCGCGCAAAGCCTTCCATATAGGATACTTTGGGATCGCGCTTGTCCCAGGTCGGGCTGAGTTCGGGTTTCCATTCGCTTTGCAGGCGCCCCGCCGACATGCGCGACAGGATCGGCGACGCCATCTTTTCTAACAGTCCTAGCATGAAGGCGCGGTCGGATACGCCGCTTGGCAGGAGCGCGGGCTTTGCCCCCTTTTCTCGCGACAATCCGGCCGATGGCAGCGATGCCGCCGCGCCGCCGCCCAAGACGGCACTCATGAACTCGCGTCGCTGCATGGATTTCCCCTTCGTCAACGGGCGGGAGGTGTGAAATCGAGATGTTCGCCTTCGGCATAACGGTGCCATTGGTCATGCGTGGAGAAGGCCCCCGCGCCGCGATCCCAGGCAGAGCCGGAATAATAAACAAAGGGGTGGCCGGGCGAGACGCGTACGAGAAACAGATGGTTGTCGAAGTCGCTACGCTGGTCGACGATCATCGCCGGATCGACCCGCAAGGCGATGGCCATCCGGCCATGCACCTGATCGCTGGGCCCCCACCAGGTCATGACGCCGTGGGGGCGATCGATCACGACGTGGCCATCGGACGCGCCTGTGGTCCTCTTGCCGATCCCGATGCCAACGATCAACGCCTCGGGCCGGTTCGAGGACAGGGTGGATACCATGCGAGTGAAATGCGTGCCGAGCGGCAGGGTGAACCGGCGGGTTTCCCAGACCCGGCGGTCAACTCCGACCGGCCAGGGCGCATACTCGACCACGAAGTCGGCCACATTGCCGCCGCTCTTCAGAATATGGTGGCGGACGAAGTTGCGTGACGTCCACAGCTTATTGTCCAGCCACACGCCGAGCCCGCCAGCCCCCCGTCCGGTGCCGACATTGTAGAAGTCGACGCCTTCGCCGTGATAGCTATGCTGGTCGCCGGTGCGAAGTTGCCGGTCGGCAAAAGGCCAGGGATATTGCTTGCCCCAGCTATCGATCCCGGACCCTGATGGCGGTTCCACCGCTTCCAGAGCATGCCCATATATGCGGTGCGCCGTACGGTCGTTTTCCCACAACAGATCATCGTGCCGATAATCGGCCAGCACGGCGACAGAGGCGGCCCGTCGATCGGGGGGAGGGGGTAGCGGCTTGTCAATCGGCATGACCGGCCCCGCCTGTTGCCCGTATGCCACCCCCGTTGCCGCCAGGGTCAGCAGAAGGGCTGGCATTGCCAGGCCCCGGCCTCGGTTCGGCCGCCCCTTCATCAGGCGAACCCTGTGCGTCGTGCCCGCTCTCATCGGACTATCCGCCACATTCTGCTTCAAGATGGGGCATGCTGACCGCGTATCATCAGTTCTTCCCACAATGTATCGCAGCACAAGCCCGGATCAAAACCGCAGCCTCATGCCGTAGCATGAGCAATTATCTCTTTTACTGCAATCTTATATGACAAACAGGATGCAGCGCTGCGGAGGGTTGTGCAAGAAAAAATCGTATAAATTAATATTATCGAGTAAATACAATAATTTAATGGGGTGTGGCGTGCTCGATCAGGTGTTCGCTGGACTTGCATTTGACGGGCGGTATGATTTGTATGATAGATTGTTAGGTGCAATTACTGAATCTCGGGGGGGTATTTGCCATGGCGTTAAAACCGCGTTGCCTCGTCGGCGGCGAAGGTGATCGCTGCATCAACCAGCGCAGGGATGGGCTTCTGTCTCCCAAAGGCGGTGCCTTGTTCATGGCGTTCGGCGAGCGTGGCTTCTCCGAATGGCTTTGCCCCCACCTTCTTCTCGATGGCGAAATTTGACGTCTCCACTCTGCGATATCTGTCCTTCGGGGCAGATATCGCTTTTTTGCACCAAAAGCTGAGGAGCATTGGGTGACGGACGGCGATATTATTGCGGGGGCAGCGCGGCGCTCCGGGCGATATCGGTGGAAAGTCTGCGCCCTTCTATTTGCCGCCACCGCCATCAACTACATTGATCGTCAGATGATCGGGGTTCTGAAGCCCGCCATCCAGGCTGATCTGGGTTGGAGCGAGCGGCAATATGCCGACATCGTATTCTGGTTCCAGGCCGCTTATGCGGTCGGCTTTCTCCTGATGGGCCGATTGATCGACCGAGCGGGGGCCCGATTTGGCTATGCCATCGCGTTCGGCATATGGACGCTTGCCCATATGGCCCATGGCCTTGTGCATTCCGTCACACAGTTCGTCGTGGTGCGGTTCGCCCTCGGGCTGGGCGAAGCCGGAAATTTCCCGTCGGGGTTGAAGGCTGTGGCCGACTGGTTTCCACAGCGCGAGCGCGCCCTTGCCGTCGGCCTGTTCAACGCGGGGGCCAATGTGGGTGCCATCGTCACGCCGCTTGTCGTTCCCGCCATCGCGCTATCCTATGGTTGGCGTGCCGCGTTTGTCGTGACAGGTGCCTTCAGCGTGATCTGGTTAGGGGCCTGGCTCCTTATCTACAGGCGGCCCGAGGAGCATTCGCGAATAGACGAATCCGAACTCGCCCTGATCCGAAGCGATCCGCAACTCGTATCCGAAAGAATATCTTGGTCTAGACTGTTTCTGGTACGTGAAACCTGGGCATATGCCGTACCGAAATTCATGACCGATCCCGTCTGGTGGATGTTTCTATTCTGGTTGCCGGACTTTCTCGGCAAGCGATATGGTCTCGATCTGAAGGGTTTCGGGCTACCGTTGGTAGTCATCTACGTGATTTCGGACGCTGGCAGCGTGATCGGCGGCTGGATTTCGTCCCGTTGGATTCGGTCGGGATGGTCCCCCAATGCGGCACGCAAGACGACCATGTCGATCTGTGGCCTGGCGGTCTTGCCGATCATCACGGTTCAGTATGTGGACGGGCTTTGGCTTGCGGTGTCGCTTATCGGCCTTGCGGCTGCGGCGCACCAGGCTTTCTCCGCCAATCTGTTGACCTTGCCCTCCGACCTTTTCCCGCGCCAGGCGGTCGCATCGGTGGTCGGCATCGGCGGTACGGCAGGTGCGATCGGCGGTATGCTGATCGCCAAATTCGTGGGTTACGTGCTTGAGGCCACCGGAAGCTATGCGCTGATCTTTACCGTGGCGGGAACGGCCTATCTGGCCGCCCTGACGGCCTTACACCTGCTCAGCCCCAGATTGCAGCCGGCAAAGCTCAGCATGCCCGCGCAACCTTCTTGATCAAGGACTCCATCGTGTACGAAAAGACATATTACGCCACACATCCGCAGATGATGGACGGGGCATCCAATGGTGATCTTCGTGATCGATACCTCGTGTCCAATCTGTTCCGGCCGGGTGAACTTGTCCTGACCTATTCGCACGGCGAGCGGTTTGTGATCGGCGGTGCAGTGCCGGGCGACGCAATTCTGACGCTGCCGTCGCATAGCGAACCGCCCAGTGCTGCGGGTCAGGCCTTTCTGACGAGTCGCGAACTGGGTGTCGTCAATATCGGCAAAGGGCGCGGCATCGTCACGGTAGAAGGCGAGGCGATCACGCTGGACAGGTATGAAGCTCTTTACGTGCCGATGGGATCGCAAGTCGTCACTTTCGAGGGAGCGGGCGCGCGCTTCTACCTGCTGAGCGTACCCGCTCAGGTAGCCTATCCTCTTTGCAAGGTAACATTGGACGAGGCCAACCCGATGGAGCGGGGCAGCCTGGAAGGCTCAAACGCTCGAACCATCTACCAGCTGATCCTTCCCCATTTGTGCAAGAGTGCCTCCCTTTGCCTTGGCCTTACCAAATTGAAGCCGGGCAGCGTGTGGAACACTATGCCGCCGCACGTTCACGAGCGCCGTAGCGAAATCTATCTCTATTTTGACATGGATGACAATGACCGAGTGTTCCATTTCATGGGCCAGCCCGATCATTTGCGCCATCTGGTCATGGAGAATGAACAGGCGGTCATTTCGCCGCCCTGGTCGGTCCATATGGGGGCGGGGACGAGCAACTATACGTTCATTTGGGCAATGGCGGGGGAAAATATGGATTATGCCGATATGCAGGTGTGTGACATCTGCCAGTTGGTGTGACGGATCGGATGTTCGACCTTACGGGTCGCGTTGCGATCGTCACGGGTGCCAATACGGGCATTGGTCAGGCGATCGCCATTGCCTTAGCGGCGGCAGGTGCAGATATCGCGGCGGTCGGGCGAACGCCTGCCGAAGACACTGCCGAGCGTATCCACGCAATGGGGCGAAAGGTGGGACTGATCGCTGCCGACCTGTCGAGGGCGTCTCCGGCGGGTCGTATCGTGGCGGAAACCGTCGAGCGACTGGGCGGGCTCGACATTCTGGTCAACAATGCGGGGATCATCCGTCGGGCGGATGCGGTGGACTTCACCGAGGCCGACTGGGATGCGGTGATGGATACCAATTTGAAGTCCGCGTTCTTCCTGTCCCAGGCCGCCGCCCGTACGATGCTTCCCAAGGGCCGGGGTAAGATCATCAACATCGCCTCTATGCTGACCTTTCAAGGCGGCATCCGGGTGGCGAGCTATACCGCCGCAAAGAGCGGTATCGGCGGTTTGACCAAGCTGCTGGCCAATGAGTGGGCGTCCAGCGGCATTAACGTCAACGCGATTGCACCGGGGTATATTGCAACGAACAACACCAGGGCCCTGCGAGACGATGCGACGCGCCACCAATTGATCCTCGACCGTATTCCGGCCCATCGTTGGGGAGAGCCCGAGGATTTGGGAGGGGCTGCCGTTTTTCTGGCGTCCTCTGCGGCCGACTATGTCCATGGCCATATTCTGGCAGTCGATGGCGGCTGGCTGGCACGCTGAGTCGCTGAAGTTTGAAATTGTATGACAAGCCTGAGGATGCCGTGCGCATTCCCTTCGCCGGACATCCGACTTCGATCGATCGCTCAGATAAATGTCACGTCGAAGGCCGGGTAAAATCCTGTGTCTAAACAATAAAATTTCCGGTTTTGAATTTTGACCAAACGGTTCTGGCTATCTTAACCATATTCGCCTGCCGATAGGAGGCCATCGCGCATTGGCCTGACTAGGCGTCGCGTCGTTCTGGGGCGCGCAATCCCATAATCTGAGCGATCCAATAAATCCTGAAAATATAGGATCATAAGTTTTGCAGCGAAACTCCGTCGCGCTGCAACGACAGGATGACACATTCTTTCTCCCATTTTTGTAATACAACATTGCCAGAGACGCCGGTTTCGTATACAAAGATCGCAAGCAACGGGAGGAGGGAATATGGAATCCCTTAGGGAGCCCTGCGACTATACGGGTCGCAGGGAAGTGATACGTGCGGCTTTCGCATCAGCGGTCCTCGCCGGTGCGGTGATGACGGCGACACCCGCCAAGGCGCAAACCGCTGGCGATATCGACGCGCTTAATCTCGTCTTAAACATGGAATATCTCCTGGCTCAGTTCGAGAGCGCGGCGGTGGCGGCAGCCGTGCCGGCTGATCGTCTGACCGGGAACGGGATCGCCGGTGTCGCGGTACGTGGCGGAGCGGCGGTTTCCTTCTCCGACACCGTCTTGCGCTCAATGGTTCAGGAGATGGCGAACGACAATCGCAATCATCTGCTGCCGATCCGCAACGTCATCGGAGCGCTATCGGTCCGCCAGCCGCTGATCGATATCTCCGTTTCCCCAACCGCTCCGTTTTCGATGTTGATGCAGCAGGCCGGGGTTGTGGGCGCGGGGGTGACCTTCAATCCTTATGCATCGGAAGAAAACTTCCTGTATGCGATGTTCTTCCTGAAGAATGTCAGCGTCGCAACCTATCGCGGTCTGGCGTCGACGATCAGCAACCGCGTGGTGGTGCAGAATTTCACCGGCCTGCTGGGAGCCGAAGCGATCCACCTCGCCACGATCCGCAGCTACCTCTACGCCCGCGGCGCAACCAATCAGCGGTTGCGCGACAATGCCGACAAGATCGCTGCGTACCAGAACAGCCTGAATGGCGGCGGCGTCTTCCAGGGTGTGTCGCCGCGCACCCGAACGACTGCTGTGTCGGCTTCGCCCATCACGGTGGCCAATATCGCACCCGCGCAATCTGACGGCGCGGTAAGCGGCCGCTCGGCGGGGCAGATGCTCAATCAATTCTATCTTAGCAGCGCCGCGACCGCGTCCGGTGGTTTCTTTCCCGAGGGGGTCAACGGCACGATCCGTACCAGCGCCAGCGCCTGACCCGCTGCCTTCGTCTTGGAGGATACCCATATGAGAAACTCCGTCATTACAGACGCCGCCCACGCGTCGTCCTTTGCCGATGCGCCTGGGGGGCAAGCGCCGAATAGCGATCGCCGGCGCTTCCTGCGCCGTGCAGCGGTCGGTGCCGCGCTCGGGCAGGTCATGATTTTGGCAGGCTGCGGTGAGGGCGATCAGTCTCCGCTCGCCAAAACGAACCCGACACCGACGGCCACATCAACCCCGACGATCCTGCCCGTGACCGACACGGACATGCTCGTCCTGATGCTCCAACTCCATTATCTCCAGGCTGAGTTTTACAGCCGAGCGATTTTGGGGGCGCCGCTGCCCGCAAGTCTGACGAGCGGTTCCGGGATTGCAGGCGACGTAACGGGCCCCCGTGCGGTAACAATCGCGGACCCCATTCTGGCTGACATCTTGCGCGAGATTGCGGCGGAAAAGATCGACCAAGTCGTTCGTCTGCGCGCCGTGCTCGGTTCTTCGGCACCCGCCCGCCCCGCCATCAATCTGGCCACCGGCACGGACGGCGTATTCGGGCGATACAATGCGCTGGCCTCGGCGCCGACTTCCACCGTCAATTCGACGGCAAGCACGGCGGTGATCGGCGACGTCTACGCCAATCAAGAGCAATTTTTGCTGGGCGCCTTCCTGATCGAGGACGCGGTCATGGCGGGATGGCGCGGTGTGGCCACCCTGATGGTCAGTGCCAGCAATATCGATGTCGCGGCGGGCCTGTTGGGAACCAGCGCGGCCCATGCCGGGCTCATCCGCTCGCAATTGTTCGCGCGGGGGGGCGTTTCGGGCAGCCAGTTGCGCCAGTCGACGATCCGGTTGAGCGACATTCGCGACACCTTCGCCCCGGTCGACGACGATCGCGGGGTCGCCGCCGGTACCACCGGATCGGGCTTGGCCACGGCGGATATCAATCCGGCGGACGGTGATGGCGAAATCTATGGTCGCCTGCCCAACCTGACGATCAACACCTTCTACATGACTCAGGCAACGACGACCTCTGGAGGCTTCTTCCCGGCGGGGCTGAATGGCGTGTTGAAGCAAAGCAGCGCCAACAGCGGCTGACGCAACCGGGGGGTGCCGTCGTCCGCGCGACCAGAGCGTCGCCGCAGACCGGACAAGAAGGTCAATGGGGGAACAGGGATATGAGCCACACAGCTTTGCTCGTTCGAGCGTCGACGATGGCATTGATCGTCGCCGGGTGCGCGGCCGCCGGACCGGCTTTCGCGCAGGATTTGCCGCAGTTTGTGACAATGCCGCCGCGCCTGACTGCGCTCACCACGCTCGCGATGGTTCCGGGCCTGCCGCCGGAAGATGTCGAACAGGGCGGATCAAAAAAGGCCAGCAACAAGGCCGGTAACGACAAGCCCTTGCCCCCGCAGTCGGACAATGACGCGCTGCGGGACGAAAAGGACAAGGACGTCGTCGTCACCGGTGTTCGCAGCAGCTTGGCTCAGGCGCGCGACAAAAAGAAAAAGGCCGACACGATCGTCGACATCGTCGAGGCCGACGACATCGGCAAGCTGCCGAACAACACCGTCGGCGACGTGATCGCCTCTATCCCGGGCATCAATGTTTTCCGGCGCGAAGGCGAGGTCGACAATATTCAGCTGCGCGGTCTGGGCGGCGTGCAAACTACGATCGGCGGCACCCCGATCGAAAGCGGTGCGGCACGCGTCGCCTCGATCGCCGATCTGCCTTCCGACCTCGTCAAGTCGGTTGAGGTATACAAGACGCGAACGCCCGATCAGGTGGACGGTGCAGGCGCGGGCACGATCAACATCCAGTTCCGCCAGCCGACCGACTTCAACTACGGCTTCACCTTCAGCGGCAACGTTGCGGCGCGCTACAACAATCAGGCGCGTCAGTATAACCAGACCTATACCGGCATCGTGAACTATCGCTTCGAAACCGGGATCGGCGATCTGGGTGCGCAATTGGGTTTCACCTGGAACAAGAACCCGTTCCTGGAATCCCAGGCACGTAATGATCCGCTTGGACAGGTTCAGACGCGCCAGGTCGTCGGCCCGCAAATCCTGCCGCTGCCGACCTATGCGCCCAATCAGGTCTTCTTCCAGTACACGACCGGCGCACGCGCGACGCCCAGCTATAGCGCTTCGGTCCAGTGGACCAATGACAAGACCAGCATCGTGCTCGAAGGCAATTATGCGACGCCCAAATTCGATCGGCATACCAACCAGCTGTACATGCCGATCACGATCCAGGCGACGTCCACCAACGCCTTGCCCGCGCTAAGTAATATCACGCTGGTTCCGGGTACCAATCGCATCGCATCGGTCACCGTGTCGCCCGTCAATCAGGTGGGGCCGATCTCCTACCTGAACCAGGAGAACAGCGACAATTACCTGCTCAAACTGTCCGGACGGCATAGCGAGGATCGGTTCGACGCGACCACCGAGATTGCCGTCACCGGCAGCCACTTTGACCGATCGCAGCTGGAAACGCGCAATCGTTTCGTCAATCGGCCCGTCTATGACGTCGAATTCGCATCGGACAAGTTCCGCTTTCCGATGATGAACCTTCAGTTCCGCAATCTCGACTTGCTGGACCCCAATCAATATCGCTTCTTCGGCGTATTCGAAGACCGGCTGAGGGGCCAGAATAGCAGCATCTTTACCCGTGCCGACCTGACGTTGCGGACATTTGGCAATTTCATTGATCGGTTCCAGGTGGGTATGCGATTCACGCAGACGCAGCGGTCGCGCGACTATGGGAGCCGGAACGCCACCGCCCTGCAGATTCCGCTATCGGATCTGCCTGCGGGCTGGGGCAAACTGGTGCCGATCGCCGAGGGGTTCGGAGGAACCGGCGTCGTCAACAATGCGCGGTGGCTCAGCTATGATCGTTCCGCAGCGCGCGACGACTATGCCGCTCTGCGGCAGTTCCTCACGCCATTTTTCCCGGCCTTCGCGACGGATGAGCTTCCGGAAGACCGTTCGCAGTTCTTCCGGGCCACCGAACGCAGCGTCGCGGCCTATGCGACCGCATATTACAACACCAAGCTGATCTTCCCGATCAGCGGTTTGATCGGCGCGCGCATCACCAACTGGACCAGCTCCGCCTTGTCCTACAGTTCGCGGACCGTGCGCCGCGTGGTGAACGGCGTCACAACGGATACCTTGCTTGTCGAGCCTCTATCCGGTCGGGGCAATTATGTTTCGGTCGAGCCGACGGTCACGGCGATCATCAAGTTTTCCGACAAGTTTCAGACCCGGTTGTCTTATAATGTCGGTGTTCGCCGTCCGGACGTGAGCCTTGTGACCCCCTTTGTATCCTTTAGCGACGTCAACGGTTTCGGGTCCGCAGGCAACCCCAATCTGCGACCGGAGCGGACGACGCGCTACGACGCGATCTTCGAATATTATTTCGGGCGGGTCGGCCTCATCACGATCAATCCCTATTACTGGAAATTGAACGGCAGCATCACGAACTTCCAGACCGAGGAATTGCTCGAGAATGGGCAGGACGGGCGCCTTTATACCGTCAGCCGTCCGTATAATGCTGGCTCGGGATATCGGCGCGGCGTCGAGGCGCAGGCGCAGACCTTCTTCACTTTCCTGCCGGGCATTTTGAAGAATTTCGGCGCGAGTGCCAATTTCACTTATACCGAATCCGAACAGACCTATAACAGCCTGCCCGGCGCAAAATCATCCCCGCCGGTGAAGGCGCCAATCTTTGGTGTCGCCAAATATGTCTATAACGTTGCCGGGCTATTCGAACGAGGGTTGCTGAACGCGCGGGTAAGCTTCAATTATAATGGGACGCAACTCGATCAGCAATTTTCGCCGATAGAAAATTCGAGCTACATCATTCCACGAGAATGGATGGACGCGGCGATCAACTATACGATTCCCAACGGGCCGCTGAAGAACCTCGGGTTCTCGCTTCAGGTCCAGAACGTCCTGGCGAGCGCCCGGCGCAGCTTCTACGGCTATCCCGATCAGCCGCGCGACGTCATCTTCATGGCGCGGACCTATGGTGGCGTGATCCGCTACCGTTTCTAGGGTCAGGACGCGTTGATCATAGCCAGAAGCGCGCGGCACGGCGCTTTGGTCCGCCGCTGGCTCCGCTGAGGCGGTGCCAGCGGTTCGGGCTGGGGGCGACGTTGGGAAGATGCCGATCAAGACAGCCGCCGCATTCCCGCCCGCGCTGGTTCGGCGAAGGGCGGGAGAAGGTAAGCTCGAAACGCCAGTCAGACCCGCGGGGGCGAGGCCCGGCATCGTCAGCGTTCCCGCCCCGCCGGACGGTTCTGCACGGACGCGGCCAGCGTCTTGTCATAGAAGTTCGCCAGATCGGTATGGAGCTGGTGCAAGGCGTCCGGGTTGAGATAGATCATGTGCCCCGAGGGATAGTATTTGAAGCTGACATTGCCGCGCAATTTCTTGTCCAGCAGCATGTGCGAAATGTCGTATTCGGTGGCGAAGAACGGCGTCGCCATGTCGTACCACCCGTTCAAGGACAGGACCTTGAGATAGGGGTTGGTGCGGATCGCGGCGGCGAGATCGACGGCGACATCGGGGTTGTTCATCGGATAACCCGATCCCGGCGCCTTATGCTTCCAGTTCCAGTCGAAGTCCTTGAGGCCATAGGTGCCGATGCGATAATCCAGCCCCGGTTTGTAGTTCAGGTCGCGTTGCACATAGTCGCTGAACGTCGTGACGAACGCGCCGGAAATCGCGGTATCCGAGGCGTCGAAATCGGGATTCTCGCCAGCGGAGTCCGCATCGACCCCCGTATAGCGGCTGTCGAACCGTCCCACCGTCAGCGCCTGGTCGCGCAGCAGCTCCTTCTGGAAACGGCCGAGATCGACGCGCAGCTTGGCGCGCTTGATGAAGGTCGCAGACAGGCCGGTATAGGCGGCCATCCGGGTGGCAATCGCATCCTCCTCGGCATCGGACAGATCCTGTCCCTTGCTGAGCGCCTGCGCATAGGGACCGGCGGCGAAGGCGCGTACCTCCTTCAGAAAGGCCGGAAGATCGGCGGGCTTGTTCGCGAGGCGATCATGATACCATGCGGTCGCGGCATAGCTTGGCAGATAGCTGATATAGCTCTGGTCATAACCCTGCTGCTCGATGCCGTAGTTGAGGATCGACGAGAGCAGCACCACGCCGTTCAGCGCCATGCCCCGATCCTGCAACTGATAGGCGAGGGCCGCCGAGCGTGTCGTGCCATAGCTTTCGCCGAACAGGAATTTGGGGCTGGTCCAGCGGCCGTTCTTCGTCGTCCAGCGAAGGATCGTCTTGGCGAAGGCGTCGGCATCCTCGTCGACGCCCCAGAACTGCTTGCCCTTCGCATCGCCGAGCGGGCGTGAATAGCCGGCGCCGACCATGTCGATGAAGACGAGATCGGTCTTGTCCAGCAGCGTGTCCGGGTTGGGGCCAAAGCCATAGGGGGCGGGGCGGATATATTCGGGATTGGCGGTCTTCACCCGCACCGGCGCGAAAGACCCCATGTGCAGCCACACCGACGAGGAGCCGGGACCGCCATTGTAGAAGAAGGTCACCGGCCGCGTGCCGGGCGCGGCGCCGTCGAGCGTATAGGCGACGTAGAAGACGCTGGCGGTCGGCTTGGCGTCGTCGTCCTTGATCGTGACCGTCCCGGCGGTGGCATGATATTTGAGCGTGCGGCCATCGACGACGACGCTGTGCGCGGTCACGCTTTCCTGCTCCTTGGCGGGGGGCGCCACCCAGGCGTCGGCCAGATCCTGCGCCACCTTCTCGTCATGGATCGCAGCGGGAGACTTTCCGCCGGGCTGCGCGTCCTTGGGCGCATCCTGCGCCAGGGCGGGGGCTGCGATCGTCAGGGCGGTCAGGAGGGGGATCGTCAGAAGGCGCATGAGGCTATAAGTTCCTTTGATGAGGCTGAGGAAAGACGTGGAAGGCTAACCGGCGAAATGAACCACTCCGGCCATGGCGACGATGCCGCACAGGCTCGCCAGCCCGCTTGCCGCACCGGACCGTCCACACCGGCTGCGGGGCAGCAGTTCCGACGCGCCGATATAGAGGAAGCCACCGGCGAAGAGCGCAAGCAGCAGCGAGAAGCGTTCGAGATCGACGGGCACGGCCTGACCGATCGCGACACCGGCCAGCGGCGCGGCGGCATTGACGATGAGCCACCGATGCGTGCGTTCGGTCTTGCCCGCCAGCGTGCTCAAGCCGACCATGTTGGCGCCATCGGCCATGTCATGCGCGAGCACCGCGATCGCGACCAGCCAGCCGGTTGCGCTCGAAAGCTGAAAGGCGATGCCGATGCCGAGGCCGTCCATCACGCTGTGCAGGATCAGGCTGATCCGCCCCGCCGCACCGGCGGCTGGCATCCGGTGAAGCAGGATATAGAGGGCCACGCCAGCCACCGTCGCACCGAAGACGATGTCGGCGCCGTGTACGCTTTCGCCACTTTCCAGGGCCTCGGGCAATAGATCGAGAAGGGCCAGCCCGATGACCATGCCGCCGGTCAGCCCAAACAACAGGTCGCGCCGCTGCCCCCAGCGCATCGCCAGCCTGCCGCCGACATAGGTCGACAGGCTTGCCATCGCGCCGAGCAGGAAGGGCAGGGTCGTCACGGTCTCGGTTCAGACCAGAGCGGTGCGGAGCCGACATGCACGAGGATGTGGCCGGGCGAGAATGTCTGGCACGCGTTCGGACAAGCGGGCAGAGGCGCTATGAGCACGGGCATAGGGTTATAGGGCCACGACATGAACATTATACTATGTAATGAGATAACATAACTAAATGACATCTGGTCGTCAACGTAAATAGGCTGGCGGAACTGGCGCGTCGCAGCCTGGCGGGCACCGCCAAGCCACCCGATCGAGACCTGGCCCGACGGATACGCCAGCGCCAGCCTTCGTCCGTGGTCGGCGGGGGACCGCAATGGCCCCCCGCCGATGCCGGTCGTCAGAACCGGAAATTCGCGCCGAAGCGGAACGTCCGCCCCACCGCGCCGATCTGCGTATAGGTCGGATTATAGTTGGTCGCGGCATAGTTGCCCGCGTTCAACGGCGCCTTCTCGTCGGTCAGGTTGATGACGTCCATATAGAAGGTGAACTTGTCGTTGACCCGCACGCTGCCGACCAGGTCGACGTCGATGAAGCGGCGGACATGGCAGTTGAAGTTGGGGTCGGAACCGCCATAGGTGCTGCCGCCGTTGCAATCCATCGTGCCGAACTGGTCGAACCCGACCGCCTTGTAGCCCGACACGTAATAGGTGGTCGCGGTCAGCGAGTAGGGGCCGTAGTCGACGCTGTTCTGCCAGTTGCCGCGCCATTGCGGCGTGCCCGCACCCGACGAAGTCACATAGGGCGACTGGGTGCCGACAAAGTCGGTATAGGGTTGGTCCGCGCTCGGCTTGAACAGATAATGCAGAATGTAGGTCGCCTCGGCGCGGCTGGTGAAGCGCAGATCATCGCGATGCAACTGCACCTGCGCCGACACGTCGATGCCCGAGGTCTTGAGCGCCGCCGCATTGGCGAAGGGCGCATTGACGAACAGCGCGCGCGTCGGGGCGTTGGGGAAAGCGGGGTCGATGACGTCGGGCGTCACCGAATAGCCCGCGGGCATCGTGCCATTGCCGTAAAAGGCCGCCAGCGCCTGGTTGGACAGCGGACCGCCGGTGATCACGTCGGTCTTCTTGATGTTGTAATAGTCCGCGGTGAAGCTCAGCCAGGGCGTCGGCTGGACGACGGCCCCCGCCGTGAAGCTCTGCGACAATTCGGGCTTGATGTTGGGATTGCCGACCGTGTTGAACCCGATCGAATAGCTCTGGTTATAGGCGCTGCCGCCGGTGCAGCCGGTGGCCGTCGCGGTCGCGCCATGCTGGAGCTGGATCGAGCAGGGGGCCTTGGTCGAGGTGAAGCCGATGACCGTGCCCGCGCTTTCGGCGAAACTCGGCGCGCGGAAGCCCTTGGAGAAGGTGCCGCGCAGGGCCAGTTGCTTGAACGGCGTGAACTTGATCCCGACCTTGGGCGAGAAGCGGTTATAGCCTTCCTCATAATGGTCGTAGCGGCCCGATCCGTCGATCTCCAGGCTGGTGAGGATCGGCGCGTTGATCTCGAAATAGCCCGACTCCACGGTGCGATGGCCGATCGCCGAGAACTGGTTGAGGCCCAGCGTGGTCAGGTTCGGATTCTGGTTGGGATCGTTCTGCGCCTCGTAGCGGAAGGATCCGCCGACGCCGACCTGCAACGGGCCGCCGGGGAGTTGCACGACCTCCTTGGTGATCACGCCCTGGATCATGTCCAGGTCGGTCGTCGCCTGGGTATGGACCGCCGGGGACAGGGCGTTGCGGACCGCAGCGCTGTTCTGCGTCGGGTCGACGAAGTTATAGGTGCCGTTGTTGATCGCGTTGGTCAGCGCGGCCAGGTTCAGATAGCCGTTCTGGGTGATGTCGAGCCAGCTATGCGCGATCGTGCCCGACACCGAATAGGTCCAGCCGTCGCCGAACGCGCCGTCGATCCCGGCGGCGGCGCGCAGCACATGGTTCTTATAGTCGGACGAGGCGGGGATGTCGCCGAACAGATAGCGGATCGCGGCGGGCTGGCCCGACGCCGCATAGGGATTGTTCGGGTTCAACTGCCCATTGGCCAGCACCGCGGGCAAGACGATGTTCTGGGTGTTGATCGGGTTGATCGAGCGGATATTGGCCGGGCCGCCCGCCGCCAGAACCTCGTTCTGGTAATAAGAGGCCATCAGATAGGCCTGGGTCTGCGCGTTGACCTGCACCGTCGCATGGCCGGTCACGCCGAACCGGGTCTGTTCGGGGGCGATCTGGCCGTAATCGGCGACGGTGTTCTGGGTGCAGCCATTGCCCAGCGCGCCGCTGACCGGCGAGGTGGTGCCGGTGCAGCCATTGGGGTTCAGGACCTGGAAGGGGCCGTTGGCCACGCCCGAACCCGACAGGATGTTGCCGGGCGTCAGCTGCGTCGTCGGGGCGACCAGCGCGCTGGTCGTCGAACCGGGCACGACCGAGCCGGCCTGGTTGTTGTCGCCGCCAATGCGGGTCAGATCGGCGGTGTTGAACGGAAAGCCGCGATTGCGCGACCAGATCGGGTCGTCATGCTGATATTCGCCGCTGATATAGACGTTGAAGCCCTGCTCCTTCAGCTTGCCGGTGCCCAGCGTCAGGGTCGCGCGCTGCTCGCCGCCATCGCCGCGCTGGGTCACGCCGCCTTCCAGCGTGCCGGCGACGCCGGTGATTTCCTTCTTCATGATGATGTTGACCACGCCGCCGATCGCGTCGGCGCCATAGCTGGACGAGGCGCCGTCCTTCAGCACCTCGACCCGGTCGACGATCGCGTCGGGAATGGTGTTCAGGTCGACGAAGGAGCGCTGGCCGTCATCCGACAGCGGATAATTGGCGGTGCGCATCCCGTCGATGAGGGTCAGCGTCGAGTTGACGGTCAGGCCGCGCAGCGACACCGCCGAAGAACCTGCGCCGAAGCCATTGGCAAAGGCGGTCGGGATCGACCCGCTGCTGTCGGCCGAGATCGAACGGATCGCGTCCGAGACGTTGTTGATCCCGGCCTTCTTCAGATTGTCGGCCGACAGGATGGTGACCGGCGAGGGGGTTTCGGTATTGGTACGACGGAACAGCGTGCCGGTGACGACGATGTCCTTGCCATTGGTGTCGGACGGGGCAGCGGCGGGGGCGGTGCTGGCGGACGGCGCGCCCTGAGCCGGGGTGGCGTTATCCTGAGCCAACGCCGGGCTGGCCACCAGAAGGCTGCCGATCAGCACGGCGGGCGCGGCGGTTCCCCGCAACAGGGTTGCGCGGATGACGGATACGCTGGTCATGTCTCGATACTCCACCCTTTTTCCGTGACCTGTGGCCTCGGCAATATTTCGTAGGTGGACCTAGTATTGGTGGCGCGTTCCGGCTGTAAATGACGCCAATATTTCATGATCCAAAAGTCGCGCGGATGTTGCGCCGCTGACACGGAATGTGAAGTCGACGTTATATTGCGAATACCATTATGGGTTGAGCATATGTAGGGGAAAATACGACGCCTCCCTCTTGTGGCGCGTCTACGCTGCGGAGGTTAAGAGCGTCATCATGGCGATCGGTTCATAAAACTATTAGATTGGCGATGCTGGCAAGGCCGCGTTTTCCGTCCGCTTGCCAGGAGGCCCCGGAACGGCCTTCACACAATGATCCACGGACGTGGAAGCGGGCAGGCGTCGCGCTGACCCGATTGGCGTCATCGGGGCCTCCGGCAAACCCGGCGTGGTTCAGATCCGCCCGGCTGGCCGATGCGGGCGAACTCTTCGCCACCGCCGTTTCACTTCGGACTCTTCAAATGGTCGATAAGCGACCTGAGGGCGGCGGACACATGCCGGTGCCCCGAATAATAAAGGAACAATTCGCTGAACTGCGCGCGATAATCGGGCAGGCACCGGATCAGCCGCCCGCTGTCCAGATGGGCCCGCGCCCCCTCTTCGAAGACGAAGGCGAGGCCGGCGCCTTGCAGGGCGGCTTCGATCATGAGCGATTGATCGTTGAGGATCAGCGATCCCGCGACGTTCGTCTTGCTGATCTGGCCATTCCGCTCGAACATCCAGGGTGTCAACACGCCGCTCGGCAGCCGGTACAGGATGCAGCGGTGGTGCGCGAGGTCGTCCGGGCTCATCGGCAGGTCTCGCCCGGCCAGATAGGCGGGCGAGGCGAGGACCGCGAAGTGGAATGCCTGGTTCAGCCGCACCGCGATCATGTCCTGCTGCATGGCGATGCCGAACCGGATACCGGCGTCGTAACCCTCGGCGACGATGTCGACCATCTGGTCGTTCGCATCGATCTCCACCGACAAGCCGGGATAGGTCGTGGCCAGCGCGGTGACCGCCCCGATGATGCTGGCGCTGACCGACCGGGGCACGGTGATGCGAAGCGATCCATGCGGCTGGTCGCGGAAATCGTCGATCGCATCGACGGCGTGGTCGAGGTCGCCCAATGCCTGCTTCGCACGGGAATGCAGGACGCGACCGGCCTCGGTGAGCGAAACGCTGCGCGTGGTCCTGTTGAGCAGCCGAACCCCCAGCCGTTCCTCCAGCGTCCGGACCGCGTGGCTGAGCGTGGACCGGGTGACCCCGCGATCCAGCGCGGCCCGCTGAAAGCTGAGCCGGTCGGCGACGGCCACGAACGCGGCGATTTCCTGAAGATGTCGGCCCATTGTTCGATATCATTCACCAGCTCATTCGGGATTGTCCATCTAATCGTCGCAAGTCTTTGCGGCTAGAGATCGCATGTCAGGGGCAAGCAAGCGCCGGTCGGGGTGATCGAGCGGGATCAGGAGTCGTCTATGGCTGGCAGGGGTTCGTTGAGACGCGCTTGGCTTCCGCTGGTCGGCATCGCGACGATCGCCGGATCGCTGGGCGCGGCATTTGCCTGGAGCGCGGGACTGGTCGGCGACCGGATCACCACTTCGACCTTCCTGGCCGACACGCCGAAATCCTTTCCGGCAGGCTATCGCCGCGCGCATGGCAAGGGCATCTGCTTCGACGGGGTCTTCCGCGCGAGCGGGGCCGCCGCGTCGATTTCGACATCGCGCGTGTTTTCCCAAGCGCAGACACCGGCGATCGGTCGTTTCTCGATCGGAACGGCCGATCCCTATGCGCCGGACAATTCGACACGCACCGTCAGCATGGCCATGCTGATCGCCGCCGATGACGGTGAGCAATGGCGCATGAAAATGAACAATGAGCCGCTCTTCCCGACGCATGATGCGCAAGGCTTCCTCGCCCGCATCGCGGCCTTTGCGCCCGATCCGGCGACCGGCCAGCCCGATCCGGCGAAGGTCGCCGCATTCTACCGCGTCTATCCCGAGGCGCGCGGCGTCATCGAAGCGAAGGCCAGGGCGCCATGGCCCAGCAGCTTCGCGGGCGTGCATTATTATGCGATCCACGCCTATCTGTTCGTCGGCCCGGATGGCCGCCGCCAGCCGGTGCGATGGTGGTGGCGCCCGCATGCCGATTTCACCGGCTGGAGCGTCGAGGAGCGCGCCAAGGCCAATCGCGATCACCTGTTCAGGGATATTGCCGAGCGTTTGACGCACGGCCCGCTGCGCTGGGACCTCGTGCTGCAACTGGCCGAGCCGGGGGACCCCGTCGACGATCCGTCGCAGCCATGGCCCGCGACACGCAGGCAGATCGTCGGCGGCACGCTGGAGGTCACGCGTGTGGTCGACCAGGCCAAGGGGGCATGCCGGGACGTCAATTTCGATCCGACGCTGGTGCCGAAGGGTATGGCGCTGACGAACGATCCGGTGCTGGCCGCGCGCGGCGGGATCTACGCGCATTCCTATAACGCCCGCCTGCGCGAGATCGGCTATGGCCGGGCCACCGATGCGGTCGGCAGGAAGGACGGCCGATGACGGACAAGAGGCATTTCAATCGGCTGGCGCGGGTGCTGCATTGGGCGATGGCGGCGGCGATCTTCGCCATGCTGTTCATCGGTGTCAGCATGACGACGTCGCTGACCTGGCGTCCGGCCCTGCTCGACCTGCACCAGCCGCTCGGGCTCGCCATCCTGCTGCTGGTCGTCGTCCGGCTGGCCAACCGGTTGCGTCACGGTGCACCGCCGCTACCGGCCGAGACACCCCGCTGGCAGGCGCTGGCGGCGCTGGGCAGCCACTGGATGCTATACGGCCTGATGGTCCTGATCCCGCTCCTCGGCTGGGGGATGCGGTCGGCCGGGGGCTGGCCGGTCAGGATGATCAAGGGATGGAATGTGCCGCCGATCGCCCCGGTCGACCCGACGCTCTATGCCCTTTTGCGCGATGCCCATGGCATTCTGGCCTGGTTGCTGTTCGCCGTGGTGATCGCTCATCTTTCGGCGGCTCTGCTGCACGGCTGGGTTTACCGCGACGGCGTGTTCTCCTCGATGGTGCGATCCCGTTAGGCGATCGGCCTGACGCCGTCGCGTGCGCCCACAGCCTTCCTCAAACACCCTCCGGCCACTGCGCCGAACACCGACACAGTCAGAGAAAGAGAAGCGACCAATGGCCATTCTGTTGACGGGAAGCACCGGCCATACGGGTATGGACGTCGCCCGCATGCTCGCGTCGCAAGCTGTTCCGGTAAGGGCTTTGACGCGCTCGCCCGACAAGGCCCGCTTCCCGGCCGGTGTGACGCCGGTGCAGGGCGACCTGTCCGATATCGAGGTCATGCGGAGCGCGCTCGAGGGGGTTGAGACGCTTTTGCTGGTGGCGCCCAACGTTCCGGACGAACTGAACCAGACGCTTACCGCGCTCGCTCTGGCCCGGGACGCGGGTGTGCGCGGGATCGTTTATCTGTCGGTCTTCGAATGCGATCGTCATGCCGACGTTCCGCATTTCGCCTGCAAGGTCGCGGCGGAACGGATGATCGAACGATGCGATCTGCCCGCGACGACCCTACGCTCCGCCTATTTCATGCAGAACGACCTGGGGCAGAAGGCGCAGCTGCTGGATCATGGGGTCTATGGCATGCCGCTGGGCCATGTCGGCATTGCGGCCGTCGATACCCGCGACCTTGCCGAGATCGCGGCCAAGCAGCTCCTGCGGCGCCACGCGGCCCCGACCCCGCTGCCCAGGGACAGCTATAATATCGTCGGTCCGGACGATCTGACGCCGGAGACGATCACGCGGATCTGGAGCGAAGCCCTTGGCCGTGCCGTGACCTATGCCGGTGACGATCTGGATGTGTTCCAGGATCGGCTCAAGCCGTTCGTGCCAGCGGGGTTCGCTTACGATCTGGCGCTGATGCTTCGCGCCTTCCAGCGTCATGGCGCCCGCGCCAGCGCCGAAGACCTTTCGACCATGACGACATTGCTGGGCCGCGCGCCGAGGCGCTATGCGGCGTTCGCTGCGGAGACTGCGGAGGCTTGGAAAAGCGCACCGGCTCAGGATCGACCCGATTGAACAGGATGGTCGCCGATGCCCTAGATATGGCTTTCCACCGTCACCAGCGGGCGCTGACCATCATGTCGTCGAACAGATGCGCGCCCAGCATCGCCAGAGCGCTCCCCGCGCTGGCGCTCAGGAAGCCGGCGGTGGCCAGTTCGGCCGGCAGGAGATGCGCCGCCATCGCGGTGGAGGGGAGGGCGCAAAGCGTCCGGATCGCCAGATAGGCGAGCCCGCAGAGAATGGCTCCGAGAGCACGCAGGCCCAGATCGGCGCGTCGGGAGCGATGCCATTTTGCCATGCCACAATCCTTGTTGCGGCTGTCCACCTATCGGGCGCGGCATAGCATTTCGAGCGCGGTTTCGCCCTTTCGCATAGTGCGCGCATAGGGTTGGGGCTATGCCTCCACCGCAGCGCGGCGGGGAAGCGTGATGCCGCCGTCCGCGACTCGCCCGGCCCCCACCGCCTCCCCGATCAGCAGCAGCGCGGGGTCCCTGTCGCCGATCGTGCGGGTCAGGAAGCCGAGCGCGTCGAGGCGGCCGGTGATCAGTCGCTCCGAGGGGAGCGAGACGTTGACCGCGATCATCACCGGCGTCTCCGGCGCCATGCCCGCCGCCATCAGCTGTCGGGCGATCTCCGGCGCGGCGGCGCGGCCCATATAAACCGCCAGCGTCGCATCGGGCGCGGCCAGCGCCTGCCAGTCGAGCGAAAGCGGCTCGCCCTCGCGCAGATGCGCGGTCACCAGGGTCAGGCGGCGCGACAGGCCGCGCAGCGTCAGCGAGATCATGCCCGATGCCGCCGCCGCGCTGGCCGCGGTGATGCCGGGGCAGATCCGAACCGGGATACCGGCGGCGCGGCACGCGTCGATCTCCTCGGTCGAGCGGCCGAAGATCGACGGATCGCCGCCCTTCAACCGGACCACGCGCCGCCCTGCGCGCGCCGCCGCGACGATCAAGCTGTCGATCGTCCCCTGGTCCTTGGAATGACGGCCCGAGCGTTTGCCGACGCTCGCCCGTTCGGCGGTGTCGGGGACGAGCGCCAGGATATCGGGTCCCACCAGCGCGTCGTAGAAGACGATGTCGGCGGCGGCGATCAGGCGTTCGGCCTTGCGGGTCAGCAGGTCGGGATCGCCGGGACCCGCACCGACCAGCCAGACCGAACCGGCGGGAAAATCATCCATGCGCATGGGCGGGCTCCTGGGCTTCGGTGAGCAGGCGGGCAAGGGCGGGGCGGCACGATCCGCAATTGGTGCCCGCGCCCAGAGCCGCGCCGATCGCGGCGACATCGGTCAGTTTCTGGTCGCGGATCGCGGCGACGATGGTCCGCACGCCGATATCGAAACAGGCGCAGACGATCGCGCCGCGATCGACCGGCGCACCGGGCGCGCGACCCGCAAGGACGGTGGGGGCGACCTCGCTGGCGCTCAACTGCGCGATCAGCCAATCGCGTGTCGGCAATTCGCCGCGTTCGGTCAGGAACAGGGCGGCAGCAAGCTGACCGTCGGCGATCACCGCGATCCGGTGCGATCCCCGCGCGGGATCGGTGGCCTCGATCCGCTGGCCCTTGGGGAGCATCGTCTCCAGTGCCCCGGCATCGCCGTCGCCCGCCACTTCCCACAACCAGCCGCCGGGAATCGCGACCCGCGTTGCCCAGAGGCAATCCGGCGTCGCGCGGGCCTCCCCCGACAGGATGACGAAGCCGCGCCAGCGGGTCGCGACGGGGGTGATGGCGGCGGGGGTGCGCTTGAAGCCAGGCTGGCCCGAATAGGGGTCGGTCAGCGGGCGGGAAAGCAGCCCGGTGCGGCCGCCGGTCGCGGTCTGGTCGGTCCAGTGGATCGGCACGAACAGCTCGCCCGGCCGTTGCCCGGCGCTGACCGAGACGCGGTAGAGGCTCGTTCCCTGCGGCGTGCCGACCCGCGCCAGCCCGCCATCGGTCAGGTCCAGCCGCGCGGCATCGTCGGGATGGACCTCGACCAGCGGTTCTTCGCGGTGACGCGCCAGCTTGGGGGCCAGGCCGGTGCGGGTCATCGTGTGCCAATGATCGCGGTAGCGGCCCGTGTTGAGCGTCATCGGCCAGTCGCGCAGCGGCTCGGGGAGCGTCTTCTGTGCGACGGGAACCAGCCGGGCGCGGCCGTCCGGCGTGGGGAAACGGCCATCGGCAAAGGGCACGCCGCCCCAGCGGAACGGCTGCATCGCGTCATAATCGGCATTGCCGCCGCTCGACCGGCCGGGCAGCGCAAACAGGCGTGAACCGTCGTTTTCATAATGGGACAGGCGGCAATGCTCGCGCCAGATCTCGGCCGGGCGGTCATAGGCGAAGGCGGTCTTCCACCCCATGCGGCGGCCGACTTCCTTGACGATCCACCAGTCGGGCCGGGCCTCGCCGGGCAGGGGAAACAGTGCCCGCTGGCGGCTGACCGTGCGGTCGCTATTGGTGACGGTGCCGTCCTTCTCGCCCCAGGCGGCGGCGGGCAGGCGGACATGCGCGTTCACCGAGCTGTCGGTTTCGGCGATCACATCGCTGACCACCACGAAGGGGCAGGCGGCCAGCGCCTCGCGCACCGACCCGGCGTCGGGCATCGAGACGGCGGGGTTGGTCGCCATGATCCATAGCGCCTTGATCCGGCCCTGGCCCAGTTCGCGGAAGAGATCGACCGCCTTCAGGCCCGGCTTGGGCGCGATGGCGGGGGAGGCCCAGAAACGCTGCACGCGGGCGCGATTCTCGGGCGCGAAGTCCATATGCGCGGCCAGCGTCGAGGCGAGCCCGCCGACTTCGCGACCGCCCATCGCATTGGGCTGGCCGGTGATCGAGAAGGGGGCCGCGCCGGGCTTGCCGATCCGTCCCGTCGCAAGGTGCAGGTTGAGGATCGCGTTCACCTGATCGGTGCCCGTGACCGACTGGTTGATACCCTGGCTGAACATCGTCACCGTGCGCGGCGTGGCGGCGAACAGCTCGTAGAATCGGCGCAGGTCGGCGGGCGCGACGTCGCAGGTCCTGGCGACCGACCACAGGTCGCTGCCCGCTTCCAGCGCCGCCCAGAAATCCTCCGGCACCGCGACCGAGGCGGAGAGGAAGTCCGCGTCCACCACGCCCGCGGCACGTGCCCAGGCGAGGGCGCCGTTCATCAGCGCCACGTCGCTGCCCGGCCGGATGGCGAGGTGAAGGTCGGCCTGCTCCGCCGTTTCGGTGCGGCGCGGGTCGATGACGACGAGCTTCGCGCCCGCATCGCACCGGGCACGGATGCGCTGATAGACGATCGGGTGGCACCAGGCGGTGTTGCTGCCGACCAGTATGATCAGGTCGGCCTCGTCGAGATCGTCATAGCTGGCGGGCACGATATCCTCGCCGAATGCGCGATTGTGACCCGCCACCGCGCTCGACATGCACAGCCGCGAATTGGTGTCGATATTGGCCGAGCCGATGAATCCCTTCATCAGCTTGTTGGCGACGTAATAATCCTCGGTCAGCAACTGGCCCGAGACGTAGAAGGCCACGCTGTCCGGCCCATGCTGCGCGATGGTGTCGCGAAAGCGTTTCGCGACAAGGTCCAGCGCCTTGTCCCAGCTCGCGCGGCGCTTGCCGATCATCGGGTGGAGCAGGCGACCCTCCAGGCCGACCGTCTCGCCCAGATGGGTGCCCTTGGAGCAGAGCCTGCCCTGATTGGCGGGATGGTCGGGATCGCCCTCGATCCGCACCTGCCGGTCGCCGGTCACGGTCGCGCGGATGCCGCAGCCGACGCCGCAATAGGCGCAGGTGGTCTTGATGGTCATTAGCCCTCTCCCCCTCGGGGAGAGGGTTGGGTGAGGGGCAGGGGCCTCGCAGAGGGGTTCGGCTCGGTGAGACACCCGCCCCTCACCCCGACCCTCTCCCCGGAGGGGAGAGGGAGGTGGATGCTGCTCACGCCGCCGCCTTCAGGGTCGAGGCGCGGCAGATCAGCACGCGGCCGCCGCTGATCTTCACCGGCACGGTCGGTGTGCAGCCCTTGTCCTCGCCCAGCGCCTCGCCGGTGGTCAGGCTGATCCGCCAATTGTGCAGCGGGCATGCCACCGCGCCGCCATGGACGATCCCCTGGCTCAGCCGCCCATGCTTGTGCGGACAGCGGTCGAGCAGCGCGAAGACGCTGTCGTCTCCGGTGCGGAAGACGGCGATGTCATCGCCGCCCTCGACCTGCACCGTGCGGCTGCCGCGCAGGGGAATTTCCTCGAGCCAGCCGATATCCAGCCACTCGCCCATCATGCCATTTCTCCCATCATTTCCCTGGCGGGCTGAAAGCGCGCCATCGGTGCATGGATCTCGCGTTCGGCCCCGGCGACCCGCGCCGCCCAGGGATCGTCCTGCGAGAAGCTCTGCGAGAAGAAGAAGCGGCGGGCGAGTTCGGCCCGCGCCTCCTCGTCGGGCAGCAGGCGCGACTGGATATAGGCCAGCCCGACCCGCTCGATCCACGGCGCGGTACGTTCCAGATAGCGCGCCTCCTCGCGATAGAGCTGGATGAAGGCCGCGCACATCTCCATCGCCTCCGCCTCGGTCGCCACCTTGCAGAGCAGGTCGGTGGCGCGGACCTTGATCCCGCCATTGCCGCCGACGTGCAGCTCGTAACCGCTGTCGACGCAGACCACGCCGAAATCCTTGATCGTCGCCTCGGCACAGTTGCGCGGACAGCCCGACACCGCGATCTTGAACTTGTGCGGCATCCACGAGCCCCAGGTCGCCCGCTCCAGCTTGACGCCGAGGCCGGTCGAATCCTGCGTGCCGAAGCGGCACCATTCGGAACCGACGCACGTCTTCACGGTACGCAGCGACTTGCCATAGGCATGGCCGGAAACCATCCCCGCCGCGTTCAGATCGGCCCAGACGGCGGGCAGATCCTCCTTCTTGATGCCGAAGATGTCGAGCCGCTGGCCGCCCGTCACCTTGACCATCGGCGCGTTGAACTTCTCGACCACATCGGCGATCGCGCGCAGCTCCTTGGGGCTGGTGATGCCGCCCCACATGCGCGGCACGACCGAATAGGTGCCGTCCTTCTGGATGTTGGCGTGCATCCGCTCGTTGACGAAGCGGCTCTGCTGATCGTCGACATATTCGCCGGGCAGCGCGCAGAGCAGATAATAGTTGAGCGCGGGGCGGCAGGACGAACAGCCATCGGGGGTCGACCAGTGCAGCTTCTGCATCACCTCGGGGATCGAGCGCATCCCCTGCGCGACGATCTCGCGGCGGACGTCGTCGTGGCCGAAGCTGGTGCATTTGCACATCGTCTTCGGTCCCGCCTCGACCTCGCCGCCCAGGCGGATCGCCAACAGGCTCTCGACGATGCCGGTGCACGAGCCGCAGCTCGCCGACGCCTTGCAGCCCGAGCGGACCGCATCCAGGCTGTGCGCGCCGCCGTCGATGCAGGCGAAGACCTTGCCCTTGGTCACGCCGTTGCAGCCGCAGATTTCCGCATCGTCGGAAAGCGCCGCAACGGCCGCCTTAGGGTCCGCGGAGGCGCCCCCCTGGGCAAAGGCTTGGCCGAAGATCAGCGCGTCGCGAATGTCGCCGACGCTCTCGCCCTTCTTGAGCAGGTCGAAATACCAGTTGCCGTCGGCGGTGTCGCCGTACAGCACCGCGCCGACGATCCGGTCGTCCTTGACCACCACGCGCTTGTAGATGCCGCGCGCCGCGTCGCGCAGGACGATGTCCTCCGCGCCGTCGCCGCCGCCGAAATCGCCTGCCGAGAAGACGTCGAGCCCGGCGACCTTCAGCTTGGTCGCGGTGGCGGTGGGGCGATAGCCTGAGGGCGCGTCGGTCAGCGCATCGGCCAGGCTGCGGCACATGTCCCAGAGCGGCGCGACCAGGCCGTAGACCTGCCCGTCATGCTCGACACACTCGCCGACCGCCAGGATGCGCGGATCGGAGGTGACCATATGGTCGTCCACCTTGATCCCGCGCCCTACGTCCAGCCCGGCGGCGCGGGCGAGCGCGACCGAGGGGCGGATGCCGACCGCCATGACCACCAGGTCAGCGGGAATTTCGCGCCCGTCCTTCAGGCGGATCGCCTCGACCTTGCCGTCGCCGACGATCTCGGCGGTATCGGCGCCGGTCAGCACGGTCTGGCCGCGCGCCTCCAGCGCCTGTTTCAGCAGCCAGCCCGCCGCCTCGTCCAGCTGCCGTTCCATCAGCGTCGGCATCAGGTGGAGGACGGTGACTTTCATGCCCCGCAAGGAAAGGCCATGCGCGGCCTCCAGGCCCAGCAGGCCGCCGCCGATCACGACCGCGCTGCCGCCCCGCTCGGCGGCGGCAAGCATGTGCTCGACATCCTTCATGTCGCGGAAGCTGATGACGCCGGGCAAGTTGTGGCCGGGGCACCGGGATGATGAACGGGTCGGAGCCGGTCGCGATCAGCAGCCGGTCATAGTTCAGCACCATGCCGCTCTTGGCGGTCACCGTCCGGCCCACGCGATCGATCGCGGTGACGGGATCGCCGCTGACCAGGGTGATGCCGTTGCCAGCATACCAGTCGAGCCCGTTGATGACGATCTCGTCGAACGTCTTCTCGCCCGCCAGCACAGGCGACAGCATGATCCGGTTGTAATTCACCAGTGGCTCGGCGCCGAAGATGGTGATGCGGTAGCGGCTGGGATCGCGCGCCAGCAATTCCTCGACCGCACGGCACCCGGCCATGCCGTTGCCAATGACGATGAGGTGCTCGCGGGTATCGGTCGCCGCGACGACGGGGGTGTGTTCCATCAGATGGTCCAGTCCAGTTGGAGCCAGAATTTCTTGGTATCCGCGCCGAAGCGATCCGCCTGATAACCGGCGTAGCGCAGCGAGGCGGTGGTGCGGCCGACCTTGCCCTGCGCCAGCAGGTCGATCTCGTCGCCGTAATGGCGGACCAGACGGTCGCTCTCGAACCGGTGCCAGGTGGCGGACAGGCTGACCGCCTTGACCGCGCCGACCTGCTTCCAGCCCCAGCCGGTGCTGGCATAGAGATCGCGGATGCCGTCGGGTGGGGTGGTGGTGAACTTGTCGGCCCAGCCCTGGAACTTAAAGATCGAGGACAAGGGCGTCTGGAAGCTGGTCAGTGCCTGGCCCTTATCGCCGCCCAGCACCTCATAGCCGCCGCCCAGACGCGGGCCGTTCAAGTCCAGCGCGAGATCTGCCAGCCAGTAATCGGCCGCATAGCGGTTGGGATTGCGGTGATAGTCCGACTGCCGCGCCCAGCTGGCCTGATAGGACAGCTTGGCCTTGCCGATCGGCCGCATGCCCGAAAGGCGCGTGCCATAGGTCTGGCTGGACAGGCGAAAGCCCTGCACCGCCGCCTCGTCCTCGTCGATCAGATAGGCAAAGCCGGTCAGCGTACCGATCGGCGAGGCCCAGCCCAGATTGGCGAGGACGGTGTTGCCGCCGACCGAGCGGGGCCGCACGCCGGTCCCGTCGATGCCCCAGACGGTGCGGACGCCCCAGACATAGCTGACATCCGCCTTCACGCCCTTCACCGGCACGATCTCGGCGCGCACCGCGTCGAAGGTCTGGCCGTTGTTGCGGATCGCGGCCTGGCCGACGAAACGCTCGTCGTCCAGCGTGATGCGCTGCCGCCCGACGGTCAGGGTCAGCGGGGCCGACTTGTACTGCACCTGGGCGCGGTACAGGCCGATGCTCTGCGGATCGCCGATCAGCGGGCGGTCGGCATTCGGGTGGACCCCGTCGAAATAATCGGGCACGATCGCCAGATTGCCCTGCGCCTCCGCCAGGGCCGACCAGCGGCCCGAGGTGGCGGCCACCCCGGTACGGAGGCGGGCGGTGACCGCATCCGAGGTGAGGGGCAGGCCGTCTTGGTCCACCTGCTCCCAGCGCAGCCGGGCATCGACGAGCGGCTTCAGCGTCACCGTCTGCGCGGCGGCCGGGGCCGCGACCAGGGCGGAGCTCGACAGGAGGAAGAGGGCGGGGCTGCGCATCGTCATCAGATCCGCACGCCTTCGGCCGCGCCCCAGGTCCGGCGCCACCGGCCCTTGACCGTCAGCAGCCCGGCCAGCGCGACCAGCGCAAGTCCGGCGAAGATCAGGAAGCCGCCGGAAAAGCTGCCGGTCCACTGCTTGGCGAGACCCAGCGAGGAGGCGAGGTAGAAGCCGCCAATGCCCCCCGCCATGCCGACCAGACCGGTCATCACGCCGATCTCGGCCGAGAAACGCTGCGGCACGAGCTGGAACACCGAGCCGTTGCCGACGCCAAGCGCCAGCATCGACAGGACGAACAGCGCGAGCGAGGCCGCAAACCCGTCGACCATCGCCACGCCCGTCAGCGTCACGGCGGCGGCGGCGAACACCGCCATCAGCGCCTTCACGCCGCCGATCGCATCGGCGAGCGCCCCGCCCATCGGCCGCACCAGCGAGCCCGCAAAGACGCAGGCGGCGGTGGCGTAGCCCGCCTGTACTGGGGTCAGGCCGAAGCGATCGGTGAAATAGATGGGCAGGCTGGCGGCGAGCCCGACGAACCCGCCGAAGGTGACGGCGTAGAAGCCCATCAGCCACCAGGCATCGGCCTGACGCAGCGGCGCCAGATATTCGACGAACCGGCGCGGCGGCGGCGCGCCGGGCGCGTCCTTGGCCATCACCATATAGGTCAGGAAGACGATGCCCAGCGGAATGCAGGCCAGACCCAGCACCGCGTTCCAGCCGAACAGCTTGGCGAGCGCCGGGGCGAACAGTGCGGCGAGCACCGTGCCCGAATTGCCCATGCCCGCCAGGCCCATGGCCTTGCCCTGATGCTCGGGCGGATACCAGCGGCTGGCGAGCGGAAGCGCGATCGCGAAGCTGGCGCCCGCAAAGCCCAGGATGACGCCCAGCGCCAGCGTGCCGCCAAAGCTGCTGACGCCCAGCGCCCAGGCGGAGAACAGCCCGGCGATCACGATGATCTGGCTGATCGCGCCTGCGCGCTTCGGCCCGATCCGGTCGACCAGCAGGCCGTTGACCACGCGCAGGATCGCGCCCGCCAGCGTCGGCACCGCGACCATCACGCCCTTTTGCGCCGGGGTGAGGGCGAGGGTGGCCGAAATCTGCGGCGCGAGCGGCCCGAGCAGCACCCAGACCATGAACGCCAGATCGAAATACAGAAAGGCCGCGATCAGGGTCGGCGTATGTCCGCTCGACCAGAAGCCGCCGTCATCCGCTGCCTTCCCTGTCTTGCTGTCGTCCCAGAATGCCGTCGCCATCGTGCTTTCTCCCCCTGATCCGGGCTCAAACGGAAAAAGCCGCCAGGACGTGGACCCGTGGGTCACATCCTGGCGGCTTCGTTGCCTCCAAGCGGAACGCGCGCCTCAGCCCGCTTCCGCCAGCGTGCTACCCCGTCGTTGGAGCGGCATTCGCTGCTATCTCGTGCCCGACGCCATTGCCGGGCGAATGGAAAATTGCCTGATTCGCGGTCCCGGCGCAAGTCCCTTTCGCAATCGCAGCAATCGATCCTCCCTCGCGCCGGGAAGGGGCGTCAGGGCAATCCCGCCAGATACCCCGGAATGTCATCCGGATCGAAGGCGCGGCCGTCGAAGAAGCGGTCGCTGCCCAGCACCAGCCGTCCCTGCGTCGAGCCCGCGCCGATCGGCTCGACCAGCGCGCCCTCCAGCTTGGAACTGGCGCCCGGCAGCGGCGCGCCCGATCCGGCCAGCGCGGCGCGATAGAGATCGGGGCGGAACACGCCCTGTGCGGTCGCGGCATCCTGTGCGGAGAAGGGCAGCCCCTCCCACCGCACCATCTGGGCATAGAGCCAGGCCGCCTGGCTGCGCCACGGAAAGTTCGCCGCCTCGCGATACTGGAACATGAAGTCGGGATAATGGACCGGCTCGCCGCCGGGTACGACGCGGATGCGGTCGGTGATCGCCCGCAGGACCGCATCGACCGGCGCGTCCAGATATTCGCGGCGCGACAGGATCGTCGCGCTCTGTTCGACCGTCTCGGGATCGACGAAATGCGCGGCCGCCGCGTGGAGCGCGCGGATCAGCCGGAGAACGCCGTCGCGGCGCTCCTCCGCCCGGTCGCCGCGCAGCGCCAGCACCTTCTCCACCCCGCGTCGCCAGATCTGCGCGGTGGCGAGGGCGATCCGGCCCACGCCACGATCGACCGCGATCGAGTTCCACGGCTCGCCGACGCAGATGCCGTCCACCTCTCCGGCGGCCAGCGCGTCGGCGGCGAAGGGCGGGCTGGTGACCAGGATCTCGACATCGGCGTCGGGCCGGATGCCGACCCCCGCCAGCCAGTAGCGCAGCATGTAATTATGGCTGGAATAGCGATGCACCACGCCGAAGCGCAGCGGCCTGCCCGCATCCCGGCGCTGTTCGGCCACACCCTTCAGCGCCGCGCCGATCGCCACCGGATCGCCTAGCGTCTCGCCCAGGCCCACCGCCTCGCCCAGCGCGGTCGAAAAGGTAATCGCATTGCCGTTCAGGCCCAGCGCGAAGGGCACCGCCATCGGCACCGCCGGACGGTCGCGCCCCAAGGCGGTGGAGATGGCGAGCGGCGCGACCAGATGCGCGGCGTCGGTATGGCCATAGAGCAATCGGTCGCGCACCGCCGCCCAGGTCACGTCGCGGACCAGTTCGATCTCGACCGCCTCGGCCTCGGCAAAGCCCAGTTCGCGCGCAAGGATGGGCAGGGCGGCATCGACCAGCGGCAGAAAGCCGATACGGAACGTCTCGGCGGTCATGGCAGGTCTCCCATCAACTGCTCGCTGGTCACGATCGCCTCGGCCACGTCGGCGATGCGGCGGTTGGTGGTCATGGCATGGCTGCGCAGCAAGGCATAGGCGGCGGGTTCGTCCAGCCCGCGCCGCCGCATCAGGATCGCCTTGGCCCGGTCGATCACCTGCCGGTCGGCGAGCGCGGTCCGCGCCTCGGCCAATTCGGTCTGGAGCCGGGAAAAGGCCTGGAAGCGACGAACGGCCAGGTCGAGGATCGGCTTGATCCGCTGCTTGGCCAGGCCGTCGACGACATAGGCGGACACGCCCGCATCGACCGCCGCCATCGTCGCCTCGGGCTCCGACTGGTCGACGAACATCGCGATCGGCCGGTCGAGCGCGCGCGACATGGCGAAGAAATCCTCCAGCACGTCGCGGCTGGGATTTTCGAGGTTGATCAGGACCACCTCGGGCGCGGCGCGTTCGACCTGCGCGGCCAGCGGCCCGCCGGGGTCGATCACCACCAGATCGGTCAGCCCTGCCTCGCGCAGCCCGTCCGAGATGATCGCCGCGCGCGTGCTGCTGGTATCGATAATCGCGATCCGCATGACGGCTTAGTGCCGCGTCGCCGGGCGTGCGACAAGAGGGGCAGACGCGATCCCGCGGCCACGGGCGAAAGCCGCTTGCCATCGCATATGTCGGACTATATCGCTGTCATCAATAGCCGGACAAAATCACGGCTTTATCATGGGAGGACGCCAAGCATCATGCGCCAGCCGCGCCGATTCCGGAGCCTGTGCGCCTTGCGTCCTGCGCTGCTGGGCATGGCCCTGCTTTCGATGCCCATCGATCCCGTCGCCGCACAGGACATGGCCCTGTCGGGCGATGTGGTGCCCGCCCATGATCCGGTCCTGATCCGCGAAGGCTTGGATTATCATAGCTATTCGACCGGGCAGCGGGACCGGGTGCCGCTGGTCGCGCGGCGGTCGCGCGATCTGCGGCACTGGACCGCGTTGCCGTCGCCTTTGACTGCCATCCCCGACTGGGCGCTGGCGGCGGTGCCTGGCGCGCGCGAGATGTGGGCGCCCGACATCGCGCGGGTCGGGGGCCGCTACCGGCTTTATTACTCGGTGTCGCGCTTCGGTCGGCAGCAATCGGTGATCGGGCTGGCGACCTCTGCCACGCTCGATCCGGCGAGCCCGGCCTATGGCTGGCGCGATGAGGGGCTGGTCGTCGCGTCGAAGGCGGGCGACGCCTATAACGCGATCGATCCCGCCTTCGCCCGCGACCGGCAGGGGGGCGAGTGGCTGGCCTTTGGCAGCTTCTGGGGCGGCATCCAGCTGATCCGGCTCGACCCGCGCACCGGCAAGGCCATGCCCGGCGCGGTCCCGAAACCCATCGCACGACGCGGGCCGGGCGAAGGGGCGGGCGGCGCGAATGCGATCGAGGCGCCGTTCATCGTCGATTATGGCGGCTGGTACTGGCTGATCGTCTCGTTCGACCTATGCTGTCGCGGCGTGAAGAGCAGCTATCATCTGGCGGTCGGGCGGTCGCGCGCGATCGAGGGGCCCTATGTCGACCGCGCCGGGCGCGCGATGCTGGATGGCGGCGGGACGGTGCTGTTGCAGGCGGATGCGGCGGGGCGCGACCGGTTTCGCGGGCCGGGCCATGCCGGTGTCCTGCACGATCGCGGCGGCCGCGACTATCTGATCCATCATGCCTATGACGCGGCGGCGGGGGGAGCCCCCACGCTGCGCATCGCCCGGTTGCGCTGGGACGCGGCGGGCTGGCCCTTCATCGGAAAGGAAAACCCATGACCCAGATCGAGATGACCCGGCGCGCTCTGGTCGCGGGGGGCGCCGCGCTGGCCGCCGCGCCGCTTCTGGCGCGGGCCGGTGCCGCCGGGGGCGAGCGGGTGCGCAATCCGTTGATCCGCCAGCGCGCCGATGCGCAGATCGCGCTTCAGGACGATGGGCTCTACACCTTCATGGCCTCGGTCCCCGAATATGACCGGGTGGTGCTGCGCCGGGCAAAGACCATCGCCGGGCTGGCGACCGCGCCCGAAACGGTGCTCTGGCGGCGGCCCGCATCGGGTCGGATGGCGGGGCATATCTGGGCGCCCGAAATCCATCGGATCGATGGCCGCTGGTATGTCTATGTCGCGGCGGGTGACGGCGGCGACGTGTTCCATATCCGCACCTATGTCCTGCAATGCGACGGTGCGGACCCGGTGACCGGCCGCTGGTCGGTGCTCGGCCAGCTGGAGACGCCGTGGGATACGTTCACGCTCGATTCGACCAGCTTCGTCCATCGCGGCACCCGCTATCTGGCCTGGGCGCAGAAGGAGCCGGGGATCGACACCAATTCCAACCTGTATCTGGCGCCGATGGCGACGCCGACCACGCTGGCGGCGCGGCCGACCCGGCTGACCGTGCCGACGCTGCCTTGGGAGATACAGGGGTTCAAGGTGGCCGAGGGGCCCGCGCCGCTGATCCGCAACGGCCGCATCTTCATGACCTATTCGGCCAGCGCCACCGATGCGCGCTATTGCATGGGCATGCTGACCGCGCGCGACGATGCCGACTTGATGGACCCCGCCGCCTGGACCAAGTCGCCCGAGCCGGTGTTCCGCACCGACGCCGCGCGCCACATCTATGGTCCCGGCCACAACAGCTTCACCGTCGACCGGGCGGGGGGCGATGTGCTCGTCTATCACGCGCGCGATTATGAGAAGATCAGCGGCGATCCCCTCTACGATCCCAATCGCGATACGCGCGTCCAGCGTTTCGGCTATCGCGCCGATGGGACGCCCGATTTCGGACGGCCGCTGGTCAATGGTCCGACCTTGGTATGATTCGGGTCATTAAGACCGACAAGTCAGGCCAGTGTCCGCCTTTCCGGGTTTCGCCTGGGCGGACTTGAACTAGTGGCGACGGATCAATCGCATGAGCGATTGTTCGCGCTAACATGCCGTTGCCCTCCTTGTGCCCTGGTGTTGCGGAAAATCAACGGACTACATCGTCTTTCATAATTCGTTCATCAACGGCTTGACGATCACGAAGGATAGTCAGACAAATGCTCCCGAAGGTGACACCGAAAACTCGGGTCCGATGAGGGGAGAGGTTATGAAGCATCACATTCTGCTGCTGTCGGTCGCACCGATCGCGCTGCTGGCGGCGCCCGCCCAGGCGCAGACCGCCGCACCCGCGACCAAGGCCCAGACGACCGATCCCAACGCCCCGGTCGAGGCGCAGACCGCCGTCGGGATCGAGCAGGATCTTTCCGAAGTCCCCAATCGCAGCCCGGTCCAGGCCTCGACCACCGGCCTGGAGGACGATCAGGCCGATCCCCGCGACATCGTCGTCACCGGCTACCGCGCCAGCCTGGGCAGCGCGCAGGCGATCAAGCGCAACTCGGATGCGATCCTCGACGCCATCGTGGCGCAGGACATCGGCAAGTTGCCCGACAATACGGCGGCCGAATCGCTGGCGCGCGTGACCGGCATCCAGGTCAGCCGGTACAGCGACGAAGTGACCCAGGTGCTGGTCCGCGGCCTGCCCGACGTAGCGACGACCTTCAACGGCCGCGACATCTTCACCGCCGAAGGCAGGCGGGTTGCGCTCCAGGATTTTCCGGCGGGCGCGCTGGCGGGTCTGGAAGTCTACAAGTCGGGGACAGCCGATCTGCTCGAGCCGGGGCTGGCGGGCCTCATCAACGTGCGGTCGCGCCGCCCCTTCGACTTCGAAAAGGGGCTGACCGTCGCGGGCGGCGTGCGCGGAACCTATAACGACCAGACCAAGAAGTTCGACCCGCTGGGGAATCTGCAGATCAGCCAGCGGGCGGATACCGCGATCGGCGAGATCGGCTGGCTCATCAACGCCGCCTATACCCAGGCCCAGTATCGCAACGCGGTGCGCTGGGGCGAGAACAACTCGGCAAAACCGTCGGACGGCGTGACCGTCCTTCCGAGTTCGGTCGGGCGCAATTTCGAGATTCCGACGGCGATCGGGGTGTATAATGACAGCGGCAAACGCTGGCGCCCCGCTGTCAACGCCAGTGTGCAGTGGCGTCCGGCCCACAATCTCGAACTTTATTATGATTTCCTTTACCAAAGCTATCGTGGCGAGATCGCGAATGACTGGCTCCGCGTCCCGCTGCTCGACAGCAATCCGACACTCAGCAACATCGTGCTTCGCCCTGGCCAGTCGGCACAGGTTGACAGCCTGACGAAGACCGGGGGCTTCCGTCCCGAAGCCTATCGCAGCACGGTCAAGGGATATACCGATACCTATCAGGTCGCAGGCGGAGCGAAATGGGATATTGGCCGGGCGCATCTGTCGACCGATCTGGCCTATACGACGTCGCAATATGGCTCGGATGAGTGGAGCTTCGACACGGCATTTGCCAAGTCGCCGACCGCTGATGTCCGCTTCTTCGTCAATGACGGCATTTCGTTCGATCTGCCGGGCTTCGACGCCACCAATCCCGCCAACTATATCTGGCGCGGATATTTCGAAGCCACTTACCGGGTGAAGGGGAAGGGGTGGCAATGGCGCACGGATCTGGACCTGGAAACGGATGTGTCGCTGTTTCCCCGGCTGCAATTCGGTTTCCGTTGGACGGATCGCGATGCGTCGCTGCGTCGGGGCAATCGTTATGCCTCGACCGAACCGCTCGCCATCGGGCTGGCCGACACCCCGACAGGCGATCTGGCGTTGACCCAGAACGCCTTTCGTGGGGACCAGGGTTTCACCAGTTGGCTGATGCCGACGCGCGAGGGGATCGCCGGCAATGCCGCCCGGTTACGGCAATTCTCCTTTGAAGCCCTTCAACGGCTGGTCGCCGGAAACCCCGATAATACCGGCTATCGCGATGCGTTGAACCGCTTTGCGACGCCGGAAGTCCAACTCGATCCGTTGCAGGCCTTTCTGGCGGATGAGCAGACCTATAGCTTCTATGGGCAGGCCAAATATGAATTCTATCTGGGTTCGGTCCGCTTCGACGGCCTGATCGGCACGCGCATCGTCAATACGGTGGGATCCTATCGCGGTGTGTCCAGCGTCGAGTTCAATGGCGTTCGGCGCAGCGAACCGCGTTCGACCCGTGCCAACTATGTCGACGTCCTACCCAATGTCTCGCTGCGCATTCGTCCCGACGACAAGCTGCAAATCCGTTTCGGCATCACCAAGACGCGGACCAAGCCCGAATTCGGACAACTTAACCCGGCGATCAACATCACGCAGAATACGGCTGCGGTGGTGCCGGGCGCGGTGGAGGATACGCGGTTCGGTCCGGGGTTGCGCGGACGGCCTGATGCCTATGGCAGTGGCGGCAATCCCGGCCTGCAGCCCCTGACCTCGACCAATTACGACATGTCGGTCGAATATTATTTCTCGCCGACCGCGTCGGTTACGGCAGCGGTCTTCTATCGCGATCTCAACGGCTTCATCAGCAATTATACCAATCGCGTGATCGATCCGGTCTACGGCCTGCTGGAAATCTCGCGTCCGGAAAATGCAGGCGCGGGCCGGATCAAGGGCATCGAAGTGGGCGGCCAGACCTTCTTCGACTTCCTGCCGGGACTGTGGAGCGGGTTCGGCATCCAGGCCAATATGACGTATCTCGACGGCAAGCAGCGTTATCCCGCCAATCTGTTCGTCTCGACGGGCGGGACGACGCAGCCGCCTTTCGTCGCCATCCCCAATCTGTCCAAATGGACCTACAACATCGCTCTCTTCTATGAAAAGGGGGATGTCTCCACCCGCTTGTCCTTCAACAATCGGGACGCGTTCCTGAACGGGAATTTCTTCACCGCGGACGGTATCTATCAGGGGGAAGGGACGACGCGGATTCAGCGCCTGGACTTCGGGTTCAACTATAACATCACCAAGGAAATCACGATCGCGTTCGATGTCGCGAACCTGCTGGCCAAACCCTTCAACAATTATCGCCAATATGGCGAGGGACTGGTCTATCCGCGCGATGTGCGCGACGAAGGCCGCTATTATGGCGTAGGCGTCCGCTTCCGCTTCTGACAGCCGACCCGCCTGGCCGACAGGCATGGAAAACCCCGCCGATCGGCCGATCGGCGGGGTTTTTTGTCATGTGGGAAGGATCAGACTAGCGCGTTGCGGCGGATCAGTTCCTTGTACCAGCGCGCGGACAGCTTGGGGGTGCGCTTTTGGGTGGCGAAGTCGACATAATGGATGCCGAACCGCTTGCCATAGCCGTCGGCCCATTCGAAATTGTCCATCAGGCTCCAGAGGAAATAGCCCTTGAGCGGGAATCCCTCGGCCGCCGCGCGGCGGAACTGGCCCAGATAGTTGCGCAGATACATGATCCGGTCGCCGTCATCGACCGTGCCGGTGCCGTTCAGCACGTCATCGGCCGAAGTGCCGTTTTCGGAGATGTAGATCGCCTTGGGCTTCCACAGCTCGCTGGCCGCGCGGACGCCCCAATAGGCGGCCTCGGGCCCGACATAGAGCCAGGGCGAGGCCATGCGCGGCGACTGCGGCAGATGGGGCAGGGGGACGTAGCCGCGCGGATCGCTCGCATCGGCCTTCACGAAGGTCGGCGTGTAGATGTTGAGCGCGACGAAATCGAGCGGGCTGCCGATCGCGGCCATGTCGCCCGCCTGCACCTTGGGCGCATCCGCCCCGGCCGAGGCGAGATAGCTGTCGATATAGCGGCCTTCCATGACGGCGGTCAGGAACATCGCATTCTCGTCGCGCATCGCCTTCTTGGTCGCCTCGATATGCTCGGGCGTCTCGATGACGGGGACGAAGATGCTGGCATTGTCGGCGATGCCGACCTCGGTCCCCGCCTTGGCATGGGCGCGGATCGCCTGCACGCCCAGGCCGTGCGCCAGGACGCCGTGATGGCGGACCTGGTTCACCTGTGCGGGGGGTAGCTTCAGGCCCGGCGCGTGGATGCCGACCATATGGCCCAGATCGGTGAAGCAGCGCAGCTCGTTGACCGTCATGAAGCGGTGGACGCGGTCGGACAGCTTGCCCGCCATGAAGCCCGCATAGTCCGCGAACGCCTTGGCCGTGTCGCGATTCTGCCAGCCGCCGGGCAGCGCCTGGGGCAGGTCCCAGTGGAACATGGTGACATTGGGCTGGATGCCCGCCGCCAGCAGCGCGTCGATGACGCGGTTATAATAGTCGAGGCCCTTCTGGTTGACCTTGCCGCGCCCCTCGGGGAAGATGCGCGACCAGGCGATCGACATGCGATAGGCCTTCACGCCCAGATCGCTGAGCAGCGCGATGTCGTCCTTGTAGCGGTGATAGCTGTCGCAGGCGACGTCGCCGGTGTCGCCATTGGCGACCTTGCCCGGCGTGTGCGAGAACACGTCCCAGTTGGTCGGCCCACGTCCATCCTCCTTGACCGCACCCTCGATCTGATAGGCGGCGGTGGCGCAGCCCCAGAGGAAGTCCTTGGGAAAGCTCAGATCGGCGGTCTGCGCGGCGGCGCGTGCGGCGGCCAGCGTGCCGCCGCCGGTGGCGAGCGCGGCACCGCCCATCGCCATGCCGGTCTTCATGAAATCACGACGATCCATCGAATGTCCTTTTGTCCTGAAAGCGAATTTTGCAGAAACTTGGTGAACCCGGGCTGTCAGCGTGCCGGGGCGGCCGGCCGGGTCAGGTCGCTGGCCAGCCAGACCAGCGGCGCGTTCCAGTTGATCGCGACCTCGTTATGCGCATAGGCGCGGGCATCGTCGATCCAGCAGCGCTGGCCCACGCAATGCCCCTTCATCGGCGCGGAGGCGGGCTCGGGAAAGACGGTGCTGTTGGCCCCGCCACTCAGCACGCCGGGCGGCGGTCCAGGCATGCGGGCATCCATCTGATGCGCCCAGAAACGGTGATGCGGGTTCTTCATGGGCTTCCACCCGAAGCCGCTGACATAGCTCTGGTCGAGCGGATTGCGGCCCAGCGCATAATCCATCGTGTCGACCGCCGCGTCGCGGTAGCGGGCCTGCCCGGTGAAGCGCGCGGCCAGCGCCAGGATCATGCCCCGGCCCAGAATGCCGCTGTTCGACCCCCAGTGATAGGCGGTGTCGGCAAAGGGGATGTGATAGCCCGACCGCGCTTCCTCGGCCAGAAAGCGGTCGGCCAGTGCCACCAGCTTGGCGCGCGCGGCGGCGCGTTCGGCGGGCGCCACTCCGGTCGCGGTCGCCAGCGTGATGGTGCCCAACGCGGCGGTGCTGCCCCAGCTCGGCTCGGCGGTCAGCGGCGCGGCATGGAGCGGCATGGCGTGCAGCGCCTGGGCCAGTTCGGGCATCCCGGTCGCGGCATAGAGCTCGGCGGTCGCCCAATAGAGTTCGTCGGACAGCTCGCCATCGCCGTAACCGCCGCTGCCGTTGAAGTCCTGCGCGGCATAGATGTCGGGATTGCGCCGCGCCGCGCGATACGCCTTGCCCGCCGCGACCAGGCAGCGTCTGGCGAAGGCGTCGTCGATCCCGCGCCAGATGCGCGCGCATTGCGCCGCCGTCGCCGCCAGGTTCAGCGTCGCGGCGGTGCTGGGCGGATAGAGCAGCCGTTCCTCATGATCGTCGGCGGGCGCGGTGGGCAGCGCCGTCCAGTTGCGGTCGGCGATCTTGTGATGCGCCATCCCACCCGCATCGACCGGCGTCAGCTGCTTGACGCGCCCGGCCTGCCGCCCGACCGGCAGCGCCAGCGTCTGGCCGTCGGGCACCTGCATCGCCAGCAGGAAGCGCATCTCCCATGCCGTCTCGTCCAGCAGGTCGTTGATCCGGTTCCCCGCCTCGGGCAGCGCGGCGGCGCCATCGGGGAAGGGCGGCGACGCGGCATCGACCTCATAGAGATTTTGCAGCATCCACAGCGCGATGCCGCCATTGACGACATATTTGCCCTGGTCGCCCGCATCATACCATCCGCCGGTGACGTCCAGCCTATAGGGGCAGCCTGGCCAGACCGTGCCCGCCAGATCCGCCCCCTTGAAGCAGGTCACGACTTCCTTCGTATGACCGGCGGCCCGCGCCCATTGCGGCCCGCCGGCGAAACGCGCCTCGATCGGCACGCCTGCGCGCTGCTGGTAGAAGAAGTTCAGAGCGGCGCGGGCCAGCGGGGCATAGACGCCTGCGTCGATGGTGAAGACGGGGCTGGTCCGCCCGTCCACCTGAAGCCGGTAGCGGCCCGGCGCGGCGAAGCGGCCGAAATCGATCTGGTGGACCGTGTCGCCCGAGGCGGCATCGGGACCGAAGGGCGTGCTCCGCCCCTCCGCCACCGTCGCGCCGCTTTCGTTCAAGAGCCGCCAGGGCAAGGGCTGCATGCCGTCATGCGCCAGGATGGCGCGCTTGGCGGTGTCGGGGCGAAAGCCGATCTGGTTGAGATGGGGCCCCGGCGCGTCGGTCGCACCGATCGCGGCCAGCGCCAGCAGGGGAAGAACGAACCGCTTCACAAGATCACTCCCTGCGCCCGCCCGGCATCGGGGGCGGTGCGCGCAAAATCATAGCCGGTGTCGTCGGCCTTCGACGCCCCCGTCATGCCCGTTATCGCGGGGGCCAGCGGCGAGGGCGCGACGGCGCGCAGGAAATCGCCATGGCTGGGCAGCCGCGCCCCCGTCTCGGCATAGCCCTGATGCATCTGCGCCAGCGCCTGCGCCACCAGATTTTCGTCGAGCGCGTCGGCGGCAGGCTCCCACCCCTGCGGAACCAGCCCCTGGCCCAGGCAGACCGCGACCCAGCTGGGATTGCCGAACAGGTCATAGCCTTCGCGGAACAACCGCCCCTTGCCCGACCACAGTGCCATCTTGCGCGCCAGGCTGTCGGGCACGTCCATGGTGCGCACCCGGTCCCAGAAGGGCGTGTCGCCGCGCCGCGTCGCCTTGTAGTGGAGGATGATGAAGTCGCGCACATCCTCGTACAGGTCGTGCATCTGGCGGTTGAACTCGTCCCGCTCGGCCGGGTCGAAGCGGGCGTCGGGGAACAGCGCGATCAGCCGCTGGATCGCGGCCTGCACCAGATGGATGCTGGTCGATTCCAGCGGTTCCAGAAAGCCGCTCGACAGGCCCAGCGCCACGACGTTGCGGTTCCAGCTTTGCCGACGCCGCCCGGCGGTGAAGCGCAGCTGGCGCGGATCGCCCAGCAACTCGCCCTCCAGGCTGCCGAGCAGCTGCGCGCGCGCGGCATCGTCGTCCAGATATTCGCTGCAATAGACCAGGCCATTGCCCATCCGGTGCTGAAGCGGGATGCGCCATTGCCAGCCCGCCTGCCGCGCGGTCGCGCGGGTGAAGGGATCGGGTTCGCGCGGGTCGGGCAGCGCGCACGGGGCGGCAACCGCGCGGTCGCAGGGCAGCCACCGGGCATAGCTTTCATAGCCGGTGCCCAGCGCCTCCTCGATCAGCAGGCCGCGAAAGCCCGAGCAGTCGATGAACAGGTCGCCCTCGATCCGGCGGCCATCGGCCAGCGTCACCGCCTCGACATAACCATCCTCTGGGCGCAGCCCGACCGCCTCGATCCGCCCCTCAATCCGTGTCACCCCGCCACGCTCGGCATAGCCGCGCAGGTAGCGGGCATAGAGCGAGGCATCGAAGTGGAAGGCGTAGAACAGCTCGCGGATCGGCGAGCGCGCATCGGGTTTGGCGCGGCCGAACTTGCCCCCACGCGCCGCGACCGCGCTCATCGCCCAGTCGGCGATGTCGGGCAGGGCGGGCGTGCGGCTCTTCTCGCGCAGCCAGAGCTGGTGGAAATGGACGCCCTGCAAATCCTGGCCATAGCGTCCGAAAGGGTGGAAATAGCGTTCGCCGCGCTCGCCCCAGTCGACGAACTCGATCCCCAGCTTGAACGTGCCGCCGGTCGCGGCGAGAAACTCATTCTCGTCCAGCCCCAGCATCTGGTTGAAGGTGATGATCGGCGGGATCGTCGCCTCGCCGACGCCGACCGTGCCGATCTCCTCGGACTCGATCAGCGTGACCTGGGTATAGCCGTTGTTGAGCAGCCGCGCGAAGGCGGCGGCGGCCATCCATCCGGCGGTGCCGCCGCCGACGATGACGACCCGGCGGATGCTGTGGTCATGGGATGTCGTCATCGGGCAAGGCGTCTCATCTGGGCCGCCCGCCATTCGGCATGGGCGGGAAGGCGGGGCAGGGCGGCGGCGATGGCGTTGGTGAAGCGGTCCATCATGCCCCGCAACTCGGCGAAGGTCATGGTCTCGGCCAGCGGATCGACGCGACGCGGCAGGACACCCTGACCCAGCAGGATCGCGGCCCAGCTGTCGCGCGCGAACGTCTCTTCCTCATAGAAGGGCAGGCGGCCGCGCTCGGCGAATTGCGCCAGCGTATGCGCCAGGCTGGCGGGCGGCTCGGCACGCGCCACCGCCTGCCACATCGGCTCGGGGCGGCACGCGGTGCGGTAATGCGCGGCGAGGAAGTCGCGCACCCGCTCGGCCTCGGTCAGGGTCTGGCGGTTGAAATCCGCGCGCTCGACCGGGGCCATGTCCGCATCGGGCAGCATCGCGACCAGCCGGTCGATCGCGCTCAGCGCCAGATGGAGGTTGCACCATTCCAGCGGCTCGACCTGGGTGGCGGCATCGCCGATCGCGACGCAATTGCCACGCCAGGGCTGGGCGCGGGTGCCGGGGCGGATCGTGACGGGCCGGTCCGGTGTCGCGCCGTCCGCCAGCATCGTGGCGGCCTGCGCATCGGACAGATGGGCGGAGGCATAGGCGATCCCGACCTGCCCGCCGCTCGACCAGCGCCATCCCGCCGCATGGGCGGTGACGGGGGTGAGCACCGGCGGCCCTTCGCCCCCCTGGCGGCTGCCGAGCAACACCCGGTCGCAGGGCAGCCAGGCGCTCCAGTCCTGCCGCTCCGCGTCGATCGCGCCGCGCAGCCGTGCCGCCGGGCCGGTCGCATCGACATAGAGGTCGGCGGCCAGCGTCTCGCCGCCGGTCAGCCGGATGCCGGAGAGGAAGCCGCGCGCGTCGCAGGCGGCCTCGGCGATCTCGCCGACCGTCTCGCGCACCCCGACATGCAGGGCGAAGGCGCGCATCATCGCGCGGTGCCGGTCCAGGTCGAGCGTCAGGCCATAGTCGTGCGCGGCGAACAGCGTGTCGGGCGTCGGCGGTACGAAGCGCCCCGCACGCGCGGCTTGGGCGGCGGGGGAAAAGCCGTCGAACGGGGTGGTGCTGCCCTCGCGTGCCGCCCGTACCCAGTGGAGATGGAAGGCGGCCGGACCGATGGCATGGCCATAGGAGCCATAGGCATGGACGTAATCGGGCAACCCCTCGGCCCAGCCCGCAAAGCGCGTGCCCAGCCGATAGCCCGCCCCGGCACGCGTCACCCCGTCATCCTCGCCCAGCCCCAGATCGGCCTGGAAACCGGGAAGCGAGGGCAGGGTGCAGGCGATCCGGTCGGCCAGCGCATCGGGCGCGATCGCGGTGGCGAGCAGCGTGACGTCGAGGAACGGCGCGCGCCGCTTGAGCGCGGCGGCGGCGCACCAGCCGGTCAGCCCGCCGCCCGCGACCAGGACCCGCGTGATGGCGCGCGCCGTCATGCCGCCTCCACCATCGGGCAATAGCGTTGCAGGAAGGCGCGGTGATCGGCCCGCGCGCCGACATCGGCATCGATCTCCGCCTGCAGGTCCGCGACCGCGCGGGTCAGCGCGTCGGCCCTTGCGACATCGGCGCGCGGGTCCCAGCCTTCGGGCAGGATGCCCTGGCCCAGATAGACCGCGATCCAGCTGGCATCCAGGAACACGCCCTCGCGATATTTCACCACCCGCGCCCGCCTGCGCCACAATTCCATCTTCTCGGCCAGGCTGTCCGGGATGGGCATGGTGCGGACATAGTTCCAGAAGGGGGAATCGTCGCGGGTCGTGGCGTGATAATGCAGGATCAGGAAGTCGCGGATCCGGTCATATTCCAGGTCGATGATCCGGTTGAACTCGTCGCGGTCCGACGCGGCCATCCCGCGCTCGGGAAACAGCTCGATCAGCGCGGTGATCGCCTGCTGCACCAGATAGATGCTGGTCGATTCCAGCGGCTCCAGAAAGCCGCTGGCCAGCCCTATGGCCACGCAATTGCCGACCCAGCTGCGCCGCCGCCGCCCCGCCTTGAATCGCAAGAGGCGCGGGCTGGCGAGCGGTTCGCCCTCCACCGCCTGCTCCAGCGCGCGCGCCGCCTCGTCGTCGCCGATAAAGTCGCTGGCATAGACATAGCCATTGCCGGTGCGATGCTGGAGCGGAATGCGCCAGCGCCATCCGGCGGGCATCGCGATCGCGCTGGTATAGGGGGTGACGGCGGTCTCGGTCCGGCACGGCATCGCCACCGCGCGGTCGGTCGGCAGCCATTTCGACCAGTCCTCGAACGGCTCCTCCAGCGTCTGCCCGAGCAGGAGCGAGCGGAAGCCCGAACAGTCGATGAAGAGGTCGCCCTCCACCCGCTCGCCATCCGCCAGCGTGACCGCGCGGATCAGGCCGCTCTCGCCGTCGCGCTCGACATTGACGACCATCCCTTCGGTCCGCACCGCGCCGGCCTCCTCGGCCAATTGCCGCAGATAGGGGGCAAAGAGCAGCGCGTCGAACTGATAGGCATAGCCGAAGGTCGAGGAGAGATCCTCGCGATCCCGCCCCGGATGGTCGAACCGCCCCGCGCGCGCCAGCGCGCAGGCATAGGACAGCCGGTCGAGCGGCGGCGGCGCGTGCCCCTCCCGCGCCAGCCGCGTCCAGTAATGGTGGAAGTCGATCGGGCCCGAACCGCGTCCGAAGGTGCCGAAGGGATGGATATAGCTGTCCCCGATCCGGCCCCAGTCGCGAAACTCGATCCCCAGTTTGAACGTCGCGCGGGTGCGCGCCATGAAATCGGCCTCGGCGATGCCCAGCCGTTCGTTGAAGGCGCGGATATGGGGCAGGGTGGCCTCGCCGACACCGACCACGCCGATCGCCTCGGATTCGATCAGCCGTACCGAACAGCGTCCTGAAACGAGACGCGTCAGCGCGGCGCCGGCCATCCACCCGGCGGTCCCGCCGCCCACGATGACGACCCGCAGCCGATCCGTTGTCACGCTACCATCCCCCCCTTTGGCCTCGATTCCCGTGCCAATTCTCCAAGTCATGCCGCGCCTTGGCCCTTGCCGCAATCCGTCGCGACGCGAAGCGTGGCAGGAATGTCGCACCTTGTCCCGGATCGGCCATTTTTAAGATCAGTATCTTGTTGTTTCGCGACTGGTAGCGCAATCATGTTGCGGTGAATCGCGGTAACAGTCGCGATCGCGACCTAGTCTGCGACGTCAATAGTGGCGCGCACAAAAGGGGGGGATGACCGTTATGCGCAGCTTTGCGCCGCTCACGTCCAATACCAATCGTTTTTCGCGCCTTCTGTTCGGGGCGTCCGCCGGTGCGCTGTGCATCGCCTCGCTGAGCGCGCCCGCCTTCGCGCAGGCCGCCGATCCGCAGGCTGCGGCCGGAGCGGACCAGTCCACCTCCTCGCCGACCGGATCCGTCGCGGGCCAGGGCACGGCCGGATCGGCGACGCCGCCGACCAGCGCCGCTGTCGGCACCGCCGGATCGCAGCCCGCCGCGGGCGACGAGCTCGGCAGCGAAAAGGAAGTCGTCGTCACCGGCATCCGCCAGAGCCTGGCCAACGCCCAGTCGATCAAGCGCAATTCCGACACCGTGGTCGACGCGATCACCGCCAGCGACATCGGCGCGCTGCCCGACCGTTCGGTGACCGAGGCGTTGCAGCGCGTGCCCGGCGTGTCGATCAGCCGCTTCGCCGCCGCCAACGATCCCGACCACTTCTCGGTCGAGGGTTCGGGCGTCGCGGTGCGCGGCCTGACCTTCGTCCGGTCCGAGTTCAACGGCCGCGACACCTTCTCGGCGGGTATCGGCGGGCAGGCGATCAACTTCTCCGACGTGCCCGCCGAACTGCTCGGCTCGGTCGAGGTGTACAAGAACGCCACCGCCGATCTGATCGAGGGCGGCCTAGCCGGTACGGTCAACCTGAACACCCGCAAGCCGTTCGACAACAAGGGTTTCCATATCGGCTTCACGGCCGAGGGCAATTATGGCGACTTCAAGAAGAAATGGTCGCCGACGGGCTCTCTGCTGGTCAGCAACACCTGGGATACCGGCATCGGCCGCTTCGGCCTGCTCGGCAACATCTCCTACTCGCGCGTCCGCAGCCGGGCGGACAGCATCCGCATCACCAATATCCAGACCCGCGACAACACGCTGGCGCTGGCGGCCAATTCGACCACCGCGCAGAATTGCCGCAACCCCTTGCCCGGCACGGTCGACCAGACGACGCTGCCCGTGGGCGGCACGACCGGGTTCGCGTGCGGCGCGGCCAGCACGCCGGGCGCGGACGGCTATCTCGACCCGGCATCGCTGCGCTACGCACCGATCGGCGGCCAGTTCGCGACGCAGGAATTCGATCGCAAGCGTGACGGCATCGCGTTGGCGGGCCAGTGGCAGAGCAATGACGAGCGCACCGTCCTGACGGCGCAATTCTTGCGGACCCACACGGTCAACAACACGTCGGAGCGGACCTTCGAGACCGCGCCCGATCTGGCCGAATACAACACCTATCCGGTGGGCTGTCTGCAGAACAATCTGGGCCCCAACAACGCGACGATCGCCCAGTGCCCGACCGGCACGACCAAGAACTATGTCTACGACGCCAACGGCCTGTTCCAGTCGGGGTACATCACCGCGCCGGGCAACGGGTATCGCGCCAGCTGCAGCGGTCAGGCGACCTGCTGGGTTCCCACCGGCGGTACGCAGCAGTCGCTGGCGCGCGGCATGACGCGGGACGAGAACACCGTCACCGACTTCGGCGTCAACCTGAAGACCCAGCTCGACGACCATTGGTCGGTCAATCTCGACGGCGACTATACCCGTGCGAAGAAGACCAACACCGATCTGCGCGTGTTCGGCTCGACCTTCGCCGACTCCGAACTCGACCTGTCGGGCAATTTGCCGGTCGTCATCCCGCACAAGCCGACGACGCTCCAGGCGAGCTGGGCAACGCCCAACCCGACCTTGAACCAGCAGAGCGATTCGCAATATTTCGCCAACCGCAACGTCCAGTTCTGGCGCGCGGCGATGGACCATCTCGAAGAGAGCGTGGGCCGCGAATATGCGTTCAAGGCCGATGTCGACTATAAGTTCGACGAAGGCAGCTTCTTTACCCGCGCCCGGTTCGGCGCCCGCTATGCCGACCGTGCGTCGGAAGTGCGCTACACCACCTATAACTGGGGTGCGCTGTCGGAAGTCTGGTCGGGCAGCAACCCCGTGTCCTTCGCACAGCAGCCGGGCCAGACCGAGCTCTATACCTTCCCGAACTTCTTCCGTGGTGCGACCAACGGTTCGCCGTCCGCCTATTATTATACCGGCAACATGACGGATGATTATCAGCAGGCGGCGGCCTATTTCCAGTCGATCGGCAATTTGTGGAAGTCGGCCAATGGTTCGACCGCCACGACCTGGTCGCCGCTGGCGCAGCGGGCGGGCGTCGTGTCGGGCACGCCGTATCTGCCATCGGAAATCCAGCTGGTGAACCAGCAGGACAAGAACGCCTTTGCGCAGCTGAACTTCGCGACGCCGGGCGACCTGTTCCCGGGCGTTCGGATGAGCGGCAATATCGGCGTCCGCTATGTCCTGACCGACGTGACCTCGGCAGGCTCGATCGGTGCGCCGACCCGGCAGCAGACGGGCACGACCGACGAGTTCGAGGTCCGGTGCGCGCCGCAGACCACGACGCAAAATGGCGTCAGCGTCACCGCCGTGCCGACGGGCATCTGCCAGCTCGGCAGGCCAGCCTATAACGCGATCCGGCAATTCTCGACCGGGGTCACGACGCCCGATACGGCGCGCAGCCAATATCATTACTGGCTGCCGAGCATGAACCTGAAGTTCGGGATCGGTCGCGACGTGGTGCTGCGTCTGGCGGCGTCGAAGGTGATGACGCGTCCGGACTTCGCCAATATCCGCAACTTCCTGCAACTCGGCTTTGATGCCAATGGCGGCCAGATCACCGCGACGGCGGGCAATCCCTATTTGAAGCCGGCCACCGCGTGGCAGTTCGACGCCACGGTCGAATGGTATTTCGCCCGTGTCGGCCAGCTGTCGTTGGACGTCTTCTACAAGTCGGTGAAGGACTTCTTCTACCAGTCGGTCACCACCCGCAACATCACCAGCAACGGCATCACCCAGTCGGTGCTGGTGCGCGGGCCGTCCAACTATGACGGCACGGGCAAGATCAAGGGCTTCGAGGCGGCGTATCAGCAGACCTTCGACTTCCTGCCGGGGCTGCTCGGTGGTCTGGGGGCGAGCGGCAGCTATACCTATATCGACAGCTCGGGCCTGCCCAACTCGTTCCTGAACGGCGGTGCTCCGGCGAACAATTCGAACATCAAGCCGGGCAATATTCCGCTGGAGGGGCTGTCGCGGCATACGGTCAACGCCGCGCTCTTCTATGAAAAGGGTCCGGTGTCGCTGCGGGCGGCGTATAACTGGCGTTCGAAATATCTGCTGACCCCGGCGGACGTGATCTTTCCCTATACCTCCATCTATCAGGATGCAGGCGGGCAGCTCGACGCGTCGGCGTTCATCAACCTGAACAAATATCTGAAGATCGGCGTGCAGGGCGTGAACCTGGCCAATCAGGTCATCAAGACCGAGCAGGCCTATATCAGCGGTTCGACCGCCACGGCGCCGCGCTCGTACATCGTCAACGACCGCCGCTTCACCTTCGCGCTTCGCGGCACCTTCTGATCGGCAAGGTTCGGCCGGGGCCTTCGGGCTCCGGCCGGAGCGTTACGTGACGTGCGACCGCCCGTTTCCCGTGGGGAGGCGGGCGGTCCTTTTTGAATGGCGGAGGGATTCCCGCCCCCCGTTCAGCCCATCAGTTATGCGGCAATTTCGACCGATCGAAGCCCGGCCCCAGATCGAGCAGGAAGGCCGGTCCGACCTCGATCACCTGCTTGGCGCCCGCCAGCTGGACCGAGATATTGGCCTTGCCCGCGGCATAGGCCTGGTTCGCGACGCCGGTGACATAATAGCGTTTCCAGGTCGATCCGACCCGAACCGGCTCGGTCGCGATCGGGGTGTAAGGCGGCTCCGATCCGCCCATCCCCACCGGGATCGTCACCGGCGCGGCGTCGGTCGCATCGGGCGCGCGCAGGAAGACCATGACCAGCATCGTGTCGCCTGCCGCGATCGGCTTGACCGTCGGATAGGTGACGCCGCTGTCCCAGGGATTGGCCCCGGCGCGTGCGACCTTGATCTGGACCGCGGCCCCGCCGGGAACCTCGGCGGCGGCTACCTGCCTGGCGGTCTGGTTGGGGCCATAGGGATTCCACCCAATGCCCGGTGCGTTGACCGCCTTGTCGAAGATGCTGGGCTGCGCGGCGGCGCTAGGTGCGGCCTGTCCCGGCGCGGCGGGCAGCGTGGCCAACAGCATGGCAATAAGTCCGATCATGCTCCTTCTCCCCATTTTGGAACGGCCGGTCGTTCCGGTCCGTCGCCAAAATCGTATCGCGCCCGGTCCGTTTTCCTCAAGGGGAAACTCGCCGGGCGCGATCGCTTACTGGCCGACGATCCTGACCAGCGGCGCCAGTGTCTGGCCGGTCGGCAGGCGGCCCCCGGCGCTCAGCTGGCGGGTGGCGTCGTTCCAGCGCAGCGTGGCGCTGCGCCCGCCGCCGGTGCGATAAGCATTGGTGGTGCCGTCATCGTCATAAAGGGTGAAACTGGCATCGCGGCCGGGATAGACGCGGATGCTCTCCAGGGCTTGCGCGGTCGCGGTGCTGGGCACCTGGACGCCCATCGGCACGATCGACCCCGCCCGCACGAACAGCGGGATATGATCGATCGGCGCCGCCGCCTCGATCCACTGGCCGCCCGTATAGCGCTTGTCGGTCCACCAGTCATACCAGTCGGCACCGCCCGGCAGATAGACGCGGCGCGCCGTCTGCCCCTGTTCGGTGACGGGCGCGACCAGGAAGGCGGGGCCGAACATATATTCGTCGCCCAGCGTCTTCACGACCGGATCATTGGGAAAGTCCATGAACAGCGCGCGCATGAACGGCGCGCCGCTCTGGTTCGTCTGCCGCCCCAGCGCATAGATATAGGGCATCAGCGCATAACGAAGCCGCAGGCTGCTCGCCAGGATCGGTTCGGCCGCCTTGCCATAGTCCCACAGGGCGGTGCCCGGCCGCTGGCCATGGATGCGCAGCGTCGGGGTGAAGGCGTTATACTGGAACCAGCGGACGAACAGCTCGGGATAATCGCGATAGGACGGCGCCATCGCGGTTGCACCCGCCGGATCGACCAGCACCGGGGCCTGCGCCTCCGGCCCGTTCGGCCATTGCCAGCCGCCCGTGTCGCTCGACCAATAGGCGATGCCGCTGGCGGTCATGCCGAGCCCGGCGGGCACCTGCCGCTTCAGCGCCTCCCAGTTGGACTGGACGTCGGACGACCAGAACAGGCAGCCATTGGCCTGCGTCCCCAGATAGGCGGCACGGCACAGGATGACGTTGCGCATGGTCGGCCGGTCGCGCGCCGACCCGTCCGCGACGCTGGCGGTGTGGAGCAGCGGATAGACGTTGCGATAGCGGTCGCCCGAGCCGATCGCGAAGAAATGCCCCTCGGGCACCAGATCGGGTTCGGTCTCGTCCAGCCAGGCATAGTCGAAGTCGTTCGAGAAGATATTGTCGCGGATCTTGCCCCAGAACCACTCGCGCGCCTCCGGATTGGTGCTGTCGATCAGCGCGCCCGCCCGGTCGGAACGGATGGGCAGGCCGTCAACCGGCTTGCCGTCCTTGTCCTTCATCAGCCAGCCCTTGGCCGCCAGCGTGTCGAACCAGCGGCTCTCGCGCTCGAAACGCGGCCAGATGCTGATGATGCTGCGCATGCCCATCGATTTCAGATGCGCGTTCATCGCCGCCGGATCGGGAAAGGCAGTGCGGTCGATGTCGAGCTGCCCCATCCGGGTCCAGTAGAACCAGTCGAGCACCATGATGTCGAGCGGCAGGCCTCGGCTGCGATAGCCGTCGGCGATCTCGGTCAGCTGGCTCTGCGTCTCGTAACGCGCCTTGCTCTGGATCAGGCCGAACGCGGCCTTGGGCGGCAAGGGCGTCGCGCCGGTCAGGCGGGCGTAACCCGCATAGAGCTCGTCCGCCGTCTTGCCCGCGATCACGAAGAACGACACCCGCTCGCCGACATTGGACTGGAACTTCGTCGCGTTCATCAGGCCGGGCGAGACGGTCGCGGCCGAGGGATTGTCCCACAGGATCGCATAGCCCTTGTCCGTCACCATGAACGGCACGCAGACGGACTCGCCGCCGGGCCGGTCATAGTCGTGGCGGCAGTCGATCGTCCGGCCGCGCAGGTCGAGCACGCCGTCCTGATATTGGCCCAGCCCGTAATAATGGGTGTCGGGCGTGTCGGCGAAGTTCGCGCCGACCTTGAACGTCGCCTCGCCCGAGACGGTGTGCGGCGCCATCTCCCACCCGTTCATCCGGGTCAGCGGCTTGCCGTCGGCCCCGGCGAAGCTGATCGCGACGGGGGGCAGCGAGGGGGCGAAGTAGCGCTCCATCTGGCTGGGCGGCTTGGGCCAGGGCTGGGCGGTGACGGTGACGTTCAGCCCGGCCGAGGTGAAGATATCGCCGCTGGCATCGGTGCGATGGGTCCAGCCGGTCGCATCGCTCCGGGCGGTGATACCATAGCCGGGCTTGGCCTCCGCCAGCGTGCGGTCCATCGCGATGGTGACGCGGACGATGCCGGGGGCATAGGGTTCGACCGAGACCTGCGCGCCGTTGCGCTCGATCGTCGCCAGCGGATCGGCGGAGAGGGCGAGCGGGGCGCTGCCGCAGAGCAGCGCGGCGGCGGCGATCAGTCGCTTCGCCATTCGTCCGCGTCGGTCGCCCGGCGCCGTGGCGCGCGCTATGCTTCGCATGATCCTCATCCCCTTTTGAAACCCGATTATGTGACCGCTAACCCCTATCGCCCCGTCATGCGGCGGGGAAGTGGTTGATTTGCCCGGTCAGGCCATGAACGGGTCGCTCACCGTGGCGCGGTTCGCCTGGTCCTGCCGCCCGGCCAGGCGACGGCGATAATCGGGTTGAGTCGCACGGGTCAGCATCATGTCGTACCAGCCCAGATCGGCGGCCAGCGACCAGCGATGCGCGCCGGGGGCCAGCGCCACGGTCCGCGTCTCGCCGCCGCCCGCCGTGGCGCGCACCATGCGAAGATCGGCGATCGCGGCGGGGACGGTCAGGTGCAGCATGTCCTCGGCGATCCGCCATTGCAGCGGCTGTGGCATCGCGCCCCGTCCCGCCAGATGCCGGTGGAACCCGCCCGGTCCCAGGATCCACAAATCGTAGCGTCCCTCGCCATCGAGGTTCCAGCGATCCTCGATCCGGGTGCCGGCGTCGAGCGTATAGCGGCGCGGCACGCGGTCGAGCGCCAGCCGGTCATAGACATGGAACACCGCGCCCGCGCCCTCCGCCTGGAACCGCAGGCCAAGGCCGTCGACCCCCGCCAGTTCCTGCACCTCGAGCCGATAGGGCAGGGGGCGGGCGCGGCGGAGGCCGGGCTCCTGACGGGGCATGCCGGGCGACAAGGGTGCCTGCGGGCTGACCTGTCCCTTGATCGCGGCCGCCCGGATCGCGTCGCCGCGCGGATCGGGCAGGCGGGGCTGGGCATCCCCAGTCGCGGCAAAGTCGAACGCGCTGGTCAGGTCGCCGCAGATCGCGCGTCGCCAGGGGGAGATATTGGGCTCGTGAAAGCCGAACCGCGTCTCCAGGAAGCGGATGACGCTGGTGTGGTCGAAGACCTGCGAGTTGACCCAGCCGCCCCGGCTCCACGGCGACACGACATACATGGGCACGCGCGGGCCCAGGCCATAGGGGCGGCCGCGATAGGCGGGCTTGTCGACATCTGCGTCGCCGGTCGAGGGCACGTCATGATACTCGCCCGTCAGGTCGACGGTCGACCCGCCGAGCGGACGGCCATCGGCCCCGCGCGACGGCGGCGCGGGCGGCGGGACATGGTCGAAAAAGCCGTCATTCTCGTCGAACATCACGAACAGAGCGGTCCGTGCCCACACCTTCGGGTCGGCGGTCAGCGCGTCGAGCAGCTCTGCGGTATAGGCCGCCCCCTGCGCCGGGCTGGAAGGATTGGGATGTTCCGACCCGGCGGCGGTGGCGATGACATAGGACAGCTGCGGCAGCCGCCCGGCGAGCACATCGGCCTTCAGCACGTCCAGCCCACGAGTGGTCAGCGCCCGGTCCTTCAGCGCCGGATCGCCGCGTCCATGATGCGCTTCGCGGAACGCGGCGAAACCGACCAGCGGATTGTCGGTGAAATTGTCCGCCATGTCCTGATAGATGCGCCAGTCCACGCCCGCCGCCTGCATCCGCTCGACCGTGCTGGTCCAGCGATAAGGATTGGCCGCGCCGCCATCCTCGGCAAAGCTGTCATGCGAATTGCTGATCGCCGGGCCGCCCGCCTTGCCCGAAGGATCGTTGGTGCCGGTCCACAGGAACAGTCGGTTGGTGTTGGTCCCGGTCTGGATCGCACAGTGATAGGCGTCGCAAATGGTGAAGGCCTCGGCCAGCGCGAACTGGAAGGGGATGTCGGCGCGGGCATAATGGCCCATGGCGCGCTGCTTCTTGGCCTCGGGCCAGTGCGCCATGCGCCCTTCGTCCCAGGCGGCCTGGGCATCGGGCCAGGTGTGCGGCGTGCCCTCCATCCGCATCAGATCGAAATGGGCACGGGTGTCGAGCCGGAAGGGCGACACCAGACGCGGGCCGTCGGGGGCGGTGCGGTCCATCTGCTGCCAGACGGTGCGCGGTTCCCCGCCGGACGTGGCCGGGGCGAGCGGGATGGGGAAGCGGTCGCCAAAGCCGCGCACCCCGCGCATGGTGCCGAAATAATGATCGAAGCCGCGATTTTCCTGCATCAGGATGACGACATGCTCGACATCGCGGATCGTCCCGGTGCGCCGGTCGGGCGCGATCGCGGCGGCGCGGGCGATCGCGGGGGGCAGGGCACCGGCTCCGGCTAGGGCGGCACCGGCGGACAGGAGTGAGCGGCGGGAGAGTGAAACCATGTCCCGTCATGGCGGAAATCGTTGACGTTTCCATGACGCCATTTTCTTCCTCCCCTGCAAGGGGAGGTGGCGCGCGCAGCGCGTCGGAGGGGTGTCCCGCTACCGAGAGGGTGACACCCCTCCGTCAGGCCTGACGGCCTGCCACCTCCCCTTGCAGGGGAGGAATGGGAGGGCGCACTATATGCCGTCTATATGCGAAACCGGGCAATCGCCCTCGCATTGCTACGGCGCACGGGCCTAATTGCCCGGCCCTGGAGGTCGCCCATTTCTTCGCGGCGGCCTGTCCATAGGGGCCTATATGAAGACCATCACCATTTGCGCCGCCACGGCGCTGTTCGTGTTTCCGGCCGCCGCATCGGCGCAGACCGCCGAGACCGCGCCGCCGCCGCCCGTGACCGTCAGCGGGTCGGCCGCGATCGTCTCCGACTATCGGCTGCGCGGCATTTCGCAGTCGGACGAGCATATGGCGGTGCAGGCCGGTATCACGGCGACCCATGAGAGCGGTGCCTATGTCGGCACCTGGGCGTCGAACCTGGCGGGGTGGGGCACCTTCGGCGGCGCGAACATGGAGCTGGACCTGATCGGCGGGTACAAGACCAGGATCAGCCCGACCGGCACGCTCGACGTCGGGCTGACCTGGTACATGTATCCGGGCGGCGCGAACAGGACCGACTATGCCGAACCCTTCGCCAAGCTGTCGGGCACGACCGGCCCGCTCTCGCTGACTGCCGGTGTCGCCTATGCGCCCAAGCAGCAGGCGATCGGCAAATGGTATGACAACGGCGCCAGTGCTGCGGCGGGTGTCTATGACCATCCGGGCGCCAAGAGCGACAATCTGTATCTCTGGGGCGACGGTGCGGCGGCGATCCATGGCACGCCGATCACCGCCAAGGCGCATATCGGCCATAGCTGGGGCATGGACGGCCTCGGCCCCAACGCCACCGCGCCGACGCCGACCGGCGATTATTGGGACTGGTCGCTGGGCGCAGACACGACGTGGCGCAACCTGACGCTGGGGCTGGCCTGGGTCGACACCGACATTTCCGACCGCAAGGCCGCTTATCTGCGGCCGAGCTTCAGCAAGGGGCAGGACGGCACCGGCAATATCGCGGGCAGCACCTTCCTGGCCACCCTCACCGCTGCCTTCTGAGGAGCCGCACTATGGACGATCTGATCTGGTTGCTGGTCATGGCCGGGCTGATGGCGGCGACGCTCGCCTATGCCCGCCTGTGCGACCACGCGTGAGGAGGGCCGGAGCCATGACCCTCGACCTCTGGCTGACGGCGCTGACCGCGCTGGGCCTTCTCGTCTATCTGGTGGCGGTGCTGATCCGCCCCGAACGCTTCTGAAGGAGGCGGCATCATGACGCTTCAAGGATGGGCCCTGATATTGGGCTTCGTCGCGATCCTGCTCGCGCTGACCAAGCCGGTCGGCGCGTGGCTGTTCGCGCTCTATGAAGGGCGGCGCACGCCCCTGCATGTCGTGCTCGGTCCGGTCGAGCGCGGCTTCTACGCGCTGTCGGGCATCGACCCGGAGGCGCAGCAGGGCTGGCGCCGCTATGCGCTGCACATGCTGATCTTCAACGTCGCGTTGATGGTCTTCACCTATGCGGTGCTGCGCCTGCAATTCTACCTGCCGGGCAATCCGCAGGGGCTGGCCGGGCTGACTCCGCATCTGGCGTTCAACACCGCCATCAGCTTCACCACCAACACCAACTGGCAAAGCTATGCGGGTGAGGCGACCATGTCGAACCTGTCCCAGATGCTCGGCCTGACCATCCACAATTTCCTGTCGGCGGCGACCGGCATCGCGCTGGCCTTTGCGCTGTTCCGCGGCTTTGCGGGGCGCGAGACGAAGAATCTGGGCAATTTCTGGGCCGATGTGACGCGGATCACCCTGTATCTGCTGCTGCCGGTCAGCTTCGTCTATGCGGTCTTCCTGATCGCCAGCGGCGTGCCGCAGACCATGGCGGGCGTCGTCAATATCGACACGCTGGAGGGCGTGCGCCAGTCGATCCTGCTCGGTCCGGTGGCCAGCCAGGAAGCGATCAAGATGCTCGGCACCAATGGCGGTGGCTTCTTCAATGCCAACTCGGCGCATCCGTTCGAGAACCCGACCGCGCTCACCAATTTCGTCCAGATGCTGTCGATCTTCGTCATCGGCTTCGGCCTGACCTGGTGCTTCGGCAAGGCGGTCGGCAATACGCGGCAGGGCTGGGCGATCCTCGCCGCGATGGTCCTGCTGTTCCTGGGCGGTGCGACCGTGGCCTATTGGGCGGAAGCGGCGGGCAACCCCGTGCTGCACCAGCTGGGCGTGGCGGGCGGCAATATGGAGGGCAAGGAGGTCCGCTTCGGCGTCGCGGCCTCGGCGCTGTTCGCGGCCGTCACCACGGCGGCGTCGTGCGGCGCGGTCAATGCGATGCATGACAGCTTTACCGCACTTGGCGGCATGATCCCGCTGTTCAACATGCAACTGGGCGAGGTCGTGATCGGCGGCGTCGGTGCGGGCATTTACGGCTTCCTGCTGTTCGCCATCCTGGCGGTGTTCGTCGCAGGGCTGATGGTCGGCCGTACGCCCGAATATGTCGGCAAGAAGATCGAAGCCCGAGAGGTCAAACTCGCCGTCCTCGCCATCGCCGTCCTGCCGCTGTTCATCCTGGGGATGACCGCCTTGTCCTGCGTCACGCAGGCGGGGCTGGCCGGGCCGCTCAACAAGGGGCCGCATGGGTTCGGCGAGATCCTCTATGCCTTCACCAGCGCGGTGGCGAACAACGGCTCGGCCTTTGCCGGTCTGACCGCCGCGACCCCCTGGTATGACGGCCTGCTGGGCGTCGCCATGTGGGTGGGCCGCTTCTTCATCATCGTGCCGATGCTCGCCATTGCCGGGAGCCTCGCCGCGAAGAAGCATGTCCCCGCCTCGGCCGGGTCCTTCCCGACCACGGGTGTGCTGTGGATCGGTCTGCTCGTCGGCATCGTGCTGGTGCTGGGCGGCCTGACCTTCCTGCCGAGCCTCGCCCTTGGTCCCATCGCCGATCATCTCGCGATGATCCGCGGTCAACTCTTCTGATCGGGAGCGCCATTCATGGCCCATTCCCCTACCAAGAGCCTGTTCACCGCCGAGCTCGTGCTCCCGGCGATCAAGGCCTCGTTCGTCAAACTCAACCCCCGCGAGCTGATCCGCAACCCGGTGATGTTCGTGACCGCGGTGGTCGCCGCCCTCCTGACCGTGCTGCTCGTCGTCGGGCATGACGGGCTGACCACCGGGTTCAAGCTGCAACTGGTCGTCTGGCTGTGGCTGACCGTGCTGTTCGGCACCTTCGCCGAGGCGCTGGCCGAAGGGCGCGGTAAGGCGCAGGCCGCGTCCCTGCGCGCCGCCAAGGCCGAGCTGACCGCCAAGCGGCTGACGAGCGCTGGCCATGAATGGGAGAATGTCCCCGCCAGCGCGCTGAAGATCGGCGACGTGGTGCTGGTCGAGACCGGCGACCTGATCCCCTCGGACGGCGAGGTCGTCGCGGGCGTGGCCAGCGTCAACGAAGCCGCCATCACCGGCGAGAGCGCGCCCGTCATCCGCGAGGCAGGCGGCGACCGCTCGGCGGTGACGGCGGGTACCCGCGTCATCTCGGACGAGATCCGCGTCAAGGTGACGGTCAATCCGGGCCAGGGTTTCCTCGACCGCATGATCGCGCTGGTCGAGGGCGCCGAGCGTCAGAAGACCCCTAACGAGGTGGCGCTGACCATATTGCTCGTCGGCCTGACGATCATCTTCCTGATCGCGGTCGGTACCATTCCGGGCTTCGCGTCCTTTGCGGGCGGCAGCATCCCGGTGGCGATCCTGGCCGCTCTGCTCATCACCCTGATCCCGACGACCATCGCGGCCTTGCTGTCTGCGATCGGCATTGCGGGCATGGACCGGCTGGTCCGCTTCAACGTGCTCGCCAAGTCGGGCCGCGCGGTCGAGGCGGCGGGCGATGTCGATGTGCTGCTGCTCGACAAGACGGGGACCATCACCATCGGCGACCGTCAGGCGAGCGAGTTCCGTGCCGTCGGCGGCTCGGACGTCGATGCACTGGCCGAGGCGGCGCTGATGGCCAGCCTGGCCGACGAAACGCCCGAGGGCCGCTCCATCGTCGTGCTGGCACGCGAGCAGTTCAAGGTGTCGATCGCCAACCTGCCTGCCGATGCCGAGATCATCCCCTTCACCGCCCAGACCCGTATCTCGGGCGTGAGGATCGGCGACCGGCTGATCCAGAAGGGCGCGGTCGACTCGATCCTGCGTGCCCATCCGGGCGTGGGCGAGACGGCGGCGGCGACCCAGCTGCGCCGCATCACCGACGAGATCGCGCGCGCCGGTGGTACGCCCTTGGCGGTGGCCGAGAACGGCCGCCTGCTCGGCGCCATCTTCCTGAAGGACGTGGTCAAGGCGGGCATCCGCGAACGCTTCGGCGAACTGCGCCGCATGGGCATCCGCACGGTGATGATCACCGGCGACAATCCCCTGACCGCCGCCGCGATCGCCGCCGAGGCGGGCGTGGACGACTTCCTCGCCCAGGCGACGCCCGAGGACAAGCTGGCGCTGATCCGCAAGGAACAGCAGGGCGGCAAGCTGGTCGCGATGTGCGGCGACGGCACCAACGACGCGCCCGCGCTCGCCCAGGCGGATGTCGGCGTCGCGATGAACACCGGCACCCAGGCCGCACGCGAGGCGGGCAACATGGTCGACCTCGACAGCGACCCGACCAAGCTGATCGAGGTCGTCGGCCTCGGCAAGCAGTTGCTGATGACGCGCGGCGCGCTGACAACCTTCTCGGTCGCCAATGACGTGGCGAAGTATTTCGCGATCATCCCGGCGATGTTCGTGGCGCTCTATCCCGGCCTCGGCGTGCTGAACGTCATGGGTCTGGCGACGCCGCAATCGGCAATCCTCAGCGCCATCATCTTCAACGCGCTCATCATCCCGCTGCTCGTGCCGCTGGCGCTGAAGGGCGTCGCCTATAGGCCGATGGGGGCGGGGCCGCTGCTGGCGCGCAACCTCGCCATCTATGGCCTGGGCGGCCTGATCGCGCCGTTCGTCGGCATCAAGATCATCGACCTCGTGGTCGGTGGCCTGGGACTGGCGTGAGCTGAGGGCAAAAGCCCCTCCCCTTCAGGGGAGGGGTTGGGGTGGGGCCTTTCCCCAAGCGTTTCGTTTGCGGCGGCGCCCCACCCCCTACCCCTCCCCTGAAGGGGAGGGGCTTGAGGAAGGAAATATCATGAATACCGACATCACCTCCGCATTACGGCCCGCGATCGTCATGACGATCCTGTTCGCGGTCCTGCTCGGATTGGTCTATCCTCTGGCGATGACCGGCATCGGACAGACGATCTTCCCGCATCAGGCGAATGGCAGTTTGGTGCAGGTCGGGGGGCGCGTAATCGGCTCCGAAGTCGTTGGGCAGGCGTTCGTCAGCGACCGCTATTTCCAGACGCGACCCTCGGCGGCGGGCAAGGGCTATGACGGGTTGGCCTCGTCGGGCTCGAACCTGGGGCCGACGTCGCAGGCGCTGGCCGACCGGGTGAAGGCGGATGTCGCCAAGCGTCGGGCCGAAGGCGTGATGGGCGACGTGCCCGCCGACCTCGTCACCGCCAGCGGATCGGGGCTCGACCCCGATCTGTCGCCCGAAGCCGCACTGGCGCAGGCCGCCCGCATCGCCCGCGTCCGTGGCCTGGGCGTCGAGCGGGTCCGCGCGCTGGTCGTCGCCAGGACCGAGGGCTCGGTGCTGGGCGACCCCCATGTCAACGTCCTCGCCCTCAACCGCGCGCTGGACGCAACGCCCGCGCGATGACGGGAGGCGAGCCGCGCCCCGACCCCGATGCCCTGCTGCGCGCCGCCGAGCGCGAGGGGCGCGGCCGCCTGAAGATCTTCCTGGGCGCGGCTCCCGGCGTCGGCAAGACGTTCGAGATGCTCTCCGAGGGCGCGGCACGACGCCGCGACGGCGTCGATGTCGTCGTCGCGGTGGTCGAGACGCACGGCCGGGTCGAGACCGAAGCGCTGGTGCGCGGCCAGGAGGTCATGCCCCGCCGCGCCGTCCCCTATGAAGGGCGGACGCTGCACGAGATGGACCTCGACGCGGTTCTCGCCCGCGCGCCGCGTCTCGCGCTGGTCGACGAACTGGCGCACACCAATGCGCCGGGCAGCCGCCACCCCAAACGCTATCAGGATGTCGAGGAACTGCTGGCGGCAGGGATCGACGTCTATTCGACGGTCAATATCCAGCACGTCGAGAGCCTGAACGACGTCGTCGCCAGCTTCACCCGCGTCCGGGTGCGCGAGACGGTGCCCGACCGCATCCTGGAGGCCGCCGAGATCGAGGTGGTCGACATCCCCCCCGACGAGCTGATCGAGCGGTTGAAGGCGGGCAAGGTCTATCTGCCGCAGGAAGCGACGCGGGCGCTGTCGCATTTCTTTTCCAAGTCGAACCTGTCGGCCTTGCGCGAACTGGCGCTCAGGCGGGCGGCGCAGGCGGTCGATGCGCAGATGCTCGACCATGTCCGCGGCCTTGGCGTCGGCGGGCAATGGGCGGCGGGCGAGCGGCTGGTCGTCGCGGTCAGCGAATTGCCCGGCGCCGACGAACTGGTCCGCGCCGCCAAGCGCGCGGCCGATGCGCTCCGCGCGCCCTGGACCGCCCTGTTCATCGACACCCCGCGCACCGCGACGCTGGGCGAGGCGCAGCACCGGCGGCTGGCCGCGACCATGACGCTGGCGACGCAGCTGGGCGCGGCGGTTGCCACCGTGCCCGCCCCCAGCGTGGTCGAAGGCATCCGCGCCTTCCTTGCCGATGCCCGCGCCACCCAGCTGGTCGTCGGCAAGGCCAAGCGGTCGCGCTGGTTCGAGCTGCGCCACGGCTCGGTGGTCGACCGGCTGGTGCGCGAGACGCCGGGCGTCACCGTCCATGTCCTGCCGGTCGGCGAGGTCCCGGTCGCGCGCGAGCGGACTCGGCGGCGCGGGCAATGGGGATCGCCCACCGGCTATGGCCTGACGCTGCTCGGCGTGGCCTTGGTGACGGGCTTGGCGAGCGCGCTGTTCCATATCCTCAACCTGGGCAATGTCGCGCTTCTCTATCTGCTGCCCGTCATGGCGGCGGCGAGCCTTTACGGCCTGCGCACCGGGTTGTTCGCGGGGCTGGCGTCGAGCCTCGCCTATAACTTCTTCTTCCTGCCACCGGTCGGCACGCTGAGCGTCAGCAATCCCGAGAATGTCATTTCGATCTTCGTCCTGCTGGGCGTCGCGGTCGCGACCAGTCAGCTGACCTCGCGCGTGCGGGCGCAGGCCGACCTCGCGGCGAGCAGCGCGCGCGACAATGCGACGCTGGCGGGCTTCCTCCATCGGCTCAGCGGCCTCGCCGATCCGGCCGAGGCGGCGCGCGTGATCTGCGAGGATATCGCGCGGCTGTTCGAGGTGCAGGCCGTCCTGCTCACCCCGTCGCCCGCCGGGCTGGCGGTACAGGCGGCGACCAAGCCCGATTACCGGCTGGAGACGATGGAGATGGCCGCCGCGCACTGGGCCTTCGACACCGGTACGCCGGCGGGCAAGGGGTCGGCGACGCTGGCCGCGTCCGAATGGCTGTTCCAGCCGCTCAAGGCGGGCAACCGGACGCTCGCGGTCCTCGGGCTGGCGCGTGAGGCGGGGGGCGAGCCGGTGCGCGCCGACCGCCTGCCGCTGCTGACGGGCCTGATCGACCAGGCCGCGTTGATCCTCGAACGGTTGCGACTGGAGGCGGAGGTGCGCGATGTCGATGCGGTGCGCACCCGCGACCGGCTGCGGGCGGCGCTGCTCTCCTCGGTCAGCCATGATCTGCGCACGCCGCTGACCGCGGTGATGGCCGCCGCCGCGCAGTTGCGGCAGGGCGCGACGCCCGATCTGATCGCGACCATCGAGGGAGAGGCGGCGCGGCTCAATCGCTTCGTCGCTAATCTGCTCGACATGGCCCGCGTCGAGGCGGGGGCCCTGAAGCTGAAGATCGAGGCGATCGACCTGAGCGATGCGGTGACGGGCGCGGCGCATGACGCCCGCCGCGCGCTGGAGGGCCATGCGGTGCGGCTCGACGTGCCGCCCGACCTGCCGCTGGTCCGCGCCGATCCGCAGTTGCTGCATCACTGCCTGCTCAACCTGCTCGACAATGCCGGGCGCTATGGCGATCCGGGGACCGAGATCGTGATCGAGGGGCGGCACCGCCACGGCAGCTTGCGCCTGTCGGTCCTCGACCATGGTCCCGGGCTGCCGCCGGGCCGCGAAGCCGAGGTGTTCGAGACGTTCCGGCGGCTGGAGGGATCGGACCGGGTGGCGGGCGGCACCGGCCTGGGCCTCGCCATCGTCAAGGCCTTTGCGGAGGCGATGGGTCTGGGCGTAGAGGCGGGCAATCGCGACGATGAAAGCGGTGCGGCCTTCGCCCTGGTCTTTCCGCGCGACCTGATCATGCGCGACGGCGCGCCGGAGGGAATGGCCTGATGCCCGCGACGATATTGGTGGTGGACGACGAAGTCGCGATCCGTCGCCTGCTGCGCAACACGCTGGAACAGGCGGGGCACAAGGTTATCGAGGCGCGCGACGGCCGCGACGCGCTGGCACGCGCGGCGGCCGAGCATCCCGATGCGGTGCTGCTGGACCTGGGCTTGCCCGATCGCGACGGGCTGGGCCTGATCCCGCTGCTTCGTGCGGCCGAGCGGGTGGTGCTGGTCGTCTCGGCGCGCGACGTGACCGAGGAGAAGGTCGCCGCGCTCGACCTGGGTGCGGACGATTATGTCACCAAGCCGTTCGACAGCGAGGAACTGCTCGCCCGCCTGCGGGTCGCGCTGCGCCATGCGCGTGCGGCGGAGGCGGCACCGAGCGTGGTGCGGACCGGCGACCTGGCGATCGATCTCGACCGGCGCATGGTGACGCGCGGGGGCGAGGAACAGCATCTGACCCGCAAGGAATATGACGTGCTGGCGGTGCTGGCGCGCCATCCCGGCCGGGTGGTGACGCATGACAAGATCATCGACGCCGCCTGGGGCGGGGACGAGGATCCGCGTATCGATTACTTACGCATCGTCGTGCGCAATCTGCGCCAGAAGCTGGAAGCACCGCAACCGGTGGGGAGCGTCATCGCGAACGAGCTCGGCGTGGGATATCGGTTGCGGGTCGAAGGGTAAGAACGCCCTGTTCCCCGGCGAAGGCCGGGGCCCAGTTTCTACGAACAGCGTGGCGCGCCAGCCGATGCGGGGAGGCTATAGCGACCACATCGTTGATGCCTCCCCCGCATCGCCTCGCGCGCCATCGGCCACATCGTAATTGGGCCCCGGCCTACGCCGGGGAACGGATTTCAACCCAGCTTCTCACCCGCCCGCAGCGTCAGCACTTCCACCCCGGTCTTCGTCACCGCGACGGTATGTTCGAACTGCGCCGACAGCTTCCCGTCATCGGTCACGACCGTCCAGCCATCCTCGCCGGTCGACACCTTGTGCCTCCCCTGGTTGATCATCGGCTCGATGGTGAAGGTCATGCCTTCGCGCAGCACCGCGCCGGTTCCCGGCCGTCCGAAGTGCAGCACATTGGGTTCCTCGTGCATCTCGCGCCCGATGCCATGGCCGCAATAGTCGCGCACCACCGAATAGCCGTTCGCCTTGGCATGTTTCTCGATCGCCGCGCCGACATCGCCCAGCCGTGCGCCGGGGCGGACTTGGCGGATGCCCTTCCACATCGCCTCCTGCGCGACGCGGACCAGCCGCCTCGCGCCGGGCGCGACGTCACCGACCATATAGGTCTTGCTGGAATCGGCGATGAAGCCGTTCTTCTCCAGCGTGATATCCAGATTGACGATGTCGCCGTCGCGGATCACGTCGTCGGCGCTCGGCACGCCGTGGCACACCACCTGGTTGATCGAGCTGTTGAGCACATAGGCAAAGCCATATTGCCCCTTGCTCGCGGGCCGGGCCGACAGGTCGTGGGTGATGAAATGCTCGACCCGGTCGTTGATCGCCAGCGTCGACATGCCCGCCAGCGTCAGCCCGTCGAGCATCTCGAACACCTGGGCGAGCAGCCGTCCCGACACGCGCATCAGCGCCAGCTCGTCCGCCGTCTTGACCATGTCAGGCGACCATCGGCTGGGGCAGGGCGGCATCGGCGGCGGCCATCTGCGCCTTCACGATGTCATGGAAGCTGAGCGTCGGATTGGCCTCGGCCAGCATGCCCATCTTCATCCAGAATTCGGCCTGTGCGTTGATCGAGCGGCACATGACCGTGCTCGCGCGGCGGACCTCTTCATGGAGGTGATCGTCGATTTTGACTATGCCCATATACGAAGCATATATGGTTCATATATTGCTGACGCAACCGCGTTCAGTAGCGCGCGGTCGGGCGGCTGAGGACGAAGCCCGCACAGCCCGCCATCACCACCCCGACCAGCAGCGCCAGCGGCCAGTGCGGGGCCGCCGTCAGCCAGAACAGGCCATAGCCCAGCGCCATGCCGCCGCACGCCATGGCCTTGCCCTTGACCCCGATCGCGCCGTCCCGTCGCCAGGCCCGCAAGGTCGGTCCGAAGCGCGGATGATCGAGTAGCCACGCCTCCAGCCGGGGCGACGATCGTGCGAAGCATCCCGCCGCCAGGATCAGGAAGATCGTCGTCGGCATCAGCGGCAGGATCGCCCCGATCACGCCGAGGGCGACGAACAGCAATCCCAGGATAAGCCAGCCGAGCCGTATCATGGGTGATGCGTAGCGGGGTGCGACGATGGGGGGAAGGGGACCCGCGCCCGTGACATGGCCTGGCGCGAAGCCATCCCGCAGGCGGGACGGGCCGGGGGAGGGCAGGCCGCAAAGCCCGCCCCGTCCATTATTCGCCCGCCACGCCCAGCTGCGATAGCATGAATGCCTGCCACTCGGCATTCTGGCGGATACGCTCGAACCGCCCCGACTTGCCGCCATGCCCGGCCTCCATATTCACCCGGAACAGCAGCGGGTTGGCATCGGTCTTCGTCGCGCGCAGCTTGGCGACCCATTTGGCGGGTTCGTAATATTGCACCTGGCTGTCCCACAGCCCGGTGCCGACATAGAGCGCCGGATAGGCCTTGGCCGCCACATTGTCATAGGGCGAATAGCTGAGCATATAATCATAATAGGGCTTGTTCGCCGGATTGCCCCACTCGTCATATTCGAAGGTCGTCAGCGGGATCGAGGCGTCGAGCATCGTCGTCACCACGTCGACAAAGGGCACCTGTGCGATGATGACCTTGTAATCCTGCGGCGCCATGTTCGCGACCCCGCCCATCAGCAGCCCGCCCGCACTGCCACCCATCGCCGCGACCCGGCCGGGCGCGGCATATTTCTGCGCCACGAGATAGCGGGTGACGTCGATGAAGTCGGTGAAGCTGTTCTTCTTGTTCAGCAGATGGCCGTCATCATACCATCCGCGCCCCATTTCCTGCCCGCCCCGGATATGCGCGATGGCATAGACCACGCCGCGATCGAGCAGCCCGATCCGCCCCGGATCGACCCCCGGATCGGTCGAATTGCCATAGCTGCCATAGGCGTATTGGAAGAGCGGTGCAGTGCCGTCGCGCTTCACGTCGCGGCGATAGACCAGCGAGACGGGCACGCGCGTTCCGTCGCGGGCCGGGGCCCAGACGCGTTCGGTGACGTAGCGGCTGGGATCATAGCCGGGCACCGGCGTCACCTTGAGCGTCCGGCGCTCGCCGGTGCGGGCATTGACCTCAAAGGTGGTGGTCGGCGTGACCAGCGAGCCATAGGTATAGCGGACCCAGGGCGTATCCGGCTCCTCGTTGGTCGACAGGCTCATGCGATAGGCGGGTTCGTCCGCCTTGACCGGGATCGACTTGCCCGCATCGGTCAGCAGGCGGATCATCCGGTTGCCGCCCTCGCGCTGGTCGATCGCGACGAACCCCTGGAACGGCTTGAAATCTTCGATGAACACGGTGTCGCTGCCGGGCACCAGATCGCGCCAGGCGGCGACCCCCTTGGCCATGTCGGCATCGGCCAGCGTCACGAGCTTGTAGTTCTTGGCCCCGCGATTGGTGCGGATGATCCAGCGATGGCCCAGATGGTCGGGGCTGTAGCGGAACTCGCGCTCGCGCGGGGCGATGACGGTGAAGCGGGTCGGCGCGGTCGCCGGTGCGCAGCGTTGCTCGTCGCTGACCGTGCTCTGGACGCCGATGCAGATATAGCGATCGTCGGTCGTCCGGCCGATGCCCATTTGGAAGGTGTCGTCCTTCTCCTCATAGAGCATGTGGTCGTCGCCGACCGGCGTGCCCAGCCGATGCGCCATGACCCGATAGCCGCGCAGCGTCACCGGGTCCTTGGCGATATAGAGGATGGTGCGGTTGTCATCGGCCCAGACGATGTTGGGCTCGATATTGGTCACGGTGTCGGCAAGGATGCGGCCGGTCGCGATATCCTTGACCTTCAACACATATTGCCGCCGCCCGACCGTATCCTCGGCCCAGGCGACCATCTTGTTGTCCGGGCTGACCGACCAGTCGGACAGTGAGAAGAAATTGTGGCCCTTCGCCATGGCGGGCTGGTCGAAGAGAAGGGTGGCGGGGGCGCTCTGACTGCCCTGCCGACGCTCGATCAGCGGATAGTCGGCGCCGGTGACGAAGCGCGAGGAATACCAATAGCCGTTCTTCCGATACGGGACGCTGCTGTCATCCTGTTTGATATGCGCGACCGTCTCGTCATAGAGCCGGGTCTGGAGCGGCTTGAGCCCGGCCAGCTGCGCATCGGCATAGGCGTTTTCGGCGTTGAGATAGGCGAGCATCTCCGGATTCTTGCGGGTGTCGTCGCGCAGCCAGTAATAATCATCCTCGCGCGCGCCGTTGGGCGAGGGCACCTGATAGGGCTTTTTCGCGGCGACGGGCGGGCGGACCGGAGCCTCCTGCGCCGCGGCCGGGATCGCCAGTGCGACCAGGCTTGCCGCCGCCATCCAACGCATCGTCATTCGCTTCCCCCCGATCGATCCATGGGGGGCAGGATGGCGGGGCCTGCGCGCCGGTGCAAGCCCGTCAGGGCGCCGCGATCCGGTGGACGATGGTGCGAATGGCCTCCCGGTCGAGCGGATCGCGATCGATCGAGTTGTGGATGCCGATCCCCTCGACCAGCGCATCCAGCGCGCGCGCGGTCAGCGGGTCGAAGAACCGCTCCAGCGCGGCGCGGCTGTTGTTCATCCATCCCTGCATCACGGTCGAGACCGAGGGGTGGCGCGCGGCAAAGGCATAGAGTTCATAGCTCAACAGCAGCGTGCGCGGCTCCGCCCAGACCGACCCCGCGATGATGTCGATGATCGCCTCGCGCGCGCTGTCCGCATCGCTGGCCCGCGCCATATGCGCGGCGAAGGCGGCGGAGGAACGCTCGGCCAGCTGCACGAAGGCGGTGGTCAGCAACTCCTCCAGCGAGGCGAAATAATAGGTGACCGACCCCAGAGGCACCGCCGCCTTCGCCGCGATCCGGCGATGCGTGGTCCCCGGCACGCCCTGCTCGGCGACCACGTCCAGCGTCGCGTCGATGATGCGTTGCCGCCGTTCGGGATCGTTCCGTCGTGCCTCGCCACCTGCCACACCACACTCCCTGCCGCTCGATGGCGGGTCGTACACGGCTTGCCGCCGATGCGACAGGCACGCCGCGCGATCCTTTTCGGCCTGTCCCATGACTGGGGGCGAAGGCGGCAGCGGTGACGCTCCGGCACGGGGAGGGGCCTGCTGCAAAGGTTTTTGTTAACCCGGCATGTCTATCGTCCCACGCCACTATGCGGGGGCATGGCGACGAATTCGAGAGATACAGGGAGTTTGCAATGAAGAACCTGCGGATCGGGACGAAGCTGATAAGCTGCTTCGCCGTCGTGCTGGTGGTCTTGCTGATCGTCGGCGGGCTTTCCATTCGCAATCAGAACGCCCTGAGCGCCAATGCGGCCGATATCGCCCAGCGGCTGGCACGTCTCCAGAAGCTGACCCACAGCATCGATACGCAGACGTCGAACACCCGCGCCGAGGAAATGACCCATATCGTCAGCACCTCGCCCGAGGTGATGGACGCGCATGAAAAGGCGATGCGCAAGGCGGCCGACATCATCAACAAGTCGCTCGTGGAGGTCGCGTCGCTGGAACAGGACCCGACCGCGAAGGCCGCGATGCAGGACTTCGCCGCCGTCTGGCAACGCTATTTCGACCATGTCCCCGCCACGATCGCCCTGTCCCGCCAGGGCGAGGTCGCCGCGGCGCAGGCCAGCGCGCTGACGGAGGTCAAGGACTATGACGCGCAGAACGCCGCGCTCGGCCGGGCGGAGGAAGCCTATACCGCCGCGATGGACGCGGCACGTGCCAAGGCCGCCTCGATCGCTTCGACCGGGCGACTGATCACGCTTGCGATGATCCTGGCCGCGGTGGCGCTGACGGTGGCGCTGCTCGTCCTGCTGATCCGCCAGATCGCCAAGCCGTTGGGCACGATGACCGATGCGATGGGCCGACTGGCGGCGGGCGACATGCATGTGTCCGTCCCCGAAGCCGATCGCCGCGACGAGGTCGGCGATCTGGCCCAGGCGATGACCCGGTTCCGCGACCAGCTCGCGGCGGCGGAGCGGGCCAAGGCGGAGCAGACCACGCTGATCGTCGACAGCATCGGCCATGGCCTGTCGGAACTGGCGCGCGGCGACCTGCTGACCCGGATCGATACGCAGCTGACCGGCCCGTTCGCCAAGCTGAAGACCGACTTCAACGCCGCCGCCGAGGCCTTGCAGGACGCGCTGGGCCGGGTGTCGACCGCCGTGTCGGGCATCAACGGCGGCGCGAGCGAGATCCGCACCGCCTCCGACGACCTGTCGATGCGCACCGAGCAGCAGGCCGCGAGCCTGGAGGAAACCGCTTCGGCGATGGACGAGATCACCGCGACGATGCGCTCGACCGTCGAGCGGACCGCCAGCGCCAATGCGGCGGTGCGCAACGCGCGCGAGCTGGTCGAGCGGTCGGGGGGCATCGTCCGCAACGCGGTCGAGGCGATGAGCGGTATCGAGCGGCGGTCCAACGAAATCTCCGAGATTATCGGCGTGATCGACGGCATCGCCTTCCAGACCAATCTCCTTGCGCTGAACGCCGGTGTCGAAGCGGCACGCGCGGGCGATGCGGGCAAGGGCTTCGCCGTCGTCGCCTCCGAAGTCCGCGCGCTGGCGCAGCGTTCGGCCGACGCCGCCAAGGACGTCAAGGACCGGATCAGCGCATCCTCCGAACAGGTGGCCGAGGGCGTCCGTCTGGTCGGCGAGACCGGGGACGCGCTGACCGGCATCATCGACCGGATCGTCGAGGTCAGCAACCTGGTCGGCGAGATCGCCAGCGCGGCCGAACAGCAGGCGGCCGGGCTCCAGCAGGTCAATACCGCAGTCGGCGAAATGGACAGCGTGACCCAGCAAAATGCCGCGATGGTCGAGGAAGCGACCGCTGCCGCGCGCAGCCTGGCGGCGGAAGCCGATGGCCTGGCCAACCAGATCGCCCGTTTCCGCATCGGGATGCCCGCGCCCGCGCCGACCTCGCCGGTCCATGCGCTTCAGGACCGGGTGGCGACCGCGGCGCCGCGCATCCGCAGCAGCGCCCCGGCGCCGCGTGTCCAGGGCAATGTCGCGTTGGCCGACGATGACTGGGATGCCTTCTGATCCGTCCGTCTCGCTGCGGCCGCGCAGGAAGGCATGACGGAAAAACGACATAGATTAGGCCGCTTCGTACCTTTCTTTACGCCGCAGAAACGATCCAGAAAAATTTTGGTGCGATGGGGCGCGTCGAAATGGAAAAGGGGGCCTTCGTGGCAGCGAAGCGGTTGGGATTTCGGGACGCGGTCGGCTGGCTGGCGCAGATCATGGGGCCGGACGCGGCCTATGTGCGGCTGGGCATGGTCTATACCATCGCGATCAGCCTGTTGGCGCTGGCCACGCCCATCTCGGTCCAGCTGCTGATCAACAGCGTGGCCAACACCGCGATGCCCGCCCCGCTCTGGGCGCTGTCGGGCGTGCTGCTGCTGTTGCTGTTGCTGGTCGCGGGGCTCAGCGCGCTTCGGGTGTGGATCATGGCCGCGTTCGAGCGCCGCCTGTTCTCGCGCGTGGTGGCCGAGGTCACGCTGCGCGCGGTGCATGCGCAGGACCCATTCTTCGCCGACGGCAATCGCGGCGACCTGTTCAATCGCTTCTTCGATCTGGTCGTCGTCCAGAAATCGGTGCCCAGCCTGGTGATCGGGGCGTTCACCATCATGTTGCAGGCCGCGATCGGCCTGACGATCACCAGCTTCTACCACCCGGTCTTCCTGGCCTTCAACGCCGTGCTGGTGGCGGCGGTGCTGCTCGTCTGGCTGCTGTGGCGGCGCGGGGCGATCAGCGGCGCGGTCGCGCTGAGCCATGCCAAGCACAATGCCGCGCGCTGGCTGGAGAGCGTCGGCGGATCGAACGGCTTCTACAAGTCGCTGCGCCACCTCGACTTCGCGATGGCGCGGTCGGAGGCGATGACCGCCAGCTATGTCGACACGCATCGCCGCTATTTCCGCTATCAGTTCGCGCAGACGATCGCCTTCCTGCTGATCTATGCCTTTGCCAGCGCTGGATTGCTGCTGCTGGGCGGGATGCTGATCCTGCGCGGGCAATTGTCGCTGGGCCAGCTGGTCGCCGCCGAGCTGATCCTGTCGGGCGTCTTCTACGGCATCTCGCAGCTCGGCTTGTATCTCGACACCTTCTACGACCTGGTCGCCAGTTCCGAGGAGCTGTCGCTGCTGTTCGCCATTCCGCAGGAGCCCAAGGTGCTGGGCGACAACGGCCCGCGCGACGGCGCCGTGAAGATGACCGATGTCCGGTTCGACCAGGCGCGGTACAATCTGACCCTGGCGGCGGGCGAGCAGCTCGTCACCGTTGCCGAACCCGGCGCGGAGCGGCGGCTGGCCATGTTGTTGAAACGGCATGTGGTGCCTGAACGCGGGCTGGTGCGGATCGGCGGCACCGATCTGGGGTCGTTCGACATGTACCATCTGCGCTCGGACGTGACGGTGCTCGACCGTTCGACCATCGTCGAGGTCACGATCCGCGAATATCTGCGCCTCGCCTCGGGCGAACGTGCCGAGGATGCGATGGCGGCGCTCGCCATGGTCGGTCTCGAGCGGCGTCTGGCCAGCCTGCCGCAGGGCTTGGACACCCCGCTCGGCTCGACCGGCTATCCGCTCAGCGTCGGGGAGACCATGGCGTTGAAGCTGGCCAATGCGCTGCTCGTCCGGCCCCGGCTGTTGCTGCTCGGCCAGCTGTTCGACCTGTTGCCGCCGCAGCGGCTGCTGGCGGCGCTGCGCCTGCTGAAGACGCATGGCACCACCGTGCTGCTCTGCACCGGCCGACCCGAGGATCTGACGCTGGACGGGTATCTCTATCTGGGCCTGACCGAACAGCGGCGCTTCGACCATCTCGCCGATCTCCAGGCCGCTTATCGTCAGGAGGGTGGCGATGTCGCATCTGCCTGAGCATCTCGCGCATTTCCGCACTTTGGCCTCGCTGCGTCCGCCGCGCGTGGCGGTCGCCATCGCCTGGATCCTGACGGTCGGCATCGCGGTGGTGGTCTTCATCCTGTTCGCGGTGCCCTGGCTCCAGACCGCGCAAGGGCGGGGGCAGGTCGTCGCGCTCGATCCGGAGGACCGCGCGCAGGACGTGACCGCGCTGGTCCCCGGACGGGTCGAACGCTGGTATGTCCAGGACGGCCAGCCGGTGAAGCGCGGCGACCCGATCGCGCGCATCGTCGATCTCGACCCCAATCTGCTGTCGCGCCTGGCCGCCGAGCGCGCGCAGGTCGAGGCGGAGATCGCCTCGGTCCGCCAGTCGCAGGCAGTGGCGCAGATCGACGTCAACCGTACCCGCCAGCTGTTCGCCGAAGGGCTGGCCTCGCGGCGCGATTATGAACAGGCGCAGATCAAGGTGTCCGACTCCGGGGCCAAGCTGGCGGAGTCGCGCGCCAAGCTCAACCGGATCGACGTCCAGCTGAACCGCCAGTCGGCCCAGCTCGTCCGCGCCCCGCGCGACGGCCGTATCCAGAACCTCAACGCCACCGCCGGTGGTGCGCTGGTGTCCGCCGGGACGGCGCTGGCGGTGGTCGCGCCGGAGCAGGTGGAGCGCGCGGTGGAGCTGATGATCGACGGTCGCGACGTGCCGCTGTTGCGCCCCGGCCGCCCGGTGCGGCTGGAGTTCGAGGGGTGGCCCGCGATCCAGTTCAGCGGCTGGCCGTCGGTCGCCTACGGCTTTTTCGACGGCCGCATCCGCAGCATCGACCCGACCGCCAATGCCCAGGGGCTGTTCCGCATCCTGGTCGAGCCGGTGCCGGGCAAGCCCGCCTGGCCCGAGCGGCGCTTCGTCCGGCTGGGCGGCAAGGTGCAGGGCTGGGTGCAGGGGGAGACGGTCAGCGTCGGCTATGAACTCTGGCGCCAGCTGAACGACTTCCCGCTGGAATTCGGCAAGGTCGCGACCGACAAGGCCACCGAGAAGGAGGACGACAAGAAGATCGCGGCCAAGGCGGGCAAGCCCAAATGATCCGGCCGCTGCTGATCCTGTCGATGCTCGTCGCGCCCGCCGTGCCCGCCACGGCGCAGCGTATCCGGCCCAACCCGGTGCCGGTGCAGGCCAACGGCGCGGGGCCGCTGACCCTGGACGAGGTGCTGCGCGCCTCCGCCCGCGCCGCGCCGCAGATCGTCGAGGCGCTGGCCAAGGTCCGTGCGGCCGAGGGGCGGGCCCTGACCGCGAACGGCGCGTTCGACACGGTGTTCGAGGCGGAGGGCCGGTCGCGCACGCTGGGCTATTATGACGGCACCGTCGCCTCGGCCACCGCGACCCGTCCGCTCGGCGACAATGGCGGCTATGTCTATGGCGGCTACCGGGTCAGCCGGGGCGATTTCCCGGTCTATGAGAACCAGAACTATACCAACCGCCTGGGCGAGGTGAAGGTCGGCGCGCTCTATTCGCTGCTGCGCGACCGGCTGGTGGACGAGCGTCGGACCCGCCGCACGCTGGCTTCGGGCGATATCGACATTGCGCGGTTCGAGCGCGAGGCGGTGGCGATCGGGGTGCAGCGGCGCGCGATCGACGCCTATCAGAACTGGGTGGCGGCGGGCCTGCGGCTGCGCGCCTATCGCGACCTGCTGGCGCTGTCCGAGAGCCGTCGCGGCGGCCTGGCCCGTCAGGTCCAGCTGGGCGCGCGGCCCGACATATTGCTGGCGGAGAACGACCAGAATCTCGTGCGCCGCCGGGCGCTGGTGGTCCGGGCGGAAGGCGATTTCCAGGCGGCGGCCAACGCCCTGTCGCTCTATTTCCGCGATGCGGCGGGCGAGCCGCTGCTGGTCGGGCCGGACCGTCTGCCGCAGGGGGCCGAGGCGCTGTCGGGGGTGGCGGCGGCCGCGCGCTCCGACTTCGCGCGGCAGCGGCCCGACATCCAGATGCTGCTGGCGCGGATCGACCAGGGGACGGCGCGGCTGGCCCTGGCGCAGAACGACCTGCGCCCCCGGCTCGACCTGCGGGGCGAGGCGGGCAAGGATATCGGCCCGGTCGGGCTGGGCGGACCGTCGCGCACCCCGCTGGAGGCGGCGGTCGGTTTTCGCTTTTCGCTGCCGCTTCAGAACCGCGCGGCCAAGGGTCGGATCGCGGAGGCGCAGGCGGAGATGGACGCGCTGGCGGCGCGCAGCCGGTTCCTGCGCGACCAGATCGCGGTCGAGGTGGAAGGCATATTGATCGGCGTCGGCGCGGCCGAGAAGCTGGCGGGGATCGCCGACCAGGAACGGCAACTGGCCGAGCGGCTCGCGGCGGCCGAGCGGCGCCGCTTCGAACTGGGATCGAGCGACTTCTTCCTGGTCAACCAGCGCGAGGAAACCGCCAATGACGCCCGTGTCCGCCTGATCGACGCCCAGGCCCGGATCGCCGCCGCGCGCGCCGAATTGGCCAGCGCCACCGCCGATCGCGCCGCGCTGGGGCTCGACCCCTAGGTCGGATCGCCATTCAGTATTGCTTCTTCGTCCCTCTCCCCTGGACAGGGGAGAGGGTTAGCGAAGCTTGCCAGCCTGCTGGCTAGCGCAGCTTGGGTGAGGGGTTGAGCGAGCCCAAAGGCTCGCGCGCTGCGCGCATGCACCCCTCACCCAGCTCCGACTAAGTCTTGCTTTCGCAAAGACCAAGTCTGCGCAACCCTCTCCCCTCTGCGATGGGCGAGGGAAGGGAGGCGTCGCTCTTTGCCGGAAGTGGCCGATATTCCTCAAACATTACAACATCCTGTCCATATGAGATTGACTCTCATTAGCTGACGCCATTAGACGCCCCCGAATTATCACGGAAGCGCCGTCAGGGCGGCGCGTACCAAGGGGCGGGAGACGTATGAGAATCTGTTTGGGTATCGGGTTGCTGCTGTCGGCGGCGACCTCGGCCGAGGCGGCCCAGGATAACAAGGGCGATGCGCTTCGCGATACCGACATCGTCGTGACCGCCACGGGGCAGACCCAGGCGACGTCGGGCACCAAGACCGCGACGCGCCTGATCGAAGTGCCGCAATCCATCTCGGTCATCACGCGCGAGGAACTCGACGTCCGCGCGGTGCACAGCGTGACCGAGGCGCTGGCCTATACCGCCGGGGTCCAGGCCGAGCAGGACGGCATCGACAGCCGCGCCGACAGCTTTTCGGTGCGCGGCTTTTCGGCGGGCAGCTTCAGCGACAATCTGTTCCTCGACGGCATCCGGCTGCCCGCGGGCGGTCAATGGACGCGCACCGCCTTCGATCCCTTCGCGCTCCAGCAGATCGAGGTGCTGAAGGGCCCCTCGGCGGTGCTGTTCGGGCAGGTGGCGCCGGGCGGTATCGTCAATCTGGTGACGAAGCGGCCGACCGCGACCCCGCGCGGCGAGATCATGTTGCAGGGGGCCGGGTTCACCAGCCTCGGCAAGTGGCAGTATCAGGGCGCGGCGGACGTGTCGGGGCCGCTGACCGCCGATGGCACGGTCACCGCACGGCTCGTCGGTCTGGCGCGTTACGGCGATGCCCAGATCGATTCGATCAAGACGGGCCGCTATTACATCGCGCCCAGCCTGACCTGGGCGCCCGATGCGGCGACCAGCGTCACGCTGATGGCGCAATATCAGCGCGACGAGGGCGGATCGACCTTCCAGTTCCTGCCCGATATCGGATCGCGCCAGCCGGGCGCGGGCGGACGTCATATCCGGCTGGACGCCTTCCTGGGCGAGCCGCAGTTCAACACCTATGACCGCAACCAGTATCTGCTCGGCTACGAGCTGCGGCATGCCTTTTCGGATCGCTTCGAGCTGCGGCAAAATGGTCGCTACACCCGGGTCGAGACGCTGTTCGAGGGGACGGTGCTGCGCGGCGGCACCCTGTCCAACGGCAAGACGATCAACCGGCGCGCGGTGCGCGGCGTCGGCCATTCCGACGGCTATGGCCTTGATACCAAGCTGGAGGGGCGCATCGACACCGGGCGGCTGGCGCACCGGGTGCTGCTGGGCGTCGACATGCTCGACACCGAATGGCGGCACCTGCGCGACCTGTCGACCGACGTTCCGGCGATGCCCGACATCTTCAACCCCGTGTCGCAAGGGGTGGGGCGGATCCTCTCGACGCTCCGGCCGCAGGTCCATCTGAACGCGCGGCTGGAACAGGTCGGCGCCTATGGCCAGGATCAGCTCTCGCTCGGCCAGCTGCATGTCACCCTGGGCGCGCGCTACGACTGGGCCAAGAACCATCAGGTCAACGAACTGGCGACCGGCACCACCGATCCGGTGACGGTGACCAAGGCCGACAAGATGACGTGGCGCGCGGGCGCGACCTGGATCTCGCCGAGCGGCGTGGCGCCCTATGCCAGCTACTCGACCTCGTTCCAGCCGACGACCGGGCAATATTTCGACGGCACGCCGTTCAAGCCGACGACCGGCGATCAATATGAGGTCGGCGTGAAATACCAGCCGCAGGGCAGCAACGCGCTGCTCACCGCCGCGATGTACCAGCTGACCCAGAATAACCTCGCCAGCCCCGACCCGGACGAAAGCCATGTCTGCGCGGGCACGACCTGTCAGGTGCAGACCGGACAGGGGCGCATCCGTGGCGTCGAGCTGGAGGGCAAGGCGACGCTGATCGGCGGCCTGAGCCTGATCGCGACCGGCACCTATATGGACAGCGAGATCACGCGCGGGGCGAAGGGGCAGCAGGGCAACCGGCTGACCCAGGTGCCCGACTGGATGGGATCGCTGTTCGCCGATTATCGCTTTGCCGAGGGCGGGGCGCTGGGCGGCGTCGGCCTGGGCGGCGGAGTGCGCTATGTCGGCGTGTCCTACGGCGATACCGCCAACGCCTATCGCGTGCCGGGCTATACGCTGTACGACCTGTTCCTGCGCAAGGCCTTTGCCAGCGGCATCATCCTGTCGGTCAATGCACGCAACCTGACCAACCGGCGCTATGTCGCCCTGTGCTCGTCGGCATCGGCCTGTTTCTACGGGTCGGGACGCACGCTGAACCTGCGGCTGCAATACCGGTGGTAAGCGCGTGGCTGGCGGGCCTGCTCGCGCTGGCGTCGCCGGTTGCGGCGGCGATGCCGGAGCCGCCCGCGGGACCGCCCTACACGCTACCGCGCAGCGTCGAGCGGGTCGTCCATGCACCGGACGGAGAGGCGTATCGCCTCTTCGTCGCCTGGCCGGAGGCACCGCCGCCGCCCTCCGGCTATCCGGTGCTCTATGTGCTGGACGGCGAGGATAATTTCGCGATCGCGGCGCTGACCGCGCGTCGGCTGGCCGGGGCGGGGGCGCGCAGCGGCGTGGGGGAGGGCATTGTCGTCGGGATCGCGGCGGGCTCGCTCCAGCGCCGCGCCCGCGACTATACCCCCGCCACGCCCGGCTGGACGATCCCCGCGAACAGCCCCGGCAGCGGATGGCCGACCGGCGGGGCCGAGGCGTTTCTCGACCTCGTCGAGCGACAGGTGCAGCCGTTCGTCCGCCAGCATTGGCGGGTCGATCGATCGCGCGAGACGCTGCTCGGCCACAGCTTCGGCGGCCTGCTCGCGCTGCATGCCGCGCTGACCCGTCCGGCGATGTTCGGCGGCATCGTCGCGGTCAGCCCGTCGCTCTGGTTCGGCAACGGCCTGATCGCGCGGGAGGCCGCGACCGCCGGGGCCTCGCACCCCCGCATCCTGATCGCGGAGGGCGACGCGGCCGCGGCCCCTCCCGCCGAGCTGGCGCGGTCGCTCGATCGGGGCGGCGGCGCGGACCATGCCCGCTTCCTGCCGCTGCCGGGCCAGACGCACGGAACGACGATGCTGGCGGCGATGGCACCGGCGATCCGCTTCGCCTTTGCACGGGCCGCGCCGTGATCGCGGCCTGGTGCGCCGCCTTCGCCATTATCGGCGGAGCTCTATGCCTTTATGTGGGCACGTCGCATCAGGCCCTGATCGCCGGTGGCGGGGCGCGACGGTCCGGTCGGATCGCCGGGATCGTGCTGCTGTCGGTCGCGCTGGCGCTGCTGATGACCGTGCAGGGTCCGGCGACCGCCGTCTTCACCTGGATGACGGGGGCGATGCTGGTCTGGAGCATCGTCCCGGTGGCGGTCCGCTGGTGGCGCTTCCGGCGGGAGGCGGCGCGATGAGCCGTCCGCTTCTCACCAGCCGCGACTGGTTCGGCAAGGTATCGGCCGCCGCCCTGCTGGGGCTGACGCTGGCCCTGGCGCTCACCTGTCTGTTCGCCGCGCTGTTCTCGACGGACGATGGCCCGTTCAGCGCGCAGAAACAGCTGGCCATGTGGCTGGTGTCGCCGATCTGGTGCCTGGTGCTGGGCCTTTGTTTCCTGTTCCGCAGCGGCGCGCGCGCATGGGGTTGGCTGGCGCTCGCCAATCTGATGGCCTGGGCGGCCTATATCGCCGCGCGCCTGCTTTTGGGGTGATCGCCGATGCGCACCGATATTCTGAAGACCTATAAGGACGTGCATAGCTGGGTCGGCATTATCGCCGGGCTGGCGCTGTTCATCGCCTTTTACGCCGGCGCGATCACGATGTTCGCCGAGCCGCTGAACCGATGGGCCTCCGCCCCCGCCAGCATCGCGCCGCCGCCGTCGCTGGATCGCACGCCCGAACTGATCGCCAAGGTGCTGCACGCGCGGCCCGATGCGCGTGCCGCCTATACCGTGCATTTCGACACCGGCCCCGACATGCCCGCACGGCTGAGCTGGACCACCGGCAACCGCCGCGCGCCGGGCCCGACCTTCCTCGCCGCGCTGACCCCGGAGGGTGCGTTGCAGGTGGTCCGGCAGGACGCCTCGCCGGTCGCGGAGCTGGTCGACGTGCTGCACCAGCAGGTCGGCCTGCCGCTCGATCGCAGGACGGCGATGCCGATCATGGGGCTGGTCTCGCTGCTTTACGCCGTCGCGATCGTCTCGGGCGTCATCTGCCTGCTGCCCAGCCTGGCCAAGGACCTGTTCGCGCTGCGCTTCGGCAAAAATATCAAGCGGATGTGGCTCGACCTTCACAATCTTCTGGGGCTGTTCAGCCTGCCCTTCCATATCGTCATGGCCGTCACCGCCGTCATCTTCGCATTTCACGACCAGATCTATGCCGCCCAGGGCGCGGTGTATCGGGTCGGCGCGGCGACGGTCGAGCGGCGGGCTCCGCCGCCGCCCGGCCCGCCGGAGCCGCCCGCGCTCGAGGCGGTGCAGGGCACCTTGTCGCCCGTCGAACTGCAACGGCGGATCGCGGTACAGGCGCCCGGCTTCGCGCTGCGCTCGATCACCTATCGCCATGATGCCAAGGGTGGTGCCCAGGGCGATCTCACGGGCGTCGACCAGCGCTATGGCATGCGCGCGCCCACCTATGGCCGGGCGGAGATCGACACCCGCACCGGTGCGATTATCGAGGCGGATTATATGCCGGGGCGGCAGGGGCCGTGGTTCGCGGCGGTCACGTCCTTCTTCGCGCTGCATTTCGGCAGCTTCGGCGGCGCGCCGGTGCGCTGGTCCTATTTCCTCTTGGGTCTTGCCGGCGCCTTCCTGTTCTACTCGGGCAATCTGCTGTGGATCGAGAGCCGCCGCCGCAAGGAGCGCAAGGCGGCTATGGTGGAGCAGACGCGCGCGACCCGCATCCTCGGCAGCCTGACCGTGGGCGTGCCGCTGGGCTGCGTCGCCGGGATCTCGCTGACGATCGCCGCCGCCAAGTGGCTGCCCGCCGACCGCGCCGATATCGGCGCATGGCATGGGCGCATCTATTATCTGGTGTTCGTCGCGGCGGTCGCCTGGGCGCTGATCCGCGGTGCGGCGCGCAGCGGGTCGGAATTGTTGTGGGTCGCCGCCGGGGCGACCGCCGCCATTCCGCTCACCACGCTCCTGTCCCCCATATTCGCCCGGGGTTGGAGCCATCCCGGTGCGAGCCAGTTGGTCGACGGGGTCGCGACCCTGGGGGCGATGGGCTTTGCCGTCATGGCGCGTGCCGCCCGGCGGCGTGCGGTGGCGGGGCCCCGCGACAGCGTCTGGGCCGCGCCGTGCATCGCCACGACCTGACTCTTTGTTGATAATGACTATCAAATGCTATAATGATGGAGTCCCAGTAAGGCGTCGAAGGAAACCGGCATGAGCCCATGTCCGAAGCAAGCGGAAAGCCTCATGAACCCACCAGCGCCGATGGGCGCGGCCCCCGATGCCGCCGGGCTATTGACGGCCGCCGCGCGCTGCTGGCGCTATGCGCGCGACGGGGGCAGGCCGGTGCAACAGGCGTTGCACCGCATGCTGGCCCCGCATCGCTGCGAGATGCTGGCGCCGGTGTTCGACAGCTATCTGACCTTGTGCGAGGCTGCACTCGGCCGCTGCATCGATGTGGGGGAGTGCGCGCGGTCGGACGACGAATGCCTGCTGCTCGGGCTGCTGGACGGATCGATGCGCCGCCGCGCCTGTATCGACTGCAACAAGGGCGCGGCCAGTGCGCTCGACTGCGCCATCTGTTCGACGCGCATCATGCTGGCGATGACGCTGGGTGCGCCGCGAGGATATGGGCTCCAGTGACCGTCGCGCCCTGGCCGCCCGCGATGATCGGGGATCGGGGATCGGGGCGGCCAGGGGAGGGCGGGCTATGGAACGCCGAGCAGGCCGGAGGCGGGAACATCCTCGACCAGACCCTGCAACCCGAAACAGTCCAGCCCCAGCGTCATCAGCGCCAGCGTGCCGCGCAGTTCGTCGGCGCTGACATCGCGGGTGATGAACACCAGCCGGGTTCGCCGGTCGTCGGACGGCCAGGCGTCGAGCACCACCGGCGGGTGGAAGACATGCTGCACGCCGTGGATCACCACCGGGTTCGGCTCGTCCTCCAGATTGACGATGCCCTTGATGCGCAGGATGTCCGGCCCCTTGAACATGGCCAGGACATCGAGCCAGCGCTCGAACGCATGCGCCTTCAGCGGTTCGTCGAAGGTCAGGCAGGTGGCGCGGATGCGATCGTCATGCCGGTTCACGTCATGATGATGGTCATGGCCGTGATGGTGGTGATCGTGCCCGTGATGATGATGGTCGTGGCCATGGTCATGATGGTGCGGATCGTCATAGGCCTCGGCCGCCAGCCAGCGGCGGACATCGTTGCTCTTGGTCTCGGGATTGTAGAGACCGGCATCGAAGAGCACGTCCGGCGATACCGCGCCGTTGACCGCCACGATCAGCGGCGCGGCGGGGTTCAGCGCGCGCAGCCGCCCGGTCAGGGCCTGCTGGTCCTGCGGAGAGGCGAGGTCGGTCTTGGTCAGGAGGATGCGGTCGGCGACGGCGGCCTGCTTGACCGCCTCTTCCTGCGCGTCGAGCGTCGCCATGCCGTTGACCGCATCGACCGTCGCGATCACGCCGTCGAGCCGGTAGAGCGTGCGCAGACGATGGTCGGTCATCAGCGTGTGGAGGATCGGCGCGGGGTCTGCGAGGCCCGTGGTCTCGATCACCACCCGGTCGAACCAGCACAGGCCGTCGCGGGCGAAGCGCCAGGGCGCATCGCGCAGGGTGCGCGCCAGGTCGCCCCGAACGGTGCAGCACAGGCATCCGCCGATCATCTCGACCACCAGATCGTCATTCGACCGGGCGATGAGATCATGGTCGAGGCTGACCGCGCCGAACTCGTTGATGATGACCAGCGCGCGGCTCATCTGCGGCGCGCGTACCAGCTGGTTGAGCAGGGTCGTCTTGCCGCTGCCCAGAAAGCCGGTCAGCACCGAAACGGGGATCAGCGACTCGGGGCCGGAAAATAGCGCCGGATGCGACTCAGCCATGGGCGATCCCTCCCCGCCGAGCGAGGGCGCCGGAAAACGGCGCGATTGCCGGAGTACCGGCCTTGCGGATCATGTCTTCATCCTTGTCGGGGGTGAACGGGTCGGACTTCGCGCCGTCGTGGAAAAGCGTCATGCGGAACGGCTCAGCGAAGGACGGCGCAGGCGATGCGCGCGCCTGCGCCGCCGATCGGCTGGGTCCGATAGTCGTCCGGATCGGCGTGGATGACGAGCGCGGCACCGTCGGCATCGTTCAGCGCGGGGCGTCCGCCCGCGCCGGTCATCGATACCAGCGTGGAGTGCAGCTCGACGGTGGCGCTGCCGTCCGCCCGGACAAACAGGTTGGGCAAGTCGCCCGCGTCATTGGCGCCCGGCACCAGGAAACCGTGCACGACCGGCTTGGCGGCATGCACATGGCCGCCCGCCGAGGTGAAGCCCGCGCTGGAACAATCGCCCTTCTCGTGAAAGTGCATGCCGTGCCATCCCGGCGGCAAGCCGGTCGCCTCGATCCGCAGGAGCACGCCCGACGCCGTATCCCGCACGCTGACGCTGCCATGGCGCGTGCCGTCGGCGGCGAGGATCGGGCTCGCCTGGGGTTCGGTCGCCGCGACCGGAGCGGTCAGCGTCAGCATGAGCGGCAGGGCGCAGGCCAGCGATGCGCGGAAGGGCAGGCGCGAAAGCGCGTGCGCGGCGGTCGCGATCCGGCTCATTCGGCCATTTCCAGCGCGCGCTCGCCCCAGGCCGGGAAGGGATCGCGCAGGCCCATCCACAGGTCGGGCGTAAACGCCTTGACCGGCAACAGGCAGGCGTCGAGCCGGGCGCGGATCCGCGCCTCGTCCATGCCGATGCCGATAAAGACCAGTTCCTGTCGCCGGTCGCCCCAGATCTCGTTCCAATGGCCCGCGACGAAACGCTCGAAACGGTCGTCGTCGGGCCATTGGTTGCGTGGAATGCTGGCCCACCAGCGGCCCAGGCGCGCGGACATCGTCTGCGCGCCCGCGACCGCCAGTTCGCCGACCCAGTCGGGCCGGGTCGCCAGCCAGAAATGCCCCTTGGCCCGCACGACATGATCCAGTCCGCCATCGGTCAGGAAGCCATGGAACTTCACCGGATCGAACGGCGCGCGCGCGCGGTAGACGAAGCTCTCAATGCCATATTCCTCGGTCTCGGGGACATGGCTGGCATAGCCGTACAGCTCCTTCGCCCAGAGCGGATGCTGCGCGGCCTTTTCCTCGTCGAACAGGCCGGTGTCGAGAATGGCATCCAGCGGAACGCGCGCCTGGTCGCAGGCGATGATCCGGGCATCGGCATTCAGGCTGGCGACCAGCTTCTTGACGGTGGCGAGCTGTTCGGGGGACACCGACGACGCCTTGTTGACCACCACCACATCGGCGAACTCGATCTGTTCGACCAGCAGGCCGACCAGGCTGCGCGTGTCCTCCTCGCCCAGCGACTCGCCCCGATCGGCGAGGAAATCCTGGCTCGAATAATCCTTCAGCAGATTGATGGCGTCGACCACCGTCACCATCGTGTCGAGCCGCGCGACATCGCCCAGCGACTGCCCCGCCTCATCGCGGAAGGAGAAGGTGGAGGCGACCGGCAAGGGCTCCGAGATGCCGGTGCTCTCGATCACCAGATGGTCGAACCGCCCGGCCTCGGCCAGCGCGCGCACCTCCTGCAACAGGTCGTCGCGCAGCGTGCAGCAGATGCAGCCATTGGTCATCTCGACCAGCGTCTCCTCGCTGCGCGACAGCGTGGCATCGCCGCCGCGCACCAGATCGGCGTCGATATTCACCTCGGACATGTCGTTGACGATCACCGCCACCCGCCGCCCTTCGCGATTGGCCAGGATATGGTTGAGCAGCGTGGTCTTGCCCGCCCCCAGAAAGCCCGACAGGACGGTCACCGGCAGGCGGGCCTGCCCGGTATCGACGATCGAAAATGCGCTGTTCATACCAAGCTCTCATCATTGATATGATGTATCATTACGTCATCGAGGCGTGGCAAGTCAAAGCGTTTGACCCAGGCAGCGGTCGCATGGGTGGCGATCGGCCCTGCCGACGGGAGGCTGAGGGCGGGTAGGTCCGCCCGCGGATCGCCGCCCCTTATGGACGATCCGCGGGCCGTTCGGTCAGAGGATGGTGCGTTTCAGCCGGATCAGCATGGGGTCGCCCTCGACCGGATGGGGCTCGAAACCCATTTCGCGTTCCAGCGTGATGGCGGACCGGTTGTCGCGATCTTCCAGCGCCTCGATCGTGCGATACCCCTTCTGCCGGGCATGGCCGACCAGATGGTCGAGCAGCGTCCAGCCGATGCCCTGCGCCTTTCGGTCATGCCGGATCGCGATCGCCGCCTCGGCCGATTTGGTCGCGTCGTCGCCCACCAGCATCGCCGCCGCGAGCACCGATCCGTCATCGGCCAGGGCGACCAGGCTGGTGCTGGCGGCATCGTTGGCGTGGATCATACCGGTCAACCGCTCGTGACTGACCTGCCGCACGCTGGTCAGGAAGCGGAAGCGCAAATCCTCGGGCGAGACGCGCGCGAAGAATTCGGCCAGCGCGGCCTCGTCCTCCTCGCGCGTGGGACGAACGTGCAGCCGCACGCCATGGCGAGTGACGAGCAACTCGGTATCCGCGATCATCATCCTGTCCTCCTGACTGGGTGCCATCATGGTCGGGGCGACCTTCGACATGGTCAAGATGGCCGCATCGTTCCCGTTTCCATGAAACGACGATGCCAGGACAACGCCTCGGCGGGCAGCGAGGGTGCATGAAGGCCATAGGAACCGCCCTCGGCCCGCAGCGCATAGTCGGCGAGCAGGGGGCGGTAATCGGGATGCGCGCACCGTTCGATCACCGCCCCGCGCGCGCTGGCGGGGCGACAGGCCGCGCAGATCGGCCAGCCCCTGTTCGGTCACGATCACCTGCACGTCCTGCATGATGTGATCGACATGCGCCGCCTGCGGCACGATCGCGGAGATATTGCCGCCCTTGGCGGTCGAAGGGGTCATGAAGATCGAGACATAGGCGTTGCGCGCGAAATCGCCCGATCCGCCGATGCCGTTCTGGATGCGCGATCCCATGACCAGCGTCGAGTTGACGTTGCCATAGATGTCGGCCTCGATCAGCCCGTTCATCGCGATGCACCCCAGGCGGCGGACCAGTTCGGGATGGTTGCTGATCTCCTGCGGGCGCAGGATCATGCGGTCGCGATAGCCCGCCATGTTCGCGTTCAGCCGCGCCGCCGCCTGCGGGCTGAGCGAAAAGGCGGTGGCGGAGGCCATGCGCAGCTTGCCGGCGTCCAGCAGGTCGAGCATCCCGTCCTGGATCACCTCGGTATAGGCGGTCATCGGTTCGAAGGGCGTGTCGATCAGCCCCGACAGCACGGCATTGGCGATGTTGCCCACCCCCGACTGGATCGGCAGCAGCGCAGGGGGCAGGCGCCCGCGCGACACCTCATGGGCCAGGAATTCGATGATATGCCCGGCAATGGCGCGCGCGGTATCGTCGGGCGCGGCGAAGGGCAGGTTGCGGTCGGGCGCGTCCGTCTCGACCACGGCGACGATCTTGTCGGGATCGCAGGCCAGATAGGGCGTGCCGATGCGGTCGTCGGGCCGCACCAGCGGGATCGGCACGCGGTCGGGCGGCAGGCGGGTGCCGTAATAGATGTCGTGCATCCCCTCCAGCGCCGCGTCCTGCCAGCGATTGACCTCCAGGATGACACGCTTGGCGCGGTCGGCCCAGGTCTTGTTGTTGCCGACCGAGGAGGAGGGGATCAGCGAGCCGTCCGCGCGGATGCCTGACACCTCGATGATCGCGGTGTCGAGCGTGCCCAGCACCCCCTCCCACGCCATCGGCGCGACCTGGCTGAGATGCATGTCGAGATAGTCGATCTCGCCGCGATTGATCTTCTCGCGCGCGACCGGATCGCCGCTATAGGGCAGGCGCTGCGCGATGCCGTCGACCGCCGCCAGCGCGCCGTCCAGTTCGGGGCCGGTCGAGGCGCCGGTCCACAGGTTGACGCGGAACGGCCGCCCCTCGGCATGCTCCGCCGCCATCCGCCGCGCCAGCGCCTGCGGCACGGCCTTGGGATAGCCCGATCCGGTGAAGCCGCTCGTCGCCACCGTCTCGCCGGGGCGGATCAGGGCGGCGGCGCTATCGGCATCGGTGATACGCGAACGAAGGGTCGGGCAGGCGATACGATCGGTCATTGTCACTCCCAAAGCGGCGGGCGGCGCCGAAACCGCCGCCCGCCCTGATGTCAGGCGGCGAGGTCGAGGACGATGCGGCCCTCGATCTGCCCTTGGCGCATCCGGTCGAACACGTGATTGACCTCGGTTAGCGGCGCGGTGGAAACCGTCGCCCTGACCTTGCCGTCCGCCGCGAAGTCGAGTGACTCCTGAAGGTCGAGCCGGGTTCCGACGATCGACCCGCGCACGGTGATGCCGTTCAGCACCAGACCGAAGATGTTGAGCGGGAAGTCGCCGGGCGGCAGGCCGTTGAGCGCCACCGTGCCGCCGCGCGCCATCATGCCCACGGCCTGCGCGAACGCCTTTTCGCTGACCGCCGTGACCAGCGCGCCTTGCGCCCCGCCGCCGGTCTCGCGCTTGATCGCCGCCGCCGGGTCCGCCTCCGTCCGCGCATTGACCGTGACCTTCGCGCCCAGACGGCGGGCCAGGTCCAGCTTGGCATCGTCGACATCGACCGCCGCGACGTTCAGCCCCATGGCGACGGCATATTGCACCGCCATATGGCCCAGGCCGCCGATGCCGGAGATGACGACCGTGTCGCCCGGCTTGGTATCGGTCATCTTCAGCCCCTTATAGACCGTCACCCCGGCGCACAGCACCGGCGCGATCTCGGTGAAGCCGATATTGCCGGGCAGATGGCCGACGAAATTGGGGTCGGCGATGACATAATCGGCAAAGCCGCCATTGACCGAATAGCCGGTGTTGAGCTGGCTCTCGCACAAGGTCTCCCACCCGCCCAGGCAATGCACGCAGTGGCCGCAGGCGGTGTAGAGCCAGGGCACGCCGACCCGGTCGCCTTCCTTGATGTGCTTCACGCCCCTGCCGACCGCCGAGACATAGCCGACGCCCTCATGCCCCGGAATGAAGGGCGGGTTGGGCTTGACCGGCCAGTCGCCCTCGGCCGCGTGCAGATCGGTGTGACAGACGCCCGACGCCTGGATCGCGACCTGGATCATGCCGTCGCCGACTTCGGGAACGGGGACTTCATCGATGCTGAGCGGTTCGCCGAACGCACGGACGACCGCCGCCTTCATCGTCTTCGCCATGGTGTTTCTCCTGTCGAATGAGGATAGGCCGGGGATGGGCGCGGCGGCCGATCCCCGCCTTGATCACGGTCAAAAGAAGCCTGGGGTCAAAAGAAGCCGAGCTTCTTGGCCGAGTAGCTGACCAGCAGATTCTTGGTCTGCTGATAATGGTCGAGCATCATCCGGTGCGTCTCGCGCCCGATGCCCGAGCGCTTGTAGCCGCCGAACGCCGCATGGGCGGGATAGGCGTGATAACAGTTGGTCCACACCCGCCCCGCCTGGATCGCGCGGCCCATGCGATAGGCGCGGGTGCCGTCGCGCGTCCACACGCCCGCGCCCAGGCCATAGAGCGTGTCGTTGGCGATGCGCAGCGCCTCCTCATCGTCCCTGAAGGTCGCGACCGACACGACGGGGCCGAAAATCTCCTCCTGGAACACGCGCATCCGGTTGTTGCCGCTCAGTACCGTCGGCTTGACATAATAGCCCTCCAGCCCCTCGGGCCGGTTGCGCATGCCGCCGGTCAGCACCTTGGCGCCCTCGTCGCGGCCGATGTCGAGATAGCCGAGGATCTTGTCCATCTGCTCCTGCGACGCCTGCGCGCCGACCATGGTGGCGGGGTCGAGCGGATCGCCCTGGATCATCGCCTCGACCCGCGCGACCGCCTTTTCCATGAAGCGGTCATAGATGGATTCGTGGACCAGCGCGCGGCTGGGGCAGGTGCAGACCTCGCCCTGGTTGAGCGCGAACATGGCGAAACCCTCGATCGCCTTGTCCAGATAATCGTCATCCTCGGCCGCCACGTCGCCGAAGAAGATATTGGGGCTCTTGCCGCCCAGCTCCAGCGTCACCGGGATGAGGTTTTCGGAGGCATAGGACATGATGAGCTGCCCGGTCGTCGTCTCGCCGGTAAAGGCGATCTTGGCGATGCGCGGGTTCTGCGCCAGCGGCTTGCCCGCCTCGACGCCATATCCGTTGACGATGTTGAGCACGCCGTCGGGCAACAGGTCGGCGATCAGTTCGGCCAGCACCATGATCGACGCCGGGGTCTGCTCGGCGGGTTTCAGCACCACGCAATTGCCAGCCGCCAGCGCGGGCGCCAGCTTCCAGCAAGCCATCAACAGCGGGAAGTTCCACGGGATGATCTGCCCGACGACGCCCAGCGGCTCGTGGAAATGATAGGCGACCGTGTCGTGGTCGATCTCCGAAATCCCGCCTTCCTGCGCGCGGATGCAGCCCGCGAAATAGCGGAAATGGTCGATCGCCAGCGGCAGGTCGGCGGCGGTCGTCTCGCGGATCGGCTTGCCATTGTCCCAGGTCTCGACGGTGGCGAGGCGGCCGAGATTCTCCTCCATCCGGTCGGCGATGCGGTGGAGGATCAGCGCCCGCTCGGCGACGCTGGTGCGGCCCCAGCCGTCCTTGGCCTTGTGCGCGGCGTCGAGCGCGAGTTCGATATCGGCCGCCTGGCTGCGCGCGACCTGGCAGATGACCTGTCCGTCGATCGGCGATCGGTTGTCGAACCAGCGTCCGTCGACCGGATCGACCCAGCGCCCGCCGATGAAATTGGCATAGCGTTCCTTGAACGGCGCGGTGCGGGCCTTGATGCTTTCCTGGATCGTCATGAAACCTCTCCTTGGTCTGTTATGACGCCAAGGCTCTGCCTGTGCGGCGCGCGCGGCAAGCCGATCCGCGACGAGATGCGCGGCGCCGATGGACTTTCCGTCGGCAAGGCGTAGCATGTGTCGCACGGCGCGACGCGAAAGCCGCGCCGGTGTCGCACTTTGCGACAGTCGGAGAAGGATGCGGCGATGGACGGCGCCGGGATAGAACAGGGCCGGCGAGCCTATTTCGACGAGGGGCAGCTGCCGCTCGAAAGCGTGCGCCAGCCGGTGCTGCGCTCCTGGTTGCGCTGCACCGACATGGGGCTGGCGCAGGGGCGGCTGCGCGATGGCGGGCCGCTGACCGAGGGCGAACTCCATGCGCTGCGCCAGCGTCGCGAGTCGCTGCGCCGCCTTTGCCGCCCCGAACTGGAGATGCTGGCGGGCGAGGCGCGTGACACGGGCAGCGTCGTGATCCTGGCGGATGCCGACGGCATGATCCTCGACACCATCGGCGACACCGGCTTCCTGTCGCGGGCGGCGCAGGTGGCGCTGCGGCCCGGCGTGTCCTGGACCGAGGCGAGCACCGGCACCAATGCGATCGGCACCGCCATCGCCGAGCGTCGCCCGATCGCGGTGCATGGCGGCGAGCATTTCTTCGCCGAACACGCGGTGCTGAGCTGCGCCGCGACGCCGATCCTCGATCCGCGCGGCGCGATCGTCGGGGCGCTCGACATTTCGGGCCCTTCGGTCAGCGGGCACGGGCATGCGCTGGGGCTGATCCGCCTGGCGGTCGACCAGATCGAGCATCGGCTGTTCCGCACCGGCTTTGCGGATTGCCGCGTGCTGCGCATGCACGACGATGCGGCGATGCTGGGCACGGCGCGAGAGGGGATATTGGTGTTTCGCGACGACCGGCTCGTCGCGGCCAACCGGCGCGGCCTGTCGCTGGTCGGGCGTAGCTGGGAGGCGCTGGACGACACCGCGCTCGGCGAACTGGTCGATATGCGCAGCCAGGCGGCGAAGGGGCAGCTGCGCCTGGCCAATGGCGCGACGCTGATCGGCGGTTGGGATGCGGAGGCGCGAAGCGGCGGCATCGAGCTGCCCGTGGCGCGTCCGCTGGCGGATGACCGGGCGGAGGCGATCGACGCGGCGCTGGCGGCCCATGGCGGCAATGTCTCGGCGGCGGCGCGGCAACTGGGCGTCCACCGCAGCACGATCCACCGGCATCTCGCCCGCCAGCGTTGAAGGGGCCGGGCGTCCGCGTTTGACCATCGTCAATGTCGGCGAAGCTGCCCTGCGTCACGAGGGCGGCGAAGGAGACCCTGCGCGATGGACCGCAACCCGCTTCAAGGCAGCGTCGTGCCGTTCGCGCGTCGCTGGCACGTCATCCACGAAATCGACCTGGTCCGGCTGATCCGGGAACATCGCCGTCGCCTGGCCCTGTGCGACCAGGCGGAGGCGATCGCGGACGGCCTGCCCGAGCGGCCCGACGCGCCGATGACGGCGGCATTCCTGACGGCCTTGCAGGGGCTGGTGGCGAAGGGGGAGCGGGTCGATGGCGATTATCTGGCGGCGATGCTGCTCAACGGGCATGAAGACCCGCTCGCCTGGACGCTGCTCGACCATGTCCGGCATCGGCACATGGCGGACGGCGCGGCGGCGCGCGATCTGATCGAGGCTTTTGACGGGGCGGATGCCGCCATGGGGCCCGAGGCGCTTGGCCATATGCTGCGCTGTTTCTTTACCGGGTGCCGCCGCGCGGTCGATTTCGAGCAGCTGACCATCATCGCCCTGGCCGGGCACCGCCTGACGCGCGAGGCCCGCGCGCTGCTGGTCGAGGCGCTGGCGGACAACGTCGCGGCCTGACCGCCTCTCAGGCCGCAGCGCGGGCGGCCAGCGCGTCGCGGTCGCTGATCGTGATGGCCCGGCCGCCGGGCAGGCCGATGATCCCGCTTTGCTTCATCCGGGTCAGCTGGCGGCTGACCGTCTCGATCGTCATGCCCAGCACGTCGGCGATCTGTCCGCGCGTCAGCGGCAGGTCGAAGGTGAGCGGCCCGTCGCGGCTGGCCCGGCACCCGCCGGCCCCGGCGCGTGCCGCCATGTCGAGCAGGAACCCGGCCAGCTTCTCCCCCGCAGACTGGCGCGCCAGCACCAGCATCCGCCCGCGCGCCTCGTTCAGCGACTCGAAGGTCCGCTGGAGCAACAGCCGCTCCATGCGCTGGTGATCCTCCAGCACCCGCTCGAAGGCGACACGCGGAAAGACGCAAAGCTCGGCATCGGTCAGCGCGGTCAGCGTGAAGTCGACATCGCCCGCATAGGGCTGTCCGAAGAAATCGGCCGGATAGAGCAGGCCGACCGTCTGTTCGCGCCCGTCGGCGGTGGCGGCGACCAGTTTGAGCACCCCCGACAGCAGGTTGCCGCAGAGCACCGCCTCGTCGCCCGCCCAGGCGATGGTCTGGCCCCGCGCCACATGGCGGCGCTGGCCTATCGTGTTGAGCGCGATCAGCTCGCGGTCGTCGAGGCTGCCGCACAGGGCCCGGTCGCGCACCGCGCAGTCGGCACAAACGTCGTTCGGGATCATGGCCTTGCCCGATAGCATGGCCATGATCCCTTGTCGTCGGACGGATTGTCCCATCCGTCAGTGTCGCGGCGACACATCCTCCTCCTGCGGCAAATGGAATTCGTGCCACATGCCGTTGAGGATGCCGAAGCCGATGGCCAGGCCGAGGCCTAGGACCCAGGAGAAATACCACATGGACGGGGCCTTTCAGTAGAAGTCGGGGTTGGTGCGCACCGCCTCCGCCGTCACGCGGCCGAACATCACCCGGTAGGCCCAGGCGGTGTAGGCCAGCACGATCGGCAGGAAGACGATGGTGACGAACAGCATGATGCCCAGCGTCTTCTGCGTGGACGAGGCGTTCCAGACCGTCAGGCTGCTATGCGCGTCGATGCTGGAGGGCAGGATGAAGGGGAAGATCGAACAGCCGACCGTGGCGATGATGCCCGTCGCGGCCAGCGACGACCCGGCAAAGGCGAGGCTCTCTCGCCTGCTCCTGATACCGATCAGGGCCAGCACAGGCCCGGCAAAGCCCAGAATGGGCAGCGCCGTCATCCAGGGATAGGCGGCATAATTGTCCAGCCACGCGCCGCCCGCCGCTTCCGTCGTCATGTGCAGCGGATTGGACGGGCCGAGAGGATCGACCGCGCCGACGACATGATAGCCCATGCCGCCCCAGGCGACGAAGGCAAAACCGCCCGCGAACAGCAGGATCGCGGCGATCGCCGCCACCGTCCCGAACGTCCGGGCGCGGTCGTGGACCGGCCCGTGCTCGACCTTGATCGACAGCCACGCCGCGCCGTGCAGTACCAGCATCGCCACCGACAACAGCCCGCACAGCAGGGTGAAGGGCGTGAACAGGCCGAGCAGCGTCCCGTCGTAAAAGGCGCGCAGATCGCTGTCGAGGCGGAAGGGCGCGCCCAGCAGGACGTTGCCGACCGCGACGCCGAAGACGAGCGCGGGCACCAGCCCGCCGACGAACAGCGCCCAGTCCCAGCGGGTGCGCCATGCCGGGTCGGGCCGCTTGCTGCGATATTTGAACCCCACGGGCCGCAGGATCAGCGCGGCGAGGACCAGGAACATCGCCAGGTAGAAGCCCGAAAAGCTGACCGCATAGACGAAGGGCCAGGCGGCAAAGATCGCCCCGCCGCCCAGGATGAACCAGACCTGGTTCCCCTCCCAGGTCGGCCCGATGGAATTGATGACCATCCGCCGCTCGGCATCGTTCCGCGCGACGAAGGGCAGGAGGGCGGCGACCCCCAGGTCGAATCCGTCGGTCAGCGCGAAGCCGATCAGCAATATACCCAGCAGCGCCCACCAGATCAGGCGCAACATCTCGTAATCGAACATATCCCAGTCCTTTGGCTCAGGCGGCAACGGGAATGGCGGCGGGGATCGGGCCGGGGCCGGGCTGGTCGTCCCGTTCCTCCGGCCCGTGCGCGATGGCGGCCAGGATCAGCCGGACCTCGATCACGGCCAGTACGCCGTACAGCGCGGTGAAGCCCGCCAGCGTGGTCCATAGCGCGCCGCGCGACAGCGAGCTGGTCGCGAGGAAGGTGGGCAGCACGCCCTCGATCGCCCAGGGCTGACGCCCCAGTTCGGCGACCAGCCAGCCCAGCTCGATCGCCACCCAGGGCAGCGGGATCGCCGCCACCGCCAGCTTGAGGAACCAGCGCGCGTCCATGTGCATCCGCAGCGAACACAGGGCAAAGGCGGTCGCGAACAGCGCGATCATCGCAAAGCCGATCCCCGCCATGATGCGAAAGCTCCAGAAGAGCAGGCCGACATCGGGCACCGTGTCCCATGCCGCCGCCTCGATCTGCTGTGGCGTCGCGCTGCGCGGGTCGGCCATTTGCCGCTTGAGGAGCAGCGCATAGCCCAGGTCGCGCTTATGCGCCTCGAACCGCGCCCGCTGGGTCCGGTCCTGCGGATCGGCCTTCAGCCGCTGTACCGCGTCATAGGCGATCACGCCCGATGCGATCCGCTCCTGCGCCTTCAGCACCAGTTCGGACATGCCCGTCACCGTGCCGTCCAGGCTGCGCGTCGCGATCAGGCCCAGGACCCAGGGGATCTCGACCTTGTAGCGGGTCTCGTGCGCCTTGACGTCGGGCAGCCCGAACAGCGTCAGCCCCGACGGGCCGGGTTCGGTGTGCCAGACCGCCTCGATCGCGGCGAGCTTCATCTTCTGGTTGTCGGTCAGCGCATAGCCGCTCTCGTCGCCCAGCACGACGACCGACAGCGAGGAGGCGAGGCCGAACGCCGCCGCCACCGTCATCGACCGGCGCGCAACGGAGACGAACCGCCCCTTCAACAGCCAGAAGGCCGACACGCCCAGCACCACGACCGAGGCGCAGACATAGCCCGCGCTGACCGTATGGACGAACTTGGCCTGCGCCACCGGATTGAACAGCACCGCGCCGAAGTCCGCGACCTCCATCCGCATCGTGCCGGGATTGAAGGTCGCGCCGACGGGGTTCTGCATCCAGCCATTGGCGATGAGGATCCACAGCGCCGACAAATTGGTGCCCAGCGCCACCAGGAAGGTGACGATCAGATGCCCCAGCTTCGACAGCCGGTCCCAGCCGAAGAACATCAGCCCGACGAACGTCGCCTCCAGGAAGAAGGCCATCAGCCCCTCGATCGCCAGCGGCGCGCCGAAGATGTCGCCGACATAATGCGAGAAATAGGACCAGTTGGTGCCGAACTGGAACTCCATGGTCAGCCCGGTGGCGACCCCCAGCACGAAGTTGATGCCGAAGATCTTGCCCCAGAAGCGCGTCGTCACCCGCCACACCGGGCGATTGGTCATGACATAGACCGATTCCATGATGACCAGCATCATCGACAGGCCCAAAGTCAGCGGCACGAACAGGAAATGATACAAGGCGGTGGCCGCGAATTGCAGCCGCGACAGGTCGACGACCCCGGGGTCCATGGCATGTCTCCATAAAAGGAGCCGCCCCCCGGCCCCTTGTCCGCGGATTCGCTACGCCCCGACCCGACCCCCGACATTGACCGCGGTCAAAGACGCCCGCCCACGCCGCTGCGACGGTCGCGGCATGACGACGATCGCCCATGATGCCCCGACCGCCCGGATGCGGAGCCGCTGGTTGAAGGATGCGGCCGCGGGCCGTGACGGGACGCCGGGCCTGCTGCTCCTCGATACGTTGGCCGCCATCGGCTTCGCGGCCGGGATCGCGGGGGGCGTGGCGGCGGTGGCGGGACGGGGGGCGGTGCTGCCCTGGGCCCTGCTCGCGATCGGCATGGGCATGGCGCGCGGATGGTTCGCGATGCTGGCCGTGCGACAGGGGGCCGCGCGCGCGGGACTGGTCAAGCGGGCGCAACGGCGGCGCGTCGTCGCCGCCGCCCTGTATCGGCAGGCGGGCATGCCGATGGACAGCGGCCAGCTGGCGACGCAGGCCGTGGATGCGGTCGAGGCGCTGGACGGGTTCGTCGCCCGTTTCCTCCCCGCACGCCGGGCCGCCGCCATCGCGCCGATCCTGGTCCTGGCCGCGACCGCCTGTGCCAGCCCGGTCGCAGCCGTCATTCTGGCGGCGACGCTGCTGCCCTTCGTCGCGGCGATGATCCTGGCGGGCGGCGCGGCGGCGGACGAGTCGCGGCGGCAGTTCCTTGCGCTGCATCGTCTGTCGGCGCGTTTCGCCGACCGGGTGCGCGCCTTGTCCGTCGTGCTGGCCTTCCGCGCCGAGACACGCGAGACCCAGGCGATCGGCGCCGCCGCGCAGGAACTGGCGGAGCGGACCATGCGGGTCCTGCGGATCGCCTTCCTGTCGTCCGCCGCGCTGGAATTCTTCGCGGCGCTGTCGGTCGCGCTGGTAGCGGTCTATTGCGGTTTCTCGCTGCTCGGCCTGCTGCCCTTTGAGGCCCCTGAGACGCTGAGCTTGCCGCGCGCCTTCTTCGTGCTGGCCCTGGCGCCGGAATTCTATGCGCCGATGCGCCGCCTGGCCGCCGCCTATCATGACAAGCAAGGTGCGGAGACCGCCGCCGAGATGCTGATGCCGCTGGGCGGGCCGGCGGGCGCGGTTCCGGTCGCGGCGGCGGCTGGGGTGCTGACCCTGCGCGACGTCACGATCCATTATCCCGGCAGCGACGCGCCCGCCGTTTCGCGTCTCTCCTTGTCCGTCGGGGCCGGTGAGACAGTGGCGCTGCTGGGGCCGTCGGGCAGCGGCAAGACCAGCGTGCTGCACCTGCTGCTGGGCCTCGCGCCGCTATCGGCCGGAACGGTCGAGATGGGCGGCTTGGCCCTGACTTCGCTGGCGGGGCAGGCAAGCTGGGTCGGCCAGCATCCGCTGCTGATCGCGGGCACGATCCGCGAAAATCTGCTGCTCGCCCATCCCGAGGCCACGGCGCTGGCCCTGCAACGGGCCGTCGTCGTGGCGGGGCTGATGCCGATGCTCCGCCGTCGTCCGGGGGGCCTGGATGCGCCGCTCGATGCGCGGGGAAGCGGGTTGTCGGGCGGCGAACGGCGGCGCATCGCCCTGGCCCGCGCTTTGCTGAACCCCGCGCCCTTCCTGTTGCTCGACGAGCCGACCGCGCATCTCGACGCGGTGGCCGAAGCCGCGCTGATCCGGACGATCGGCGGGGCGGCGCGCGGGCGCACGACGTTGATCGCCACCCATAGCCCCGCGCTTGCCGCCATCGCGACGCGCGTCATCCATCTGGGACCTGCCGCATGACCCTTCGCACATGGATCGCCGCCGAACGCCGGAACGAGCGTCGCCGACTGTGGCGGGCGGGTGGCTGTGCCGCATCGGTGGCGGCCGCATCGGTACTGCTGCTCGCGCTGTCGGGCTGGTTCCTGACCGCCGCCGCGCTGGCGGGCGGGGCCGGGATCGTGGCGGCGCAGGCGTTCAACTATATGCTGCCCTCCGCCGCGATCCGCCTGCTGGCGATCGTGCGGACCGGCGCGCGCTATGGCGAACGGCTGGCCAGCCATGGCGCGGCGTTCGGCGCGCTCGCCCGGCTGCGCCCCGCGCTCTACCGCGCGATCACCGCCGCGCCGCCCCGGGTCGCGCTGGCGCTGGGGCGGGGCGAGGCCACCGCGCGGCTGATCGGCGATGTCGATGCGGTGGAATGGCGCTTCGTCCGTCTGTCGGGGCCGTGGGGCGCCGTCGCGGCGGTCATGGCGGGCGCGGCGTTGACCCTGCTCGGCGGTTGGCCTGCGATGGTGGCGACGCTGGCCTGTGCCGGGGGCGTCCTGGCCCTGGCCCTTCATGGCGCGCGCCGGTTGGAGCAGCCCGGCCGCGCGGTGCAACGGGCGACGGGCGCGCTGCGCGAGGAGGTGGCGATGCTCGGAAGCGCGGCGGCGGAGCTGCGCTGCTTCGCGCTGGAGGACTGGGCGGCCGCGCGCGTCGCGGCGGTGAGCGATCGCCTGGCCGACGCGCAGATCCGGCAGGCCGCGGTCGCCGCGCGGTTCGAGGCGCTGCACGCGACCGGCGTGGCCGTGGCGGCGGCGTCGGCGCTGATGCTGTCGCTCGACGCCGGTGCGCCGGTCGCCGCGCTCGCGGCGCTGGCGGCGGCGATGACCGTCGACGGGCTCGCGCCGATCCTGCGGGCGTCGACCGAAAGGGGGCGGCTGCGCGAGGCGGAGGCGCGGCTGGATGCGGTCTTCGATGCGGCGGCGGACCCGCGTCCCGCTGTCGGATCGCGCGGCCAGCCGATCCTCGTCCTCGATGGCGACCGGTTCATGCCGGGCAGCCGGATCGCGCTGACCGGGCCATCGGGCTGCGGCAAGACGACGGTGATCGAAGGCTTGCTGGGGCTGCGTCCGCTACGGTCCGGCCGGATCGGGATCGATGGCCGGGATGCGGCCGATCTGCCGCCTGCGACGCTGCGCGCGCTCTTCGCCTGGGCGCCGCAGGAGGCGATGCTGATCGCGGGTACGGTTCGCGACAATCTGCGCATGGCCGACCCGCATGCGACCGAGGATCGTCTGTGGCGGGCGCTGGGCGACGCGGCGCTGGATACGGTGGTGCGGGGCTTGCCGGACGGGCTCGACACATGGCTGGGCGACGATGGCGCGCGATTGTCGGGTGGAGAGCGTCGGCGGCTGTCGCTGGCCCGCGCCTATCTGGGCGATGCGCCCTGGCTGTTGCTCGACGAACCGGGCGAGGGGCTGGACGCCGATGTCGCGGCGGAGGTCGCGCGTCGCCTCGCCGCCCGGCTGGAGCGGACCGGGCAGGGGATGATCCTCGTCAGCCATCGCCCCGTGCTCAGCGCGCTGTGCGAGCGGCAATGGGCGGCGGACGATGCGTCCCGCCGATCCGCCGCCTGAGCTAGCCCGCGACGATGGCGAGGCGCGTCCGGTCGATCAGGCGCACGCCGCGCAGACCGCAAAGCTGGATCACCCCGTCATTCTGAAGGGCGGTCATGTGGCGGCTGACCGTCTCGACCGCTAGGCCCAGCGCCTCCGCCATCGCGCCGCGTGACAGGGGCAGGCGAAACATGCCGTCGCCCTCCGCCCCGCACCGCCGCGCCATGTCGAGCAGCAGCGCGGCCACCCGTGCGTCGGCACGGGCGCGGGCCAGCATCGGCATCCAGCGCCGCACCTCGTCCAAAGTCGCCAGCGTCCGGCGCAGCAGCAGTCGTCCGGCGGCGGGATGGCGGACCAGCATCTCCTCCAGCGCCTGGCGCGGATAGACGCACAGATCGGCATCGCCCAGCGCCGTGATCGCATCGGCGGACCGGTCGGCGAAGAGCGTGCCGACGAAATCGCCGGGATAGAGCAGGCCGACGATCTGGACGCCGCCATCCGCCTGCATGCGGGTCACCTTCAGCACGCCGGAGACGAGATGCGCGCAATGGCGTGCGGGATCGCCGATCCAGCCGAAAGCCTGCCCCGCGCGTAGCCGACGGCGGTGACCGATATGATGGATCGCGGCCAGCGCGGCCTCGTCCAGACCGTCGCACAGCGCCATGCTCCGCCCGGCACAGGCCGCGCAGCGCGGCGGAAGGTCAGACGGCATGGCTGAAGCGGGTATCGTCCTCGTTGCGCCAGGCATCGATGGCCGCCGCGATGGTGCGGGCATAGGGCAGGGCCTCCGCCGCCAGCCGCAGGCACGCCCCGTCCCAGGCGATCAACCCGACCTGCTCGAACCGACCGAGCCGTTCGCGAATGGCGGTCCGCTCGGGCAGGCCCTCGAGGTTCGCGACGCCCTGGCACAGCACGTCCGCAATCGCCCGTGCCCGGCGCTGCTCCAGAGGGCCGCGATGAAGGCCGCGCGTCGTCGCGAACCGACCCGCGCCGATCGCCTGATGCCATGCCCCGGCATTCTTGGCGTTCTGGAGCAGGCGGTCGGGAAAGGCGCTGATCGCGCTGGCGCCCAGGCCGATCACGATGTCGGCGGGATCGTCGGTAAAGCCCTGGAAATTGCGGCGCAGCCGTCCGTTCGCCGCCGCGCTTGCCAGCGGATCATGGCCTTGCGCGAAGTGATCGAAGCCGATGGCGCGGTAGCCTGCATGCGTCAGCCGGTCATGCGCCAGCGCCGCCTGGCCGAAGCGCGCCGCCGCACCCGGAAGGGCCCGTGCGTCGATGCGGCGCTGGCGGGGGATGAGGTGCGGCACATGCGCATAGCCGAACACTGCCAGCCGTTCCGGGGCCAGCGCGATGGCCTCCTCGAGCGTCGCGGCCAGCGTCGCATCGTCCTGGCCGGGCAGGCCGTACATCAGGTCGAAATTGATCGATCCGACCCCGGCGGCGCGCAACAGGGCGACCGCGCGGATAATCTGCTCGCGCGGCTGGACCCGACCGATCGCCGCCTGAAGTGCCGGGTCGAAGGTCTGCACCCCCAGGCTGGCCCGCGCGACGCCGGTCTCCGCGATGACGCTTGCCCAGTCCGCATCGAAACCGCGCGGATCGATCTCCAGCGACAGCGTCGCCTCGTGGCTGGCAAAGGCGGTGCGCAGATGGGCGACCAGCGCGGCGAAGGCGGCGGGCGGGATCGCATTGGGGCTTCCGCCACCAAAGGCGATCCGGGCGATCCGTCCGCTTCCCTTCAACCGGGCGGCCACCAGATCGATCTCGGCATGTAACCGCGCGAGATAGGCATCCAGCCGCGCGGTCCGGTTCGCCGCCCCGGTGTTGCACCCGCAATACCAGCAGATCGCCCGGCAATAGGGGATATGGAGATAGAGCGACACGATCTCGTCCGCCCCGACCATGTCGAGCGCCGTCGCCATGTCGGCATGGCCCACATGGTCGCCGAACTCGGCGGCGGTGGGATAGCTGGTGTAGCGCGGCACGGGCCGGGCGAGCAGATCGGGATGATAGGGCCACATGCCCATGGCGTGCCCCGGCGGTGCGCGCATGCCTTTGACCGCCGTCAAACCGGCGCTTGTCGATGGTCAAGGCGGCGGGGCGGGGGCGCTCCTATCCCGACGCCCACAGCCTCACAGGAGACATGGGATGACCGTCATCAGAACCGCCGCCACCCTGTTCGCGCTCGCCGCGACGGGAATCGGTACGTCGGCATGGGCGCAGGATAGCGGGGGACGCGACGCTCGGGTCGGGACTCGCGCCGGGGACGTGCTGCTCCGCGCCCGCGCCATCCTCGTCGCGCCCAACGAGCGGTCGGGCAGCATCCTGCCCGCCTTCCCCGGTGAGCCGGTGAAGGTCGACGACCGCGTGATGCCGGAGGTCGACGCGACCTATATGGCGACCGACCATATCGGCGTCGAACTGATCGCCTCGACCACGAAGCATGCGATCGGCGGGGTGCGGGGCACGACCGGCGGCATCGGCAGGCTCGCCTCCACCTGGGTCCTGCCGCCGACCCTGACCGTCCAATATCACTTCACGCCGACCCGGCATGTCCGGCCCTATGTCGGTGCGGGCGTGAACTATACGATCTTCTGGAACGAGGCGGCTTCGGACGGACTGGAAAGCGCGGTGGGGCCGACCAGGGTCCATTTGAAGGACAGCGCAGGCTGGGCGGTGCAGGCGGGCGTCGATATGGACCTCACTCGCCGGGTCTTTCTGAACCTCGACGTCAAATATATCGATATCGACACCACCGCGCGGCTGGACAATGCCGCGCTGGGCCGCCAGCGGGTGAACGTCTCGCTGGACCCGCTGGTGTTCGGGGTCGGCCTGGGGCTGCGCCTGTGAGGACGGCCGGTCGGCGTCGAGGCTTATCCGCAGGCTGAGGGCGCGGGGCTGCGTCTGGTGTCGATCCATCGCACGAGCCCCGCGATCAGCGTACAGATCACGAGGGCGATCGACGTGCCCACGATCGTATCGACGGCGCGTGCCTGGGGTGCGCCCGCGCTTTGCAGGGGAAGGGCGATCTTGGCGATCACGACGAACAAGGGCGTCACGCATCCGACAAAGATGGTATAGTTGACCGCACGCAGCGCGATCGTCAGCGCGGCCAGCGGCAGCACCAGGGCCTCCAGCGCGACCGGGCCGTTGGCGTGGCCGATCAGGACCATCACGATCGCAGTCCCGATCAGCGTCCCCGCGATCCGCTCGACCGCGCGCCAGGACGAGGTGCGGATATTGACCGTGATGACGACCACCGCCGTCATCGTCGCCCATTGCGGATAGGCCAGCCCCAGGCCATGCGCCGCCAGGAAGCAGGCGAACACCGCGACACCGGCGCTGGCGGCATGAAGCCGCGCCGACCGGGTCGAGGGAAGCTCGGGCGGGGCGGGGGACGTCGCATCGCGATCACGGTTCGGCCGCTCCAGCACATAGACGCTGCCGATCCGAAGCAGCAGCGCCAGGCCGCCACCGGCCAGGAACGCGATGCCGACCGCCATCGGGCCTGCCGCGTCGACCGGCCATTCCGCCGCCACGACCACCACGACGCCCAGCAGCATGCCCACCGTGGCCATGCCATAGGACCGGCCGGCGACAAAGGTGATCGCCGCGACCGCCACCGCCGCCAGCGTGGCGGTCAGCGGAAGGGCGGGATGGACCATGGCCGTCATGGCGGTCGCCAGCACCGCGCCGCCGATGACGAACAAGGCCATGGCCCGCAGGCGCGATGCGGCATGGAGCCGATTGTCCGCCAGACAGGCCCAGAACGCGGCATAGGCCCCCCAGATATCCGCCGGGCGATGGGACGCCTGCGCCCACAGGATCATCGCCAGCACCGCGACGCTGCCCGATGCGCCCTCCAGCAGCGCGAACTCGCCCGCGCGGAACTGTATGCCACGACGCGCCAACCCGGTGGCGAGGCGGCGGGCGATCGCCCGATCACGGGCAGGGACGGAAGGGGGCGGCACGGGCACGACGGGCTCTTTGGATAACCGAGGGGAACACGCCCCGATAGTCGTTTTGCAGTCACGCCTGGAGCGACTTGTTGGCATGGGTACTATTCCTTAAAGGAATGGCATGGAATTCCGAACGCTACGCGCCTTTGTCGAAGCGGTTCGCCAGGGCAGCTTTTCGCAGGCGGCCAGGACGATCTTCGCGACGCAGTCCACGGTCAGCAAGGCGGTCAAGCAGCTGGAGGACGAACTCGGCGCGCCGCTGTTCGACCGGATCGGCCCGCGCGTGAAGCTGACCACCTTTGGCGAGGCGCTGTATCCGCGCGCCGCGCGCCTGCTGGCGGAACGCAGCGACCTGCTCGTCGAACTGGACGAGATACGCGGATTGCAGCGGGGCAGCCTCCGGATCGGCCTGCCCCCGGTCGGCAGCGCGCGGATCTTCGCGCCGATGCTGGCCCGCTATCGCCGGACCTATCCGGGCATCGCTATCGAACTGCGCGAGCATGGCGGCGACCAGCTCCTCGACATGGTGCGCACCGGCGAGATCGAGCTGGCGGCGACGGTCGATCCCAGCGCGCCCGAATGGCATAGCCAGGAGGTCTGGCGCGATCCGGTGATGGCGGTGATGGCGCGCGATCATCCGCTGGCCAAGGCCGGGTCGCTGTCGCTCGACGCCTTGCGCGACGAGCCGTTCATCCTGTTTTCCGACCGCTTCGTGCTGCATCGCATGGTGGTCGATGCGTGCCACCGCCATGGGTTCAAGCCGAATATCGCGGTTCAGAGCAGCGAGGTGGAATTCATCCTCGAACTGGCCGCATCGGGGATCGGCATTGCCTTTCTGCCCCGGTTGCTGGTGGACCAGGTCGATGCGGAGCGTATCTGCGGCGTGCTCGTGACCGAACCCTATATCGAATGGCGGCTGGCGATGGTCTGGCGCAACGGCGCCTTCCTGTCGCACGCCGCGCGCGCCTGGTTGCAGATGGTGGCCGACCAGGCGGATTAGCCGGTCGGCCGGGCGGGGCGATCCGTCCGGGCCAGTCGATTTGGGAATGGAGGCCAGTCGGAGCTTTCGTTTTTCGCAACCCGACCCTTGGCCTATTTTCGTCGCTTACCGGGTCGGTGACCCGTCAAGCGAGGTCTTTCGATGATCATTTCCGCCCCCACGGATTTCCGCGAGGCGGCCCGGTGCCGCCTGCCGCGCTTCCTGTTCGACTATATCGATGGCGGCGCCGTCACCGAATCCACCATGGTCGGCAATGTCGACGCCTTGCAGCGGGTCGCGCTGCGCCAGCGCGTCCTCAAGGGCGCGGGGGACCCCTCGCTGGCGGTGACGGTGCTGGGCCAGCCATGGGCGATGCCGGTCGCGCTGGGGCCGGTCGGGGCGACGGGAATGTATGCCCGGCGCGGCGAGGTGCAGGCGGCGCGGGCGGCGGGCCTTGCGGGCATTCCCTATGCCCTGTCCACCGTCTCGGTCGCGTCGATCGAGGAGGTGGCGCGCGACGCGCCGGGGCAGCTCTGGTCGCAGCTCTATGTGCTCAAGGATCGCGGCTATATGCGCAACGCGCTGGACCGGGCCTGGGCGGCGGGAATGCGGACGCTGGTGTTCACCGTCGATATGCCGACGCCCGGCTCGCGCTATCGCGATCGGCGCTCCGGCATGGCCGGGCCCGCCGCGACGCTGCGCCAATATGCGCAGGCGCTCCGCCACCCGCGCTGGGCGGTCGATGTGGGATTGCGCGGCCGCCCGCTCTCCTTCGGCAATATCGAGGCCTATCTCGGCCATTCCATGAGCATGGCCGACTATACCGGGTTTCTGGCGCGCAATTTCGACCCCGCCATCCATTGGCGCGATCTGGAATGGGTGCGCCAGGACTGGAAGGGCACCCTGATCCTCAAGGGCATTCTCGACCCCGACGACGCGCGCGAGGCGGTCCGTTTCGGGGCGGACGGGATCATCGTGTCCAACCATGGCGGGCGGCAGCTGGACGGGGCCATGCCCACCGCCACGGCGCTTCCCCCCATCGCCGATGCGGTCGCCGGGGCGATCGCGGTGCTGGCCGATTCCGGCGTGCGCTCAGGGATCGACGTGGTGCGCATGATGGCGCTGGGCGCGGATGCGGTGCTGCTCGGCCGGGCCTATATCTATGCGCTGGCGGCGCGGGGGCAACGGGGGGTGAGCGAACTGCTCGACCTGATCGCGGCGGACATGCGGGTGACGATGACCCTGATCGGGGCCGACCGTCCCGGCGCGATCACCCGAGACAGTCTCGCCGGATTGCCGCCCTCGGTACAGGGCCGGTCGGAGGCGCTGCGGGGCGGCGGGTGAAAGGCGCGCACCTCAGACCAAATGACGCCGCTCCAGTCGGGTGACGTCGGGCGTCCCCAGCAGCGCCAGCGTCGTATCGACCTGCCGCCGCAGCATGGCGAGTACGGCATCGACGCCGCGCTCGCCATCCGCCGCCAGGGCATAAAGCAGCGGCCGGCCGACCAGCACGCCCTTCGCACCGGCGGCCATCGCCTTCACCACATCGGCACCGTCACGAACCCCGCTGTCCATCAGCACGGGCAGCCCGCACGCATCCGCGACGGCGGGCAGAAGGTCGATGGGGGCGGGCGCGTCCTCCAGCTGGCGGCCGCCATGGTTGGAGACGACGACACCATCCACCCCCAGCCGTTCGCAATGCCGCGCATCCTCGGCGGAGACGATGCCCTTGACGATCAGCGTGCCGCGCCAGTCGTCGCGAAGCCGCGCCAGCGCCGTCCAGTCGAAGCTCGCATCCATCTGGCGCGCCATCAGCGCGGCCTGCGCCTCCACGTCCCCGTCACCGGCGGCGACGAAATGGGCGAGCTGCGGAAAGCCCTGGCGCACCTGCCGGAGCGACCAGACCGGATGACGGACGCCGTCGAGCAGGATGCGCGGCGTCATGCGCAGGGGGACGCCGAAGCCGTTGCGCCGATCGCGCACCCGGTCGCCATTCACCGCGACATCGACGGTGAGGACCAGGGTCGTGCACCCCGCGTCTCGCGCGCGGGCCACGAGCTGGTCCGCCAGCGCGCGCTGGACCACATAGAGCTGGAACCACAATTCCCCGTCGGAGGCGCGGCGCACCGCCTCGATCGTGCTGGTCGCCGCGGTGGACAGGCAGAAGGGGATGCCCGCCCGCGCCGCCGCCCGCGCCAGGATCAGGTCCCCCTGCGGCCGCACCACGCCGGTCAGGCCCATCGGCGCGACCGCGAACGGGCTTTCCCAGGGGCGGCCGAACGGCGCGATCGCCTGTCGACGCTGCGAGACATCGGTCAGGCGATCCGGCAGCAGCCGGGTTCGCGCGAAAGCCTCGCGGTTGCGCGAAAGGCCGCGCTCGGAACCCGCACCGCCCTCCAGATAGTCGAACACGATGCGCGGCAGCTTGCGCCGCGCGGCGTCACGATAATCGTCGAGCGTGATGAGCGCGCGGGTCATGTCAGTGATGGTCCAGCCACACGTCCAGCACGGCGCAGCGCCGTTCCTCGCGCACGACCCGCAGCGCCTCGGCGATGGCATCGTCGATCTCCGCCGGGTCGCGAAGCTGTCGACCCCATGCGCCGCCCGATGCGGCGGCGATGCCGACATAATCGGGGGCGGGGTCGAACGAGGTGTCCAGATCGTCGGCATGCGCGGCATAGCCGTCCGGATGGACCGCCAGTGTCGACAGCTTGGGCGATTTCCAGCCGCGATTGTTGAAGACGATCTGCACGAACGGTGCGTCATAGCGCCGCGCCATCCAGTGCACCGAACTGGGCACGGTGAACAGGAAGGACCCGTCGCCGGTCAGCGCCACCACCGTCGCATCGGGCCTGGCCAGCCGGACGCCGATCGCCGCCCCGCCGTTCCACCCCAGCGATCCGCCGCCGCTCGTCGCGATCGCCCCCGGCGTGTCGAGCCGCAGGTGATCGAACACCACGCCATAGTTGGAGATCGCCTCGTTGACGAAAAGCATGTCGTCGCTTTGCGCCGCCCGCAGGCGCGACACGAAATATTCCGGCGTGATGGTTCCCGCCGGAACCGCCTCGCGCGTTCGCAGCACCGCTTCGCGCGCCGCGTGGCGATCGGCATAATGCGCGCGCCGCTCCTCGATGCGCGCGGCGGGGAGGGGCTGCGCGGCGAGCCAGTCGTCCAGCTGCGCGAGCGCGGTCGCGGCATCGGCGCGGCACACCGCCTCCGCCCCGATCCGCCACAAAGGCATCTGTTCCTTCAGCGGGTCGACATCGATGTGGAAGATTCGCGCGGCATCGCCCGGCGCCGACACGGTCGGGATCCACGGCACGTCGCTGTCGATCACCAGCACCATATCCGCCGCGGCCAGATCGGCATTCTGCTGCGGCTGATTCCATTGGTTGCCGAGATAGAGCGGGTGGCTGTGCGGGAAGTTCATCGCATTGGGCACGGATTCGAGCACCCCGATCCCCAGCCGCTCGCACAGCGTAACCAGGGGCGCGACCGCCGCCGGATTGCGGCCCAGGAAGGACGTCACGACAAGCGGCCGTCGCGCCGTCAGCAGCGCCTCGCCGATCAGGGCGACCGTTTCGGGCGGCAGCGCGCCCGGCCCGATGCAGCGCCAGGCCGCCGCCTCGTCGGGGGTCGGCGCGACCTCTTCCTCCATCACCTCGCGCGCGCCGATCAGATAGACGGGGCCCTTGGGATCTGAACCGGCGAACTGGAAGGCGCGGTGCACCAGTTCCTTGACGTTGCGCCCGGTGCGGATCTCATTGTCGTAGCGCATATAGCCACGCACCAGGCCGCGCTGATCGTGCACATCCTGGATCCACTGGATGAACTCGTTGCGCGATCCCTTCAGCTCGCCATGCTGGGTGAAGGGGGACGCACCCGCGAAGATCAGCATCGGGGCGCGTCCCTTGGCGGCGTTGTGGACCGCACCGGCCAGCGCCTGGGTTCCGCATTCGACATGCACCACCACCGCCTGCGCCACGCCGCTCGCCAGCCAGAAGCCGTGCGCGGCGCTCATGCCGACCATTTCATTGGGGCAGGTGACGATGCGCGGGATCGGCCGCCCGGCGGCGCGCGCCTCCGCGATCGCCTCGACCAGCGCGGGGTGGTCGCTGCCGAGGTTGGCGAAGACATGGGAAACGCCATGCTCGATCAGGGCATCGAGGAAAGCGCTGGAGGTGGTGTACATCGGGAGCTGGGCCTTGTCGCATCGCCGGTCGCCCGGCGGGGGTCGTCGTCGGGGTAAGAGGCGGCGATCAGGGGATATAGTCGACCGCACCGCGCCGGATCGTCACCCAGTGCGTCGTGGTCATCTCCTCCACGATCCAGTCGCCGCCGAAACGGCCGATGCCGCTGTTCTTCTCGCCGCCGAACGGATTGAACGGCATGTCGGCGACGGTCATGTCGTTGACATGCGTCATCCCGACGTCGAGCCCATGAGCAAAGCGCAGCCCGCGTGCCTCGTCGCGGGTGAAGACCGCGCTGGACAAGCCCGCATCGGTGGCGTTGGCGAGTTCGAGCGCATGCGCCTCGTCCCGCGCCCGGATGACGAAGGCGATCGGCGCGAACATCTCGGATTGCGCCAGCGGGTCGTCATTGTCGACATCGGCGAAGATGTGCGGCGGAACCACCGCGCCCGACGGCTCGCCACCGAGGACCAGGCGGAAGCGGGATTTGGCGGCGGCGAGGTGGTCGAGGTTCGCGGCCAGCTGCTTCGCGTTCATCGCAGGGCCGATCAGCGTATCCGGGTCGGCCGGATCGCCATGTTTCAGCCGCGCGGCGCAGGCGGCGAACTTCTCAACGAAGGCGTCGTGGACGCTGTCCTCCACGATCACGCGGTTGGTGCTCATGCAGATCTGGCCCTGGTGCAGGAACCGGCCAAAGGCCGCCGCCTGCGCCGCCTGGTCGAGGTCCGCATCGGCCAACACGACGAACGGGTTGTTGCCCCCCAGCTCCAGCGCGACCCGCTTGATGACCGGGGCCTCGATGGCCAGCCTGCCGATGCGCCGCCCCACCCCGGTCGAGCCGGTGAAGGACAGGAAGCGCGGGACATCATGCGTGCAGAAGCCGTCGCCGATGACGCGCGAGCTGCCGGTGACGACGTTGAACAGTCCGGGTGGCAGGCCTGCCTCTTCATAGATGCGCGCGAGCAGCAGGCCGCCGGTGACGGGGGTGTCCTCGGCCGGTTTGACGACCACCGCATTGCCCACCGCCAGCGCGGGCGCGATCGTGCGGTGCGACAAGTGGAGCGGGAAGTTCCACGGGCTGATCACGCCGACGACGCCGATGGGGCGGCGATAGACGCGGCTTTCGGTGTCGGGCAGGTCGATCGGCAGGATGCGGCCGTTGATGCGATAGGGGATCGACGCGGCCTCGTTCAGACCGCCCATCACCGCCTGCCATTCGATTCCGGCCTTGATCCGGGTGGAACCCGATTCGGCGACCAGCCAGTCGATGATCTCGTCGCGCCGGGCCTGGACGATATTCGCGGCGCGCCGGAACAGGTCGGCCCGGACCGCCGGAGGCGTTTGCGCCCATTCTCGCTGCGCCTTGGCGGCGGCGCGATAGGCGGCATCGACGTCGGTAAGGTCGGCGGCGCGCAGGCGGAGGAGGCACTCGCCCGAATAGGGGTTGCGATCCTCCATGGTTTCGTCGCCCAAACCGGGCCGCCATGTCCCGTCGATATATTGCGCCTCGAAGCTGTAGCGGGTCATCCTCTCACTCCTTTTTTCCTTGTCGGTCCATGCTATGCCGGTCGCGGGCCGGGCCTCAAACGGCGATGGCGGGCGTTTCGGGCCGGGCCGCCCGATGGCCGCGCCGCGGCGCGGTCTCGATCAGTGCGATGCTGGCGACCGCGCCCAGGACCAGAACGCCCGACACGGTGAGCAGCGTCGTCGGCAGCCCGGTGGTGACGGCGATGCGCCCGGCGATGCTCGGCGCGATGCCGCCGCCGAAGATCTCGCCCAGCCCGACGACCAGCCCCATCGCAGTCGAGGACAGCGTATAGGGCACGGCCTCGCCCGCCACCGGCCCCGCGAGCAGCGCGTTCGCGCCACAGCAGCAAAAGGCGGCGAGGAACAGCAGCGCGAACAGCGGCAGCGGCGTGTGCGCGGTCAGCACCAGCGCGGCGAGCGCCGCCGCCCCGCCGAGGAACGCGGCGACCAGCGCGGGGCGGCGGCCGATCACGTCCGATATGCCGCACAGCGCGATCTGCCCCACGAAGCCGCCAAAGCCCAGGCCCGACATCACCAGCCCCATTTGCGGGCCGTCCAGCCGCACGACATCGGTCAGGAACACCGGCGTCATCGCGCCGAGCACGAAAATGCCGCTCATCGAGCAGAAGATCGCCGGGATGGCGACCCGCACGTTGCGCCGCGCCAGCACGTCACGCCACGATGCGCGGGGGGCGGGATCGGCCGTCGCGGCCGGGCGGGCCGTGCGGGGAGGATCGCGCAGCACCACGAACATCGCGCCCGCCAGCACGAGGCCGGGCACCGCAACGATCTGGAACACGGCGCGCCACGACGGGACGATCGCGACCAGCTGCGTGGCGATGATGGGGCCAAGCGCCAGCCCGAACAGCGCGAACGCCCCCTGGATGATGCCGAGGTTGAGCCCGCGCCGCGCCGGCCGCGACGCATCCAGCGCGGCGGCGTAGCTCGCGGGACAATAGGCCCCCTCCGCGACGCCCATCGCCAGCCTCGCGACCATCAGCATCGCCAGGCTGCCCGCCAGTCCGCTGACCCCCGACAGCAGCGAGAAGCCGATCACGGAGGCGATCACGATCCGGCGACGCCCGATGCGGTCGGCCAGATTGCCCATCAGGATCGCGAACACGCCCCATGACAGGCCGACCGCCGCGGCCAGGTTGCCCAGGTCCTGATAATCCAGCTTCAGGTCGCGCATGATCTGCGGCGCGAGCGGCATCACCAGCCAACGATCGAGCCCGACCAGCCCGAACCCCAAGGCGAGCAGTGTGATCGCGCGAAACTCATAGCGGCGGTCGCCGCTCAGGGCGCCGCCATCGGCGGTGTGGGAGGGGGTCATAGCGCCTCCCATGTGCCAGCGTCGGGCAGCGCCGCGCCGAACGGCTCCACCGGGCGGCGCGGCCGGGCGTTCAGCAGCAACCGCGTCGCATCGGCGCGGCAATAATGGCCGGTCGGATCGAGTGCGCTCTTGGCATGGACGATCGCGTCGAAATCGGCATCGGCATAGAGCAGCCCTTCCTCATCCTCCGGCATCGGCTCGGTCAGCGAGCGGCCATCGGGTCCGAAGATCATCGAATTGCCGCCGCCCTGCACCGCACCGGCCGCGTTGAGCAACGCCACCTTGTCGGGGGTGTCGCACAACGTGTCATAGACATCGGGCGACATCACCCCGGTCGCATGAAGGACGAAACAGCCCCCCTCCAGCGCATAGACGCGGCTGGCGGCCAGGTTCGCCTCCGCGCTCAGCCCATAAGCGATGCCCTTGTAGAGCGTGAAGGACGGCCAGGAGGCGACATGGATCTGCTCGCCCTGCGCATAGAGGGCGAACTTGCTCAGCGGCTGGACATGCTCGGCACAGCATAGCGCGCCCAGGCGGCCGATGGCGGTGTCCACCACCTTCAGGTCGGACCCGTCACCCTCGCCGAACACGGTGCGCTCGACATGGGTCGGCTTCAGCTTGCGCCGGTTGAACACCGTCGTGCCAGTGTCGTCGATCAGCATCTGGCTGATGTAGAGCGTGCTGTCGGCGCGCTCGACATAGCCGATGACGCAGTGGATGCCATGCCGCGCGGCGGCCTCGCGAATGCGGCCCAGTTCGGGGCCGTCGGCGGCCAGGGCGTTGCGGTGGTAGCGCGGCAGGAACTGCGCGCCCCATGCCGGTGCGCCCAGCCATATCCACCAGGGATAACCCGGTATCCAGATTTCCGGAAAGGCGATCAGCTTCGCGCCGTTCGCCGCCGCCCGGGCGATCAGGCCGATGGCCTTGTCGGTGGACGCCTGCGCGTCGAGATAGACTGGCGCCGCCTGTACGACGGCGAGCCGAACCATGGGCTTCGTCAACGCACTCTTCCCCCTCGCTGATATGGAATGAAGGCTAGCGGCGGCATCGAACCGCGCTTGCCGCCTGCGGCCCGAAAAATGGCCCGGACCGGCATGGCGCGCCGCCGCATGCGGGCTATTTCGCGGCGGGCGAGGCCGCCCGCCGATAGGGATGAAGCTTTTCGTAGAACGGCCCCACCGGCCAGATCGAGCGCCGGTCCTTGGGCGTGATCATGAAGCATTCGATGTCGAGGATGCGGCCGTCGACGATCTTGAAGATCTCATAGATCACGAAGGTGAAGGGCGCATCGGCCCTGGGTCCGTTGTTGCTGCTGATGCCGGGCACCACGTCCAGATGGCTGATCCCGATGACCAGGCCGCGCGCGGTGTCGACGATCGGGAAGCGGCGTTCGCGGACCACCGGTATCCAGCCGAACTTGGTGACGCCGATGTCGCAACTGTCGGAGGTGATGACGTCGGGCCGGTTGGTATTGGTGGTCGGCGTCCCGTTTTCGGTCCGGTTGCAGTCGGGATGGAACGGCACGATCGTCGGATCATGTTCCTGGATCGACTGGAAATACAGGTTGGCGATGCGCCGCAACTCGGCGGCGGGGACGCGTTCCTCCGGCGGCAGGACGTCGGACCAGATCGGCTTGGGGAAATGAACGCCGTCCGGGTTGAAGAGCAGGTCGTCCTTGCCAGCCGTCAGCTGCTCGACCTCGGTGATCCGGCCGTCCGCGACCTTCAGCCGGGCGACGTACAGCGCCTGTCCTGCGTCCTTGCGGCGGACGATGCCGAAGAAGATCGCCTGCCCGGCCTCCGGGTCGACGATCGTCGATCGGCCAGTGATGATCGTGGCGTCCTTCCACACGCCGTCGTCGAGCCGGCCGGGCCGGCCATTCTCATACACCATCGCGCCGGGGGCGAGGGGCAGGCGGGCGGCGTCATGCGCCTCCAGCGCCAGCAGATAGCGGTTCGTCATGTCGAGCAGGCACCCGCGATCGCAGCCCGAACGGGCGGCGGGCGCGGGGGATGCGGGCGTGCGGGGCGTGGCGGCAGCGGGTGTCGCCGCCACCACCGCCGCGATGGCCGGGAACCATGGTTTCATCGAAAGATCCTCTCTGGCGGAAGCAAAGGGGGCCGACGCGCGATCGGCCCCGATCCATCAGAATTTGCCGCGAATGCCGAAGGTGACGTAGCGTCCGACGACATCGTGCAGGCTCTGGTTGGCCGGATAGGACAGGCCCGGCAGCGCGCTGGCGTAGAGCGGGGCCTGTCGATCGAACAGGTTGCGCACGTTGACGAAGGGCGAGAAGCGGCCGCCCGCGACGTCGTAGCTGATGTTCAGATCGGTGTAGAACACGTTCGGCATCCGGTTGGACGCGTCGGCGATCACATAGCTGGCCCGCGTCGAGCGGTCATAGCGGCCGATCCACCGTTCCTGCACGTTCAGGTTGAAGCCGCCGTTCGCGTAGTTCACCGACAGGTTGCCCCGCCATTTGGGATAGCCCGCGCCGTTGCCGCCGACGGAGGTGTTCGCGGTGCCCGCCAGTTCCTCGGCCGGCTGCGTCGCGCTCGTCTGCAACCTCAGCACCGGCACATAGCTGGCGAAGGCGCGCAGGGCCAGTTGCCCCTGACCCACGCCGAAGGTGTAGGAGGATTCGAAATCGAACCCCCGCGTCCGCAGCGAGGCGCTGTTCAGCGGCGAAACCAGGATGGCCGTGGGGACGGTCGAGCCGGACGTGCGGACGATCAGGTTGCACACCGGGGCGTTCCCACCGCTGGCCTGGCAATCGTCATAGGCCTGTTGCGCGTCCTGAACGGTGATCGCATCGCGCAGCTTCAGGTCGAAATAGTCGATGGCGAGGCGCGCGCCGGGCAGCCAGGAGGGCGAATAGACGAAGCCCGCACTGGTGGTCAGCCCCTTCTCGGGCTTGAGCGCGGCGTTGCCGCCCGAGATCGCCTGGGTGGGGAAATTGCCCACGCCGGGGATTGACAAGCCGAAGACGTTGATCGAGCGCGAGGCGAACAGGTCGTACAGGGTGGGCGCCCGGATGTCGCGCGAACGCGTCGCCCGGATGACCAGATCGTCGACCGGCTGATAGACCAGGCCCGCCTTCCACGTCGTCACGCCGCCGCTGGTGCTATAGTCGGTATAGCGGACCGCACCGTTCAGGTTGAGCGAACGGCCGAGCGCGCTGTCCTTGGCCAGCGGAATGTCGACCTCGCCGAACACCTCCTTGACGTCGTAACGGCCCTTGGCGCTGCCGACGTTCGTGAAGCTGTGGCCGAGCGTCCCGCTGGGCACGAAACGGATGCCGGTGAAGTCGGTCGCCACGCCGGGATCGGAATTGCTGGTCTCGACCAGCGACTGGCGCCGATATTCGCCGCCGACCGCCACCGACACCGGCCCCGCCCATGACGAGAAGGGCGAACCCGAGATCGAGCCGCTGACCACGTCCAGTTCGTTGACGACGCGGTAGCGCGAATAGTCGTTGACATAGGCGACCGCCGCCGCCGACGGCGAACCCTCTCCGAACAGGTTGAGCGGAACGCAGCCCGGATACAGGCCGGGATTGGTCAGGCTGACCCGGCAGACGATGTTGCCGCTGCCGTCCCTCACCGCGTCGAGCGCGGCGTAGAATTTCTGGTTGTTGACCTCCAGCCCCTTCACGTCGAGCTGGGTGCGGCCATGGGAATAGGCCAGGTTCCAGCGATAATCGCCGAAGCGTCCGTCGACGCCCGCCGTGACATTGTAGCTGCGGTTGAACGCGTCGGACACGCGCTGGCCCAGGTCGCGGCTATAGCGCGACATCGTGATCGGCGCGCCGCCCGAGGCGGCGGTGAGCTGCGCCTGTTGCTGCGCCGACAGGAAGGCGTTGGTGGGCGAGAACAGGATGCTGCCGAAATGGAAGTCGGAGCCGTAATAGCCGATATTGCGCGAGTCGGCGTAGCTGCCCTGGACGAAGGCGTTGACGCCCGGCGCGACGTCCATCGACAGGCGTGCAAAGGCCTGGTTGGTCTTCAGGCTGCCGGTCAGGCCGAGCTGATCGAAATAGGCCCCGTCGCCGCCGATATTGATCGATGGATTGCCCGTCGCCGTCCCCCCGTTGAACGCGGTCAGCGCGCCGCCCGGCTGGAAGGCGAGGCCAAGCGCAGGCAGCAATCCGCCGAACGACGAGAAGCTCAGCCGGGTGTTGGCCGCGGTGACATAGGGATTGGCGGCGGTCCCGGCGCCGACCAGGCTATAGAGATTGCCCGCATAGCGTCGGTCGTAGCGGCTGAAGATACCGGCTGAGTCGTAATGTTCGAAGCTGGCGATCAGGTGCGCCCGGTCGCCGAGCAGCCCCGTCCCGACCGCCACGCCCGCGCGCAGGCTTGGTGCGTCGCCGCGCGTCGAGACGCCCTTTTGCAGCGTGTATTTGACGCCCGTGAATGTCTTGTCGAGGACATAGTTGACCACGCCGCTGACCGCGTCCGAACCATAGGTCGCCGACGCACCGGCCGTGACCACGTCGACGCGCTGGACCAGCATCTGGGGCAGGGTGTTGACGTCGACGCTGCCGTCGAAACTGGTCGGCGGCAGCCGCCGCCCGTCGAACAGGATCAGCGCGCGCGCGGGCCCGATGCCGCGCAGGTTCAGATAGTTGCCGTTGCTGGGCGTGTTGGCGTTGGTCTGGCCATAGCTGGTCTGGCTGACCGAATTGCTGAACTGCGGCAACTGGTTGAGCCCGTCGGCGATGTTGCTGGGCGCGGTGCGGGTCAGTTCGCCCGCGCTCAGGACGGTCACGGGGCTGGGCGACTTGCTGCCGTCGCGCACCACGCGCGATCCGGTGACGACGATGTCCTTCTGCCCATCGGCGCCGTCGTTCGCCGGGCTGGCCTGGGCCTCGATCCCGGTGGCGGTCGTGGGTGTCGCCTCCTGCGCTAGTGCCGCGTGCGGCAACGCCATCAGGGAAACACCGGCCAATAACATCGAACTATACTGCACGCGCATAACGCCCCCTTCCTATGAACCAGGACCTCCTGACGGCGCCGCTCGAGCCTCTTTCGGGCTGGATGTCGGCCTATGGGTGCGAACCTGCAAAGCCCGACCCACAAGACGGATAGTCTGCGAGGACGATCGGAAAAACTTGTACGGGACGGCCTGTTTTCAGGTGTGGAGCGGCGCAGGACAGGGGCGGTGGCGTCCCTGGGGGCCGGTCGGGGCGCTGGCGACCGGGCCATGGAATAAGGGCTTGCGGCCGAACCGGTCCCTATGAGAGCATCGCTCCCTTCAGCCCTCCGGCACACGAGGATGCATCGTGGACGTTGAAAGCATGAAGCGCAGGCAGGTCGATGCCGTCAGCTTTGCCGCTTGGCGGGAGACGGTGCGCGAACAGATCGTCGATCTCGATTGCGCGCGCGCGGATGACGGCCCGTTCCACGCCTCGATCAGCAGTTGCGACCTGTTGGGAACCCGCATCGCCAAGGTCGCCGCCGGGCGCCACCATGTCTCGCGCGATCGCCGCCGGATCGCATCCGACCATGACGAATATGTCCTGCTGACCGTGCTGGTCGAGGGCCGGGTGACGATCTGCCAGGGCAGCCGCGAGGCACGTCTTCAGGTCGGCGACATGGCGATCTATGACAGCACGCGGCCCTATGATTTCTTCGTGGAGGAACCCTTCGTCCAGACCGTCCTGCGGCTCAGCCGCAAGGACATGGCCCGCCAGATCCGCAGCCTGGACGATCTGACCGCTTGCCCCATCTCGGGCACGCGGGGCACCGGACGGCTGGCGGCACGCTTCATCTGCGATCTCGAGGATCAGCTGGGCCATATCGATCCCCGCAGCGCGCCCGCGCTCCATGGTGCGCTGATCGATCTGGTCGGCGCGGCCTTCACCGAACAGACCTCCGACCGGCGCCCGCCGCTGCGCGAACAGCGGCACGTGCTGATGACGCGTATCGTCCAGTTCGTCGACACGCATTTCTGCGAAGAGACGCTGACGTGCGAGCGCGTCGCGGAAACCTTTGGCTTGTCGGAACGCTATCTGCGCAAGCTGTTCGCGGAAAGCGAACGGTCGCTGTCGGAACGGATCTGGCACCTCAGGCTGGAAAAGGCCAAGCGCGACCTTCGCGGCAATCTGGCCTATCGGTCGTCCGTCACGTCCGTCGCCTATGATTGCGGGTTCAAGGATCCCGCGCATTTCAGCCGCGCTTTCAAGGAGAAATATGGCATGACCCCGCGCGATTACGCACGGGGCTGACTTCCACTCCGCCGGAAAGGCCGATGCCGCGTCCGGACGTCAGTCGCCTGCGGCCTTGCGATAGGCGCTGGGAGACACGCCCGCATGGCGGCTGAAGAAGCGGGTGAAATAGGCCGGGTCGGAAAAGCCGATGGCATAGCCGACCTCCGCCACCGACATATTGGTATAGAGAAGCGCGCGCTTGGCATCGAGCATGGCACGCTGGTCCAGCATCGCGGCGGGTGACAGCGCCGCGACCCGCGCGCAGGCGACACGCAGGCGGCTTTCGCTGGTCCCCAGCGCCTCGGCATAATCGGCGATGGGTTCGCGCAGCCGGAAACGCTCGTCGATCCTGGCGCGGAAGCGGGCGACCAGGCTGTGGTGATGGCCCGGGATGGCGGGGGCATGGTCGCGCATCCTGTCGAGCGAGCGCAGCGTCTCGACCAGGATCGTCAGCAGCGCGGCATCGACCGCCGCGCGGTGCCCCGGTCCCGACCATAGCAGCTCGCGCATCAGCGTCGCGATCTGCGCGCCGATCCGGTCGGTCGGCATATCGTCCGAGCCGATGACCCCGGCCTGTTCGAAAACGGCGGCGAGCCCCGGATAGCGGCTGTCGAGCAGCGTCAGATGCCGGACCGACAAGGTCACGACCGCGCCCGCCGACTCGTGATGCCAGTCGAAACCATGCACGATCCCCGCCGGTACGATCACCAGCGCGGGCGCGCTGACGGCCAGGCTCTTCGTCTCGGCGCGCATGGTGCCGCCGCCTTCTTCCAGCAGGAAGAGCTGGATCAGATCGGCATGGGCGTGCGGCAGAATCGTCCATTCATGCGGGCGCGAGCGGCTGTCCAGCCGTTCGGCATGGACGAAGCCCTCCTCCACCGCGCGGTGCGGTTCGCCATAGAGATAGAAGCTGGGAATGGCCGCGGACACCATCCGGCCATGCTATTGCGCGGCAACCGGATCGTCCAACTTTTTGCGCGCCCCGTCCATCGCACGCCGCCATCGCAAAGCGCATGATCGGCACAAGTCGGCGGACAGGCCGACAGTCGAGAGGATGGATATGAGGCACCGGACACAGGTGGCGATAATCGGGGCGGGACCGGCGGGCATGTTCCTGGCCCATCTGCTCCACGCCGAAGGGATCGACGCCGTCGTGATCGAACGACGCGACCGGCCCTATGTCGAGGGACGGGTGCGCGCGGGCGTGCTGGAACAGGGGACGGTCGCGCTGATGCGGCGGCTGGGCCTGTCGGCGCGGCTGGAGCGCGAGGGGCTGGTCCATGGCGGCACCAATCTGGCGCTCGACGGCGAGGTCTTCCGCATCGACATGGCGGCGCTGACGGGCGGATCGACCGTCACCGTCTATGGCCAGCAGGAGGTGATGCGCGACCTGTTCGACGCCGCCGAGGATCGCGGCGTGTCGATCGTCTGGAACGCGGCGGACGTCACCCTGTCCGGCCCTGGACGGCGATCGGCCGAGCGTGACCTGGCGGCAGGATGGCGCGGAACACCGGCTCGATTGCGACTTCGTGGTCGGCTGCGACGGCTTTCACGGCATCAGTCGCGCGGCCATCCCGGCCGACGTCCTGCGGGTGTTCGAGCGGGTCTATCCCTTTGGCTGGCTGGGGGTGCTGGCCGATGTGCCGCCCGCCGATCACGAACTCATCTATGCCAATCACGAACGCGGCTTCGCGCTGGCGTCGATGCGCTCGTCGACGCGCAGCCGCTATTATGTCCAGTGCGCGCTGGACGAGGATCTGGCGCAATGGTCCGACGATCGCTTCTGGGACGAGCTTTGCGTCCGCCTCGGCCCGGACATGGCGGCCAGGGTGACGCGCGGCACCTGCTTCGAAAAGGCGATCGCGCCGCTCCGCTCGTTCGTCGCCGAGCCGATGCGCTGGGGGCGGCTGTTCCTGGCCGGGGACGCGGCGCATATCGTGCCGCCGACGGGGGCCAAGGGCATGAACCTGGCGGTGTCCGACGTGACGATGCTGGGTCGTGCGCTGACCGAACATTATCACGAACGGTCGGATGCGGGGATCGACCATTATTCGGCCCGTGCGCTGGCGCGGGTGTGGAAGGCGGAGCGCTTTTCCTGGTGGTTCACCTCGGTGACCCACCGTTTCCCGACGATGGATGGCTTCGACCGGCGCATCCAGATGGCCGAGCTGGAATATCTGCGCGGTTCGCCCGCCGCGCAGCGGACGCTCGCCGAAAATTATGTGGGCCTGCCCCTGGAGATGGCATGAAGAGCAAGATCTATGACAGCCCCGCGGCTGCGCTGGCCGGGCTGCTGTTCGACGGCATGACGATCATGTCGGGCGGCTTCGGCCTGTCGGGCAATCCCGAAAGCCTGATCCCGGAGGTCCGCGCGAGCGGGGTGACGGGCCTGACCGTCATTTCCAACAATGCGGGCGCGGACGGCTTCGGCCTGTGGATGCTGCTGGAAAGCCGACAGGTCGCCAAGATGATCTCCAGCTATGTCGGCGAGAACAAGCTGTTCGAGCAGCAATATCTTTCGGGCGAACTGGAGCTGGAGCTGAACCCGCAAGGCACGCTGGCCGAGCGTATCCGCGCTGGCGGCGCGGGCATTCCGGCCTTCTACACCAAGACCGGCGTCGGTACGGTGGTGGCCGAGGGCAAGCCGGTCGAGACGTTCGACGGGCAGGATTATGTCCGCGAAACCTGGCTGCGCGCCGACCTGTCGATCATCAAGGCGTGGAAGGCGGACCCGGCCGGCAACCTCATGTTCCGCAAGACCGCGCGCAACTTCAACCCGAACATGGCGACCGCCGGAAAGGTGACCGTGGTCGAGGTGGAGGAGATCGTCGAAGCGGGCGCGCTCGACCCCGACTGCATCCACACGCCCGGCATTTTCGTTGACCGGATCGTCCGCTCCACCATCAACGAGAAGCGGATCGAGAAGCTGACGACCCGCGCACGGGAGGATGCGGCATGAGCTGGGCCCGCGACGAGATGGCGGCGCGCGCCGCGCGCGAGCTGCAGGACGGCTTCTACGTCAATTTGGGCATCGGCATCCCGACTTTGGTCGCAAATCATGTTCCGGCCGGGATCGACGTCACGCTTCAGTCGGAAAACGGCCTGCTGGGCATCGGGCCATTTCCCTATGAGGGCGAGGCGGACCCGGACCTCATCAATGCGGGCAAGCAGACGGTCACGACGCTGCCGACTTCCAGCTTCTTTTCCAGCGCGGACAGCTTCGCGATGATCCGGGGCGGCCATATCGACATGGCGGTGCTGGGCGCGATGGAGGTGTCGGCGGGCGGCGACATCGCCAACTGGACGATTCCGGGCAAGATGGTGAAGGGCATGGGCGGCGCGATGGACCTGGTCGCGGGCGTCAAGCGCATCGTCGTGGTGATGGACCATGCCAGCAAGTCCGGGACCCCCAAGATCCTGCCCGAATGCACCTTGCCGCTGACCGGCAAGGCCTGTGTCGACCTGATCGTCACCGACCTGTGCGTGATGGCGTGCGACAAGCCGGGGTTGCGGCTGATCGAACTGGCGCCCGGCGTGACGCTGGACGAGGTGCGCGCCAAGACGGGTGCGCCCTTCGCGGAGCAGCCGGCATGATCGGCTATAGCAGGGACGATGCGGGCGCGCCGCCGCTGCTGGTGCCCGACTATCGCTCCACGGCGACGCGGGCACCGCTTCGGCCGCCGATCGCAATCCCGCCGACGCTGACCGAGACGACCGGGCCTGGCGGCTGCTGGGACCGGCTGATGGGATCGGCGCTCGCCGACCTGACGAAGCAGCACAAGGCCGAGCCTTTGGGCCAGCGGATCATCGTCGCGGGCCGCGTGCTGGACGAACAGGGGCGCCCGGTGCCCGATACAGTCATGGAAATCTGGCAGGCCAATGCCGCCGGACGCTATATCCATGCCAAGGACCAGTGGGACGCGCCGCACGACCCCAATTTTACCGGCGCGGGACGGGTGGTGACCGATGCGGAGGGACGGTATCGCTTCGTGACGGTGCGACCCGGCGCCTATCCCTGGGGCAACCACCGCAATGCCTGGCGGCCCGCGCATATCCATCTCTCGCTGCTGGGCCCCGCCTTTGCGACGCGGCTGGTGACGCAGCTCTATTTTCCCGACGACCCGCTGATCGAGATCGATCCGATCGCCAATGCGGTGCCGATGCCCTACCGCCAGCGGCTGGTCGCGCGGCTGGACATGGATGTGACCGAGCCCAACTGGGCGCTCGGCTATCGCTTCGACGTGGTGCTGAAGGGGCGCGAGCAGACGCCCTTCGAGGAGGATCATCATGACCATTGATCCCGCCGACCTACGCCCCGAAGCGCGCGCCGACAATCAGGACCCGGCGCTGTTCGGCCAGACGCCCAGCCAGACGGTCGGGCCGTTCTTCCACTACGGCTTGCCCTGGCGGGGCGGCGCGGACCTGGTCGGCCGGTCCGACATGGGCGCGCGGCCCGAACTGATGCCCGAGGCGCATTATGTGCTGAACCTGTCCGCGCCGACCGGCACGCCCGAGGGGCAGGTCATCGAGGTCACCGGCCGCGTGCTCGACGGACAGGGCGCCGTGGTGCCCGATGCGATGGTCGAGATATGGCAGGCCAATGCGGCGGGTCGCTATCGCAGCAGGGACGATACCCGGCAGGAGGTGCCGATCGATCCGCATTTCGTCGGCTTCGGTCGGTCCGCGACCGATGAGGAGGGCCGCTTCCGTTTCCGCACGATCATGCCCGGCCGGGTGCCGGGACCGGCCAATGGCCTTCAGGCGCCGCATCTGGCGGTGTCGATCTTCGCGCGCGGGCTGCTCAGGCGGCTGGCAACCCGCATCTACTTCGAGGGGGCGGACGGCAACGACACCGATCCGGTCCTCGCGCTCGTCCCGCCGGAGCGTCGCGCCACCCTGATCGCGGTGCAGGGCGCGCCGGGCGTCTGGTCGCTCGACCTCGTCCTGCAGGGGGAACGCGAAACGGTGATGTTCGACCTGTGACCAGCCTGTTGCCCCTCCGCCCGGCCGCGACGCCGGACATGATCGCGATATTCGACGATGCGGCGACCATCGCCCATGCCTGCGCCTTCGAGGTGGCGCTGGCACAGGCGCAGGCCGCCCATGGGCTGATCCCGGCAGCAGTGGCGGAGGCCATCGCCAAGGGTGTCTCCCAGGCCCGGATCGACCCGACCGTGCTGGCGGATGCGGCGGCCCTGGCGGGAACGTTGGCCATCCCGTTGGTCGAACATCTGCGCGGCGCGCTGTCGGGCGAGCCGCGCAGGGCGCTGCATCGCGGCGCGACCAGCCAGGATGTGGCGGACAGCGTGATGATGATGCAGGTCCGCGCCGCGCTTCCCCTGGTCGCGCGCGATGGCCGCCGGATGGTCGCGGCCCTGGCGGCCCTCGCGGCGACGCATCGTGCGACCCCGGCGATCGGGCGCACGCTGCTGCAGGACGCGATCCCGGTCGCCTTCGGCCTGCGGCTGGCGCAGGCTGCGGCGGGGATCGACGAGGCGCTCGATCAACTGGAAGAGGCCGTGGAACGCCATGCCCTCATCCAGTTCGGCGGCGCGGCGGGAACGCGCGCCGGATCGGGCGGGCAGGGTGCGGCGGTCGCGGCGCATATGGCGCAGGCCCTGGGGCTGATGGCGGGGGCGCCCTGGCATGCGCGGCGGACGGGCGTGGCGTCGATCGGCGCGTCGATCGGCATCCTGATCGGCGCGCTGGGCAAGCTGGCCCGCGACGTGTCGCTGCTGGCGCAGAACGGCGTCGGCGAGGCGCGGGAGCCCGCGATCGCCGGACGCGGCGGCTCCTCGGCGATGGCGCACAAGCGCAATCCGACCGGTTGTCAGGTCGCGCTGTCCGCCGCGATCCGCGCGCCCGGCCTGGTCGCTTCGCTGCTGGCGGGGATGCCGCAGGAACAGGAACGCGGACTGGGCGGGTGGCAGGCGGAAGGGCCGGTCCTGGCCGAGCTGTTCCTGCTCGCGTCGGGCAGCGCCGCTGCCATGGCGGTGGTGGCGGAGGGTCTGGACATCGACGGCGTGTCGGTGGCGCGCAATCTGGCCAGCGCGGGCATGGGCGACGACCTGGGCGAAAGCGCGGCCATCATCGCCGAATTGCTGGGGTTCGAAGGGAACTGATATGGCGTTCACGACACGCGGCGGCGTCCGCCTGCACTGGCGGCTGGAGGGCGCGGACGATCGTCCGGTGCTGGTGCTGCTCAACTCGATCGGCACGGATATCGGCCTTTGGGACCGGACCGTGCCGTTGCTGCTCCCCGCCTTTCGCCTGCTGCGCATCGATGCGCGCGGGCATGGCGGGTCGGATGCCCCGGACGGCGACTATAGCCTGGCGATGCTGGCCGCCGATGTCGCCGCGATCATGGACGATGCGGGCATCCGGACCGCGGCGGTGGCGGGCGTGTCGCTGGGCGGCATGGTCGCGATGCAATTGGCGCTCGACCATCCGGAACGGGTGTCGGCGCTGGCGCTGATCTGCACCTCGGCGACGATGGACCCCGCCGCGTGGAGCGCGCGGATCGACATGGTACGGGCCCAGGGCACCGGTGCCATTGCCGAAATGGCGGTCGGGCGCTTCCTGTCGCCCGACTTCGCCGCGCAGCATCCCGACATCGCCGCGACGCTGCGCGACGGCATCGCGCGCCAGGCCGATACGGGTTATGCCGGGGCGGGCGCGGCGATCCGCGACATGGCGCTGATCGACCGGATTGCGGGGCTGGTCGTGCCGACCCTGGTCGTTACCGCGATGCGCGACGTCTCCACCCCCTATGCCGGGCATGGCGAGCATCTGGTCGCGACCATCCCCGGCGCGCGCCATGCCGGGGTCGAGGGGGCGCACCTGCCACCGATCGAGGCGCCGGCCGCGCTGGCCACCGCGCTCCGCCGGTTCCTGACCACCGACGAAACGGTCGAGGCGGCGAGCGATACACTGTTCGAGGCGGGGCTAATCAACCGCCGCCGGGTGCTGGGCGATGCATGGGTCGAACGCAGCCTGGCGAAGCGCACGCCCCTGACGGCCGATTTCCAGGCGATGATCACCCGGATCGCCTGGGGCGAGATCTGGGGTCGGCCGGGGCTGGACGATCGGACCCGCCGCCTGATCGTGCTGGCGATCACCTGCGCACTGGGGCGCTGGGAGGAATTCGCGCTGCACGTCCGCGCCGGGCTGACCCAGGGCGGCTTTACCCGCGACGAGCTGAAGGAAGTGCTGATGCAGGCCGCCATCTATGCGGGCGTACCCGCCGCCAATACCGGCTTTGCCGAGGCGCAGAAGATCATCGACATGCTGGAACAGGACGCCTGATGCCCGACGCTTATATCTGCGATGCGATCCGCACCCCCATCGGCAAGCTGAACGGCGCGCTGGCGGGCGTTCGGGCCGACGACCTTGCCGCCATTCCGCTGCGTGCGCTGATGGAGCGCAACGCCAAGGTGGACTGGCAGGGCGTGGACGACGTTCTTCTGGGGTGCGCCAATCAGGCGGGCGAGGATAATCGCAACATTGCGCGCATGGCGGTGCTGCTCGCCGGTCTGCCGGAGGTGGTGCCGGGCGGGACGGTCAACCGGCTGTGCGGGTCGGGGCTGAACGCCGTCGGCATCGCGGCGCAGGCGATCCGCAGCGGCGATGCCGAACTGACGATCGCGGGCGGGGTCGAGAGCATGACCCGCGCACCCTATGTCATGGGCAAGGCGGCGGGCCCCTTCGACCGGGCCCAGCAGATCGAGGACACCACGCTCGGCTGGCGCTTCGTCAATCCGGCGATGAAGGCGGCGTACGGCGTCGACACCATGCCCCAGACGGCGGAAAACGTCGCCGACCAATGGCGGATCGGTCGCGAGGACCAGGACGCCTTCGCGCTTGCGAGTCAGCAAAAGGCGGCGGCGGCGATCGCGAGTGGTCGCATGGCCGTGGAGATCGTGCCCGTCACCATCCCCCAGCGAAAGGGGGAGCCGATCGTCGTCACGCAGGACGAACATCCCCGCGCCACCAGCCTGGAGGCGCTGGCGAAGCTGAAACCCGTCGTCCGCGCCGACGGCACGGTGACGGCAGGCAATGCCTCGGGCCTTAACGACGGCGCGGCGGCGATGCTGATCGCCTCGGAAGCGGCGGCGGTCCGCCACGGCCTGACGCCGCGCGCGCGTATCCTGGGGTTGGCATCGGCGGGTATCGCACCCCGGATCATGGGGGCAGGACCGATCGAGGCCGCGCGCAAGCTGTGCCGGAACACCGGGATCGGCCTGGACCAGATCGACGTGATCGAACTCAACGAAGCCTTTGCCGCGCAGGCGATCGCGACCTTGCGCGACCTGGACATCGCGCCCGACGATCCTCGCGTGAACCGCAATGGCGGTGCGATCGCACTGGGCCATCCGCTCGGCATGTCGGGGGCGCGCATCGCGATGACGGCGGTCGAGGAGCTTCATCGCACCGGCGGCCGCTATGCCATGGCCTTCATGTGCATCGGCGTGGGGCAGGGGATCGCCTTGATGATCGAGCGAGTCTGATCGAGGCCGCAACTGCTATAGGACATCGGCCCAGGGGCATCGATGGACCCGTTTTGAAGAACACCGGACGATAGAGGATCATAGCGTGCGTCAACATCGCGTCGCCGTCGTGCAGGCTGGAACGACCCTGTTCGACACCCCCCATACGCTGGAGCGGATGGCCGCCCATTGCGAAGCCGCCAGGCGTGACGGCGTCGAGCTCGCGGTATTTCCGGAAGCCTATATCGGCGGCTATCCCAAGGGGCTGGACTTCGGCGCGCGCATCGGATCGCGCACGGCCGAGGGGCGGGAGGATTATCTGCGCTACTGGCGCGCGGCGATCGAGATCGACGGGCCGGAAGTCCGTACGATCGGCGGGTTCGCGGCCGATATGAAGGCGAACCTGGTGACGGGCGTGATCGAGCGCGATGGTGCCACGCTTTATTGCACCGCGCTGTTCTTCGGGCCCGATGGGGCGCTGATCGGCAAGCATCGCAAGCTGATGCCGACCGCCAGCGAAAGGCTGGTCTGGGGGCAGGGCGATGGTTCGACGATCCCGGTCCTCCAGACGCCGGTCGGCCGGATCGGCTCGGCGATATGCTGGGAGAATTACATGCCGCTGTTGCGCCAGTCGATGTACGCGCGCGGCGTCGAAATCTGGTGTGCGCCGACGGTGGACGAGCGTGACATCTGGCAGGCGTCGATGCGCCACATCGCCTATGAGGGACGCATGTTCCTGCTCAGCGCGTGCCAATATATGACCCGCGCCGACGCGCCTGCGGACTATGCCGCATTTGCCGGGGAGGACGCGACGGCGGAACTGATCAAGGGTGGCAGCATCATCGTCAACCCGATGGGCGAGATCGTGGCGGGGCCGCTTCACGGCCGCGAAGGCGTGCTGGCCGCGACGATCGACCTGGATGACGTCGTGCGCGGGCGATATGATCTCGACGTGGCCGGTCACTATTCTCGGCCGGATGTGTTCGCGCTGCGTGTCGATGCAACGCCCCGGTCGGCGCTCTCCGTGGAAGCGGAGGACGGCGCTTCGCCCGCGTGAGGCGGGGCGATGCCCTCCTTCCCTCGCCCCTCGCAGAGGGGAGAGGGTTGCGCAGACTTGGTCTTTGCGAGAGCAAAGGCTTAGTCGGAGCTGGGTGAGGGGTGGGCGCTCGCCTTGCGAGCGCGCGAGCCTTTGGGCTCGCTCAACCCCTCACCCAAGCTACGCTAGCCAGCAGGCTGGCAAGCTTCGCTAACCCTCTCCCCTTTCCAGGGGAGAGGGCAAGAAGAAGCGATCCAGAATGTCGATCGGCGTTAGTAGCCGACGGTGAAACGCCGCCGGATATGGGCCGGAACCTCCAGTTCGTCGACGAGCGCGATCGCATAATCCTCGAACGAGATGCTGCTGCCGTTCGCATTGGTCAGGAGCGCGTCGCCGCCGAGCCGGAACGTCCCGGTCCGCTCGCCGGGGGCGAAGACCGCCGAGGGCGACAGGAACGTCCAGTCGAGATCCGTCTCACCCCGCAGCTTGTCGAGAAAGGCCGCCCCGGCCAGCGCCTCGTCGCGATAGGCGGCGGGGAAATCGGGGCTGTCGATCAGGCGCTGGCCCGGCGCGACCTCCAGGCTGCCCGCGCCGCCGACGACCAGATAGCGGCGCACGCCGGATGCCTTCACCGCCTCGATCAGTGCGTCGGGGCCGCTGGCGAGGAAATGGACCGAGCTGATGACCGCGTCATGGCCGCGCAGCACGTCCGCCAGCGCCGCGCCGTCGTGCAGGTCGATACCGACCGCGCGGACGCCCGGAGCGGTGGCGATCCTGGCGGTGTCGCGTGCGATCGCGGTCACCATGTGATTGCGGCGGACGAGTTCGGCAAGGATGCGCGAACCGGCATTGCCGGATGCGCCGATCAAGGCGATGTTCATGATGTTACGTCCCTTCTTGTGAACTTACGCCGCGCGGTCCAGCGCGGCCAAAGCGGTGAGCAGGCGATCGCCGCCCGCATAGATATCGTCCCCGCGAACGATGATCTGCCGACCGCCGACGGTTGCGACCAGTTGCGGCACCCCGCTGATCCGCAGCGCCGCCATCGCCCGCTGCGTCTCGCCGATCCGCGCGTCGGTCCGGGCATGCAGGTCCGCGTCATGGCGCAGGCGATCGGCCAGCGTCGCGGCGTCGAGCGTTATCCCGGCCTGGCCCGCCACCGATGCGGCGACCTGCGCCACCACCATCGCGTCGGACGTATCCTCTCCACCGACATAGCGAGCGATCTGCGCCTGATGCAGGAAGCGTGGCTCCAGGCCATGCTGCCATTCGCCCAGCGCCACCAGCGCATGGGTCAGGGCGGAGGAATCGAACACGCCGCTGGGCGCCTGGAGGACGCGCTGGTGATAGGCTTCGCTGAACGGCTGGCCCGTCATGCTCGCGATGCGCTGGTCGTTGTGCCAGGCATGATCCGCGATCGACGCGGTCGGCCGGGGCGCGGCGAACAGGCCGGACGGCATCATGTCCAGCCGGTCGCCCGCCTGCTCGGCGAGCGCGGCGAGGGCGGGCGCGCTGGCATAGCACCAGCCGCACAGCGGATCGAAGAAATAGCGGAACTGCATGTCGCCTATGCCGGTCATGGTCATCGTCCTGTGGATCGGCAGCAAGGGGCTGCCCTGTCGATGACCGAGATAGGCGGTCCGATGACCTGGATAAATCGGTACAAATCGTACACACTGTAAGTCCAAACAGGACAATCATGTGATGGACGCCCCCAATCTCAATCGTCTCCGCTATTTCACCGCGACGGTGGAGACGGGATCCTTCACCCGCGCGGCAGAGCGGCTGGGCGTCGCCAAGACGGTCGTCAGCCATCAGGTCGCCCGGCTGGAGGAGGAACTGCGTGTCGCGCTGCTCAAGCGCACCACGCGCAAGCTGCACCTGACCGATGCCGGGCGGCGCTTCCACGAACGCGCGATGGCGATCCTGCGCGATGCGGACGATGCGTTCGCCGAGGCGGCGCAGGGGGTGGAGACGCCGACCGGCACGCTGACGGTGACGGCGCCCAGCGATTATGGCCGGGCGGTGGTCGCGCCCGCCATGGCGGCATTCCTCGCGCGCTTTCCGGCCGTCCGGGCCGAGGTGACGTTCGACGACGCCGTCCTCGATCTGATCGATGCGGAGGTCGATGTCGCCATCCGGCTCGGCTGGTTGCCGGACAGCGGGTTGCAGATGCGTCGGCTGGGCAGCTTTCGCCAGTTGCTGGTCTGCACGCCCGATATGGCGCGTCGCGCCGTGGACGCCCTGTCGCCGGACGCGCTTGGGGCGATGCCATGGATCGGCAACCGGCTGCTGCGTCATCCGCTCGACTGGACATTTTCCAGGGATGGGGAGGAGCGTCGCTGCACCGGGTCGCCCGTCGTGATGGCGGACAAGACGCCCGCCACCCATGCCTGTGTCCTGGCCGGGTGCGGGCTGGCCGTGCTGCCGGACTTCGTGGTCGCGGCGGACCTGGCGGCGGGACGGCTCGTCCATCTGCTTCCCCAATGGTCGCTGCCGGACGGAGGCGTCCATGCGGTCTTCCCCGAGGCGCGGTTCCGGTCGGCGCGGGTGCGGCATTTCATCGACGTGCTCGCGGACATCGAGCGCAGGCGATCGGCCTAGCCCGGCTCAGCGGCCTGCGGTGCGGAAAATGGCACGCAGCGGCGCCAGCATGTTGCGATGGTCGACACGCGCGCGTTCGGGCGTTCGCCCCAGCCGGGTCGACAGCCGCCGATGCGCTGTGCCGAGCGCGTGATAGGGGACCGATGGCAACAGATGATGCAGCGCGTGATAGCGAAGACCGACCGGCGCCCAGAGCGCGGGCAGCAGCGCGGGGGGCGGCACATTGACCGAATCCAGATATTGCGCGGTCAGGCTCATCGGCGCGCCCGCCTCATTCTCCCACAGATGCGCGACGAGCGTGCGGAACTGGTTGATGACCGCCAGGCCCGAGCCGAGGAGGAGCGCCAGCCCCGCCTGTGTCACGCCGACGGTTCCGGTGGCGACCAGCAGGATGACCGCGATGGCCCATGCGCTGGCCGCGATTTCGAGGCGGAGCCATTCGCGACGCGCTTGTCCTTGCGGCTCGGTCCGGCGAAAGGCCGGGTTGATCGCCAGCGCGGAATAGCGGGCGACGGTCGCCCGGCGCAGGCGGGCGTTGGCGATGCCGAGCGGCGCCAGCAGGCCGAAGCGGATCAGCAGGCCCAGCGGGGCCAACCCCGCCGCCACGAGGAAGAGGACCAGATGCTGCGGCCGCATCGACGCCAGCGGCAGATATTCCGGGTCGCGCGTCGTGCCATAAATGGGTCGGGCATGATGCCGGACATGGACGTCGTCATAGAGGAAGGACGGGGTCAGCAACGGAATGCCGAACAGGAGATTCCAGGCGACGGCGAACCCCGGAAGCTGCGACCGGCGAAGATGCGCCAGTTCGTGGATGAAGCTGAGCCCGCGATAAAAGGCGAGCATGGCGACCAGGCCCAGGACGATCGTCGCGCCGCCGAACGGAAGCCGCATCACGCCCGCAAGGCTGGCATAGGCCACCATGGCGGTCAGCAGCAGGTCGGCCCAATAGATGCGCGGATCGGGCCGCATGAGGTCGCGGCCGATCGCGGCGGCCGCCGCCAGCAATTCGCGATCCTCGGGGCGCTGCGCCATCGGGTCATCCATGAAGCGTTTTCCAGCGCGATACGAAGGCGGCCGCCCGAACGGCCACATCCGCGGCCGTGTCGCCGGGGCGGTAGAGCGCGCCGCCCAGCCCGAAGCCATCGGCACCCGCCGCGACATAGCGGGCAAGGTCCTCGGGCTCGATGCCGCCCGTCGGACAGAGCGGAACGCCGGGGCCGATCACCGTGCGGAACGCCTTCACCGCGCTCGGCGGGATCATCTCCGCCGGATAGAGTTTCAGCCCGTCGGCCCCGGCGTCCAGCGCCGCGAACGCCTCGGTGGGCGTGGCGACGCCGGGCAGGGTGACGAGTCCGCGCGCACAGGCGGCGGCGATCAGCGCGGGATCGCCATGGGGCGTGACCATCAGGCGGCCCCCCGCCTCGATCAGCCGGTCGAGCTGGTCGATCCGACGCACGGTCCCCGCGCCGACGATCGCGCCTTGTCCCCATCGCCTGGCCAGACGCGCGATGCTGTCGAATGGATCGGGCGAGGTGAGCGGCACCTCGATCAACCGGAAGCCCGCCTCGACCAGCGCGTCGCCGATCGCCTCGACCTCCGCCGGTGCGATCCCGCGCAGGATTGCGACCAGGGGAAGGTCCGCCATGATCTCGGAAAAAAGCGTCTTCATGCCGCCATCCTCACATCGGTGGTCGACCAGGTCGTATCGCTGTTCATGTCACGCGCTCCGTCGCAGCGTTCGGGGTCAGGGGAGGAGCCAGTGGCGGATGAGGCTGGCGACGATGCCGAGCGTCAGCACGCTCGCCAGCCAGATCGCGGCCATCCAGCCGAGGCGGCGCCACAGCGGCGCGGGGGGCTGGCCGACCATCAGTGATAGCCCTCGGTGACGGTCTTCCCGCGAAACACATAATAGGCCCATGCCGTGTAGGTGATGATGATCGGCAGGATGAAGACGGTGCCGACCAGCATGAAGATCTGGCTCTTCTCCGGTGCGGCGGTGTCCCAGATGGTCAGCGCGCGGGGCACGATATAGGGGAACATGCTGATGCCCAGGCCGACAAAGCCCAGCGCGAACAGGATGAGCGTGACCAGGAAGGGCAATGTCTCGCGACCGCGCTTCAGGCTCCAGAAGAAGATGAAGCCGAAGACGATCGTGGCCAGCGGCACCTGCGCGGTGAAGAGGACACCCGGCATCCGGAACCAGCGGTGCCAATAGTCGATCGCCAGGAACGGCGTCGCGGCACTGACCGCCGCCATGGCGACGAGCGTGGCGATGCCGAGGCGGAACGCCATGCGGCGCGCATGGTCCTGAACGTCGCCATGCGTCTTGCCGATCAGCCAGCTCGCGCCCAGCAGGGCGTAACCCGCCAGCAGCGCGATGCCGGTCAACAGGCTGAACGGCGACAACCAGTCGAACGAACCGCCCGCATAGGCCCGGCCCGCGACCCGGATGCCCTGCAACACCGCGCCCAGCATCACGCCCTGGGCCAGCGTCGCCACCACCGAACCGCCGCAAAAGGCGACGTCCCAAAAGGCCCGGTGCCGGGGGTCGCGCCAACGAAACTCGAAGGCGACGCCGCGAAAGATCAGGCCGAGCACCATCGCGATGACGAGCGGATAGGTGGCGGGCAGGATGATCGCATAGGCCAGCGGAAAGGCCGCCATCAGGCCGCCGCCGCCCAGCACCAGCCAGGTCTCGTTCCCGTCCCAGACCGGCGCGATCGAATTCATCGCCTGATCGCGCTCTTCGCCGACCTTCAGCGTCGGAAACAGGATTCCGATGCCCAGGTCGAAGCCGTCCATGACGACATAGGCGAACACGGCGAAGGCGATGATGAACGCCCAGATGGTGGCGAGATCATAATCGTAGAACATTGCCGGTCACTCCTTGTCGAGCGCAGGGGCGGGGGTGATGCCCGCCGCGCGTTGCGGGGTGGAGGCGGGCTCGGTCTCGTGCGCCTCCGGCGGCTTGGCCATCAGGCGGAGCAGGTAATAGGTGCCCGCCCCGAAGACGACGAAATACACGACCACGAAGGTCAGCAGCGACGTCGCGACCGCCGATGCCCTGAGCGGCGAATGCGACTGGGCGGTCAGCAGATAGCCATAGACGGTGAAGGGCTGGCGGCCGACTTCGGTCGTGATCCAGCCCGCGATCACCGCGACGAAGCCGGACGGCCCCATGGCGATCGCGAGGCGGTGCAGCGGCGTCCAGTCATAGAGCTTGCGACGGAACCGGGCCGCCAGGCTCGCCAGCCCCAGCAACAGCATGACCATGCCCAGCCCGACCATCACGCGAAACGACCAGAACAGGATCGCCACGGGCGGCTCGCGGTCGTCGGCGACGGTGTCCAGACCGGCGAGCGGCGCATTAAGATCGTGCTTCAGGACGAGCGAGGACGCCTTGGGCACCTCTATCGCATAGTCGATATGCTTCGTGGCCGGGTTCGGAATGCCGAACAGGATCAGCGGCGCGCCGTCGGGATGGCTGTCATAATGCCCCTCCATCGCCATGATCTTGGCCGGCTGATGCTCCAGCGTGTTCAGCCCGTGCGCGTCGCCCGCCAGGATCTGGGCGGGGGCGGCGATCGCGACCATCCACATCGCCATCGAGAACATCTTGCGCGCGCCCGGATTGGTCCGGTCCTTCAACAGGTGCCACCCGCCCACCGCGCCGACGACAAGCGAGGTGGTGAGATAGGCGGCGATGACGACGTGCAGCAGGCGATAGGGGAAGCTGGGGTTGAAGATGATCGGAAGCCACGACCCGGCGGGGACGAACTGCCCCTGCGCGTTGATCGCGAACCCGGTCGGGGTGTGCATCCAGCTGTTGGTGCTGATGATCCAGGTGGCGGAAATGAAGGTGCCGAGCGCCACCATGCAGGTCGCGAAGAAATGGAGCCGCGGCCCGACCTTGGTGATGCCGAACAGCATGACGCCCAGGAACCCCGCCTCCAGGAAGAAGGCGGTCAGCACTTCATAGGCCATGAGCGGGCCGACGATGGGCCCCGCCTTTTCGGAGAAGACCGACCAGTTGGTGCCGAACTGGTAGGACATGACGATGCCCGACACCACGCCCATGCCGAAGGCCACGGCGAAGATCTTCAGCCAATAGCGATAGAGATTGGCATAGACGCCGCGTCCGGTCCGCAGCCAAAGCCCCTCCAGCACCATCAGGAAACTGGCCAGCCCGATCGAAAAGGCCGGGAATATGAAGTGGAAGGAAACCGTGAACGCGAATTGCGCACGGGCCAGTAACAGGGCTTGGTCACCCATGGCGAACTCCTTGTCTCGGGCGCGCCGTCGGGGCGCGTGACAACACGGCATGGCTTTCGCCACGCGGCAAAGAAAATGCGTCGGTGCGTTCGGTCCGGCGGACCGGATCGGATCAAATCAACTCAGATCAGCGATATCTTTCGCGTGGCGTCCGGCGCGATCATCGCACCGAGCAACCGCAAGCCTCGCTCCAGCCGGTCGTGGGACAGCATCCCGCCGATCGACACCCGCAGCGCCGAGGACACCGCCGAACGATCGACCGCAAAGGCCTCGCCGGGGATGGCCGACAGGCCATGCGGACGGACCGTCTGCGCGATCGATCCGGCGTCCGCATCGGCGGGCAGCGGAACCCAAAGATGATAGCCTTCGTCCTGCATATGATAGCTCCCCTTGGGCAGGCATTTGCGCACCATCGCCTGGCGGGCCTGCGCCTCCCTTCGCACCGCCGCCACCAGGCGCGCGAAGGTGTCGCCGCCCGCCCAGTCCGCGACCGCCGCGGCATTGAGGGGCGGGGCCATGATCGCGGTTTCGTGCATGTCCGCCGCCAGTCGCCAGGCCTTGGCGATGTCGGGCACATGCAGCCAGGCGACGCGCAGGCCCGGCGACAGGATTTTCGACACGCTGGCGATATGCCATGTCCGGTCGGGGGCGAAGGATGCGATCGGCGCGAGCGGCCGTTCCGGCAGCAGTCCATAGGCGTCGTCCTCGATCACCATCAGCCCGTGCCGCTCCGCCACCTCGGCGATGGCGCGGCGACGATCCAGGCCCATGGTCGCGGTCGTCGGATTGTCGTTGGTCGGCACGATATAGACGGCGCGTATCGTTCCCGCGCGGCAGGCGGCGTCCAGCGCGTCGGGGAGCATCCCCTGGGCATCCACCGAAACCGGCTGGAGCAGCACGCCGTAGCGCCGCGCCAGAGCCAGGAGGCCCGGATAGGCGAACGGCGCCACCGCCACGCGATCGCCCGCCGCCAACTCGGCCCCGAAAAACGCATGCAGCGCCTGTTGGCCACCGGCGGCGAGCAGGACCATGTCCTCCTGCGTGGCGATGCCGCGCCGCCGCAGCAACGCCGCCCCGGCTTCGCGCAGCGACGGCAGGCCGCCGGTCGGCTGATACTGGAACAGCGCGCCGCCGTCCGGCCCGCCGAGCAGGGCGGCGGTCGTCTGGCGAAAGGCATCGACCAGCTCTCCACCGGGGAGTTCGGGCGGCGCATTCATGCCCGGATCGATCCGCTCGACCAAAGGAGGCCGCGCCATGTCGGGTGCGGCGGATCGGACGGGCTGTTCGCGCACGAAGCTGCCCCGGCGGCCATCCCCCTCGATCAGCCCGAGCCGCTGCGCCTCGCCATAGGCCCGCGTCACCGTCGTCAGGTCGACCCCCAGCGTCTCCGCCAGCGCGCGTTGCGGCGGCAGGCGATCCCCCGGTCCCAGCATTCCGGCCTCGATATCGCGCGCCAGTGCGTCCGCAATCGCCAGATATTTGGGTCCGGATGACGAATCGATATCGGGTGTCCAGCTTTGCATGGGGGTTTCCCTATTTCTATATCCATGCAATGTCCATGCATAATTCATGGGCTGGATATTTTGTCCGGTCAGTCGCGGTGCAGCTCGAACGCCTCACGGCCCGCCAGCGCGGCGCGAGCCATGGCGCCCCCGTCATGCACGGCCAGCGGTTCGCTATGCGGGTGCGCTTCCCACAGGGTTTCGTCGGCATAGCATCGCAGGGCGCGTTCCAGCCGCTGGACCTTTGCGGCCATGCCGCAGAGCGCAAGAAGCGCGACGCGGACTTCCGGGAAATCGTCTCCGCCGCCCGCCCGGATGATCCTCGCATCCTCGTGCCGACCGAGGCTTTCCAGCAGTTGCGCCGCCGCGCGGCGGGCCTCCTCCCGCAATTCGCCGGTCACCCGGTCAGTCGCCGAAGCGGTTGTCATCCCGTCCATCCATCCGGTTCCAAAGCGCTTCGGTGCCTGCTTCCACCGACCGGTTCACATATTGCGACGCGACCAGCCACCCCTTGATCGGACGCAGCGGCAGGAGGCAGCCGAGCAGCATCAGCGGCATGGATGTCAGCAGATGGACCCACCAGGGCGGGCTATAGGCGACCTGTATCCACACCACCACGAAGGTCAGCGGGAACGCGACGATGCACAGCGAGAAGAAGGCCGGCCCGTCATCGGGGGCGGCAAAGCGATAGTTCAGGCCGCAGCATTCGCATTGGGGCGCGAGCTTCAACCAGGACGCGAACATCCTGCCCTTGCCGCATCGGGGGCAGAGCCCCTTCCAGCCACTCTTCAAAATCCGGCGAAAGCCGTCGGAAAGGATATTTGCAGGCATAGGAGCACCATCGCATGGTCGTTTATCCATGCATAATGCATTATGTATGGTTTGTCGAATCTTATGTATGGTTGGACGGATTTCCCAAGGGGGCGAACGGGACCTGCATCCACTTGGCGATCGCCCCTTGAGATTATCGGGACGCCATCGCCAAGTGGGTGCAAATCATAAACCCTGGCCCTAACGCGCCGGCACGCCGACGATAATGGGTGCGGGGGTGCTCAGCGGCGGCGGTTCGCCTCCTCCTACAAAGCGGAACAATTCTGCCATTTTCTGCAATACCCGGAGGCCGCTGACCTGCTTCTGCGTATAGTTCGAAAGCTGGTTCTGCTTCGCTTGGAATAACGCCTGCTGGCTATCGAGCAGATCGAACACGGACCGCTGACCGGATCGAAACTGTTCGCGGTAGAGCGTTACCACCTTTTGAGCAGCATCGATCTGCGATTCGATCGTGGCCATTTTCTCATTGGCTGCCTTGAGCGACTGGAAATCGACTCTCAGATCCTGTTCGACGTCACGCCGAACTTTCAGCAACTGGTAATCCGCCTCGCGCAGCCTTGCTTCGATCCTGCGTTTCAGCGCCATGTCCGCGCCACCGTTGAGCAGATTGTAGCTGATCGTGACGACGGCGCGAGCATCGTCGGCGCGTCCCGTGCGACCCAGCACCTCGTAGCGATGGTTGCCCTGGAGATCGAGGCCGATGCGCGGGAAGAAATTGCCTTTTTGACTGGCAAGCTGACGCTCGATCGAGCGGCGATCCTGGCTCGCCTGCGCCAGATCGGGATTTCGCTGTTCGATCACATCGACGGCGGAATCGGGGTTGGGCGGCAGGGCCGAGTCGACGGGTGGCAGATCGGTCGCCCGGTCGGGAAGGCGCCCTGTCAAACGGCGATAGGCTTCGCGCTGCTGTTGAAGCTGACTCTGCGCGTCGAGCAGCAACTGTTGAAGATTGTCCTGTCGGACCTGCGCGCGGCTGACATCCGCGCTGGTCGTGAGCCCCAGATCCTTCTGCACCGCGATCATCTTGGACATTTTCGCTTGCGTCTCGATCTCCTCGCCGATCAGGTCGACAAGCTTCTGCTTTTCCAGAACGCCGAGATAGGCGGATGATATTTCGAACGATATCTGTTCGATCTTCTTGCGCGTGCCCCACCGCGCACTGGCATAAGCGGCGTTCGCGCGCTTGATGTCATTGATCGTGACACCGAAGTCCCATAGGTTCTGATGAATATTCAGCACGCCCTCGCGTCGCTGGAGCAGCGAGTCGCTGGCCGCATTCGGTTGGACATATTCGGGACCGCTGGCCAATGTCATGTCGACCCGGGGAAGATATGCCGCGCGTGCTTCGTTCACGCCATATTTTGCGTCGTCCTGCTGCGCGAGGGCGATCTGGATATCTGGGTTCTGCTTGAGCGACGCGACGATGGCGTCACGGAGCGACTCCTTCGCTACGGCACTCGGCTGAGCATCAGGCTGAACGGTGGGCGTGGGGGCGAGGGCGGCGCTGCGCCTCCCGCCTTGCTTGGTCGGCGAGCGTGTCTCCGCGCCACCGGCCTGTGCGGCTATCGCAATTGCAACCCCAAGAACAAGCCCGTTCCCGGCATACCACGACGGCTTGGATTTATTCGTCATTGTCGCATTCCCCCCGGAAAGAAAGATTGATGGATCATCGTTATTCGCGGAAAGCCCCATCCCGCACGCGGATCAGCGGCCCCAAAATATAGCTGAGCACCGTCTGATGACCGGACCGGATGTCTACTTCTGCGGTCATGCCTGGCAGTACGGGCTTTGTTTTGTCGAACCGGCGCGTATCGGCGCGAAGTCGTACCCGATAATAAAGCTCGCCCTTGGGATCTTGCAGAGCGTCCGCGGAAATATCCTCGACCCTGGCATCGAGCCCGCCGAAGATGGTGGAATCATACGCGCTGATCTTCACGACCGCCGGTAGGCCAATCCAGATGTTGCCGCGGTCGCGCGGCGAAACGCGCGCTTCGATCATCACGGCGTCGTCGACGGGCACGATCTCGACAAGAGGCTCGCCCGGCTTGGCGATGCCGCCCAGGGTCTGGACAAGCAGCTTGTTGACATAGCCGTCGGTCGGGGCGCGAACCTCCTCGCGAAAATTGCGATCCTGAAAGGCGTTGAGCGCGTGCCCGGCCTTGGTCATTTCCAGCCTCAGGGTCGCGGCTTTTTCGCGGGTGTCGGACAGATATTTCGTCCAGGCTTCGCCGCGCTTCGCCGTCGCCTCCGCAAGCCCGGCCTGGGATTTGGGAATTGACGTGATCGTATCGGAGATACGGGTGCGGACCTGCTGCAATTCGCCCTGTTTCTCGAGCACGGCATTTTCCGACACCGCTTCGGATGCCAGGGCACGCCGCAGCCGCTCCAGTTGCGTTTCGACCGTGCCCTCTTCTTTGCGAAGGCTGGCCAGTCGCGCCGTGGAACTCGCGATGTCGGCACGGAAACCCTGGATTTGATGGTCGTATACGCTGATTTGCTGCTGAATATCGGCGCGCTGCGACGCAAAGAATGCCTCTTCCGACCGAGCGATATCAGGAGCCAATCGTGCCAGTTCGGGCGGCGCAGTAAAATGATCTGCGCCGGATGCTTCGGCTTCAAGGCGAAGGATGCTGATATGTTTCGCTGCAACGTCGGTCTGGGCGTTGTCGAGTTCGGCGTTCGATTGCTGGTTGGATAGGCGCAGAAGGATATCGCCCTTGCGGACGCGTTGTCCTTCGCGAACCAGAATCTGCTTCACGATCCCGCCTTCCAAATGCTGGACCACCTGGTTTTGGATCGAGGGCAGGACGCGACCGGTGCCACGCGTGACCTTGTCGATCTGGAACAGCGCCGCCCATAGCAGGAGGCTCGCAAGAGCAACGGCCAGCACTTTCAAGATGTTGAAAGACTTGGAAGTTTCAATCCTTGCACTCCAAGGTTGAAGTCCGTCTATCCTTGTAAAATTTAGGTTTTCCTGCGTTAAGCCGCCATCGGCACGGAATATCCTGCTGATAGAGCATGATAAATCATTCAGAAATCGAGTCATGTGTCTTAGCATTATTCGAATATGCCCTTGCGGTATCCTGTTTGTCTGTGATTTACGCTTAATATATAAAAAGAGTGTAGATGTGGAGATGAAATGAGGGAATCGTGCTTGTTATGAGGAAGCGAAAGTCATACTTTCAAATGGTTATCGCGACTGTGATGCGGAGTCGCGCGAGCTTCCGGGGCACGAAACTGAACGGCTTTGTTGGGCTTGGACTGGTCGATGCAATTGTAAAAATTGCCGAAAATTCGGGTATTACTGTCGGCTCTGTCGATTTGAGCGCGTCTCTGCCGATGAGCGGTGGTGATCTCGATGCCCGGTTCGCACCGTTCGCATGTGCGCGCGTGGATCTGGATGCCAGATGGGAACGGCGCAACGTGCGGAAGCTGGCCGAGGCGCATCTGCCTGCGGTGCTTTGCCTGATCGATGGCGGCTATCTGGTCGCCAGGGCGAGATCCAGCGCCGGAGAATTGACGATAATTGACGGTACGGGCGAACGGCTTGTCCCGATCGATGAGGTTGCCGCGGCAACAACCGATCAGATGCTGATCGTGGGCCATGTCGATTCCGTCAACGGTAGTTTGGCCTGCGACCAGCGTGAACGCATACGGGCCAATCCCCGCACTTGGCTGTTCTCATGTTTCCTGTCGGAACGGCGAAATTTTGCGCAATTGTTGCTGGCCGCGTTGCTGCTCAACATGTGCGCTTTCGCCATCCCATTATATATGCGGGCCATTTACGATCGGGTGGTACCGAACCTGGCCGTCGATACCCTGTGGGCGCTCTCTTTCGGCGCTCTGCTCATTCTGGTCTTCGAATGCCTGTTCAAGCAGACGCGGTCGGTTTTCATCGACGCGATCGGTCTGCGCGTCGGTCAGGGCATACAGCATCGCGCCATGGCCTCGGTGTTGCACGCGCGGATCGACAAGTCGAACTGGACCGTCGGAAGCCTGATGACGGCGCTTCGCGATATCGAATCGATGGCGATGCTTGCACCGCATGCGGCGGCCACCTTCTGCGTGGAAATTCCCTTTTTCTTCGCCTTCCTTGCCCTGATTGCGATGATCGGCGGATGGGTGGCGGTGGTGCCGCTATTCGGCGCTCTTGCGATGTCCCTGATCGGATTGGCTTCGGCCTATGGACTGAAGTTCGGCAGCCATCGGTCCAGCAAATTGGTGCAGGCGCGCAGCAACCTGGTCGCGGACGTCGTCGGCAGCCTGCATACGATCAAGAGCAATCAGGCCGAAGGGCGCTTTCTGCGCCGATGGGATATCCTCTCCGACCATGTCGGCATGAATGGCAAGGCCACCCGTCATTGGCAGGAGATTCCGGCGGTCGCCTCGGCCTTCATCGTCCAGGCGGTAACGATCGGGATCGTCGTCATCAGCATCTATCAGATCCGCGCCGGGGTGATGACGGCTGGTGCGCTGATCGCCTGCAACATGTTGGCGGGTCGCGCCATGGGCCTCGTCTCGTCGGCGATCGGAATCATCGGCAAGGGCTATCAGAGTCTGACGCAATTCGGGGCGCTGGCCAATCTCCTGGCGCTCGAGCCAGAGGTCGAAACGTCGGACATGGCAGTCAAGGCCCGTCCCTTTGTCGGGCAATTGGCCTTTGAGAATGCAGGCTATGCCTATCCCGATACAAGCGCGCCGGTTCTGCATGACATAAACCTGGAGATCGCGCCTGGCGAGAAGATCGGGATCATCGGGCTGGCCGGCTCCGGCAAATCCACGCTGCTCAAACTGCTAGGGGGCCTGGTCGCGCCCACCTCAGGCGCGTTCCTGATCGATGGTCATGCCGTAGAGCAATATGCGGCCTCTCTCCTGCGCGAAAACATCGCTTTCGCAACGCAGGATGCAACGCTTTTCGACGATACGATCTACGAGAATATCGTGCTGGGACGTGCGGCTCCCGATCCGGCATTGCTGGAGCGGGCCCTGAAGACTTCGGGCGTCCATCAGTTCGTCACCCAGTCGAAGGAAGGTCTGAGCCGCACGGTCGGGGGCGGGGGCTGCCGGCTTTCCGGTGGTCAGCGCCAGGCGGTGGTATTGGCGCGTGCCTTCATGCGCGACCCTCGCATCCTGTTGCTGGACGAACCCACCGCATCGATGGACATCGATGGGGAACAGGCCGTGATCCGCGGACTGCGGGAATTCAGCACCGACCGGACATTGGTCATCGCCACCCATCGGTTCGCCGTGCTCGACCTCGTGGACCGGGTACTTTGGATGGAGAACGGACGCATCCTGGCCGATCAACCCAGGGACCAGCTTCTGGCGCACCTGCGCCAGCGTCAGACCGCACGCGCCGCGTGAAGGGCGCCATTCACGGGCAAGCAACCGGACAATCAGGGAAAGGGGTAACGTGGCAGGGGCATCTGAAGACGGCGAAGTCAATCACTGGCCGGCATTCGTGGACGTACTGACCGCGGTGATCATGGTCGTGACCTTTCTGCTGGTCATCATGAGTGCGGCGGTCATGGAACTGTCCAAGCGGACGGTTCAGGTCATGCAGCAGAAGATCAATGAGATGCAGCAGAGCAACGGGCAGCGGGCGGTGGCAGGGGAAACGGCACCGACGGCGAGCAATCCTGCGAACAAGGCGGCCAGCCGGGGTGTCGAGGGCATGCGGCCTGTCCAATCCCCGTCCGATGCGGCTTCGGGCAGTTCCATCGCCCAGCTCGGCTCTCCGCTGATGTCCGAAACCGCGACGAACGGAAAGGACCAGTTGTCCATCCTGACCCGGGATACGCCCGATACGATGCGGATCGCTGCCAAGTCGACGGAGCGGCCCAGCGAGACAAAGGGCATGCGCATCACCACCGCCTCGACGCTCCTGCGGGTCGACTTCGATCCGAACGCTGTTCGATACACCGATGAGGACGCGGCAAAGGTGCAGTCTTTCCTGAAAGGCGCGGCACAGCCAGGCCGGAAATATGGGATCTGGTCCTTGGTCAGCAGTACCGGGGCGATCTCCGAGCCGATGCGGATCGCATATTATCGGGCTGCGGCGACCCGCAACCTGCTGATCCAGGCCGGTATCAAGCCCGACGATATCGTCACCGAAACCCGCGTGGTGGACCCCAAGTCCGATGACGCGAACTCCGTCCGCATCGTCGTCAAGAATTGAGGGGCATGGCCATGAAACGCCAGATACGCGACGAACTCATCAAGATGTCGGCGGTCATGACGATCATGATCGGCGTCGGCGTCTATGCGCACGACTTCGTCATCGCGGGCATCAAGGCCAAGATGGCGCTGAACCTGTCGATATTTGCGCTATTTTCCGTCGCTGCGATCATCGCCTTCCGCAACGTCCTGGCGCTGAGCAACGAAGTACAGGCCCTGCGTGCGCTGCAACAGAGCAGCGCGATCCTGGAGGCGGACGACAGCGTTTACGAAACGCCCGCGAGCATCTTCCATGAGCCGCACCTGCTGGGACAGGGCTATCGCCTGATCGCGGAACAGCTCGCCAAGGACGGGGTCGTCAATCTGCCGTCAAAGGTGGCGGAATCGCTCGTCCACAGCGTCGACCAGCGCATCAACGAACAGAAGTCGGTCATTCTCTACTTCTCGGGCCTGATGGTCTTCATGGGCCTGATCGGCGCGTTCATGGGCCTGATGCATACGGTCGGGTCCGTGGGTGACCTGATTGGGGGTATGGATGTCTCCGGCACGGCGGGCGGCGACAGCTTCGGCAAGATGATCGAGGGCATGAAGGCCCCGCTGCGCGGTATGTCGGTGGGTTTCAGTTCTTCGCTCTTCGGCCTGTCCACATCGATGGTGCTTGGTGCGCTCGAGCGTTGCATGACCAAGGCGGCCAAGTCGCTAAGGGACGATTATGAGCATTGGCTGTCGAGCGTCACGACCCTCGAAGGGGCCACGGAAGTGGAGTCGCGAGGCGTAGTCGGGGCCGGCGCGCCTTCATTGGTGCGCGCGATGGACGTGGCGGCGCGTCAATTGTCGACCTTGCACCAGGCGGTGGAGCAGGGGCAGCGGAATGACCTCGGGATACAGGTGACATTGTCCCGTCTGCACGACGCCATGGCCGACCTGTCGAACATGGTGGCACGCGTTACCGACCCCACACCGCTGCTTCAGCCGATCGCCGATGTCGTGGCCGATCTGGGGCGGCACCAGGTTCGGTTGGCGGCCGATATGGAATTGCTCTTCGCTGAGGTTCGGTTCGACCGCGCCCACTTGCACGACGTGATGACGTCGCTGCGCGAAATGGCCTGGCAGCAGCGTCATGCCGAGAATGAACGCGAGGATCGTATCGTCCGAACGCTCGACCAAATTCTCGCATGCGGGGAAGCTTTGCTCGATCGGGAACCCGTAACCCTGCAATGGCCGGTCATGAAGGACGATGCATCCACGCGCTTCGATGCGCGAATGCTGCATCATCGTCTTCTGGCGGCTTTTGGCAGGCGGCGGGACGAAATCCGGACGAAGCGTGACTATCGCCGGTTCGCCATCGAGATCCGGGAGACGATGGAACGGCAATATCGTCTCCAAGAGGAATTGCAGCGGGAGGTCGCGCGGTTTCGGAATGCCGTCTCGGCCGACCGGGTCAAGGCGGCCACGCTTCTCGATGCGCTGGCGCAGGAGAGCGAACGTCTTTCCGCGCTGGCCGGGATGATCGAAGCCAGCGGAATGGCGGCGACCGTGCGGGGCGAGCTTGAGCATGCCCGTGCGCATATGAATGTTCTGACCGCACGTGCGGAGCGTCTGCGTGACGATATCACCGAGACGCGTATCAACGACAATCTGGGGAAAAATTGATGGGCATGTCTCGCGCCAAGGCGGTCGTCTGGAAAGTCTTCCACCGGGATTATGCCGCCGCCCGATCTCAGCGTCGGCTCGAATGTCGGCTGGATGCCAGTCTGACACTGATCGAGAGCGGTATCGTTCTGAAAGGAAAGATACTGGATATTGCCAGCAAAGGGGCGTTGTTTCGTCCGCCGCAAGTCTATCTCCTCAATCGCGCGGGAGGCTTTGTGCGATTGTCGGTAGGAGAAAGTGTCGTGGAAGGTGTGATCGTCAATACCACGCCGCGCGGCTATGGCGTTCATTTTAGAGAGATGTTGTCACTCGACGCGATCATATCCTGATCCGCGTCGAAGGCGGCGTCTTCTCCAAAAGCCTATTGCATTACACGGGCGGCATTGTCGGAATGATGACGAGATCACCCGTTTTATTTGATATTTAACCTCAATCGGTCTGGCAGGTCAAAAATGGTTCAGGCGAACAAGGCAGCGCAGCAGGGCGCAGGCAAACCGGATAAGACCAACACGGCGTCGCAAACGACGATGCCGGGTAACGGTGAAGCGGCGATGCTGGGCGATATCCCGTCCCTGGATGCCTTGAAGGTCGTGCAAATGGGCCCCGATGGAAAGGCGCTTTTGGGAATTCCCTATGCGTCGTTCACGGCCCAGATCGCCGATGTCGATCTCATTCTGGTGTTCGCCGATGGTAGCCGGGTCGTCATTCCCGGCATGGCCCTGGCGACCTTCTCCGGGCAAACGCCGACCTTGGTCTTCAACGATAAGACGATCACGTCCGCGCAGGTCATCAATACCGTCGGCGAGATCAACGATAAGAGCGCGCTGATCAACGTCAGCCTCTCGTCGGATCAGGCCGATGAGAAGGCCGCTAAGCCGCGCAAGGAACCGTCCGCCACCAAAGAGGATCAGGCGCAGGCTCAGGCTCAGTCCCAGATCCAGCCGCAGGATGCCACCCAGATCCAGCAGGCCGAAGTCCAGAAGCAGCAGCAACAACACAAGTCGGACGAGGATCGCCAACGGCTGACGCAGAAGATCAGCGATACCAACGCGTCTTCCTCGCCCCCACCCAGCAGCGGCAACCCGGCTGGTACTTCGCAATCCAAGGACACCGTCGACAAGGGAACGGGCATAGGGCTGGGCAAGCTCGTGCCGACGCTGACCTTCACCCTGTACAATCAGGAGGGCGTCAAGACGACCTCGGAGAGCGGGGCGAACCACATCACCGGATCGACGGGCGCGGCCAGTTCGTCCACCGACAAATCCTATGGAGCGCAATCGGCGCGGGAGACGATTTCGGGAACCGGCAGCGACGACGTGATCGTCGTGGACAGTGCGGCGCAGGCGCCGTCCGGCACCAGCTCGCGCACCCTGCATGTCGAGGCGATGGTGCCGGCGGGCAGCCTCGCCCTGCAGCAGGTGCTCGTCCCCACCCTGCCGGACGGCTATTCGGTCCAGAACGCGACCAAGACCGACAAGGGTTGGGTCATCTCGATCGAACAGGGCAATATCAAGGTCGTCACCTCGGGCGTCGACGCGACGGGCGCGACCGTGACCTATCCGTCGACGGAAACGCACTTCACCTTCGACGTTCAGCTGACCTACGTTCTGCCGAAACTCGGTACGCCGGTGGCATCCAGCGGATTCCAGAACGAATTCTTTCTGCCGATTGCGCTGGGCCTGTCCACGGGGGGAGCCGATTACACCTATTCCGTCGACGTTTCGACGCATTTCGGCATCCACATGGTGTCCGGCGAAGCCGACATGAAGGCGGTCGATCCAGTCACGGGCGCGCCGATCTATGTGCTGTTTTCGAACCCGCCGGGCAATATCGTCAACGCAGGCGACGGCAACGACCTGATCGTCGCCGGCGCGGGCGCCGACCAGATCGATGGCAGCGGCGGCACCGACACGGTCAGTTACACCATGTCGAACGCCGCGGTGACGGTCGACCTGAAGGCGGGGACCGGCAAGGGCGGCTATGCCGAGGGCGACAGCTACACGTCGGTGGAGAATGTCATCGGCACCGCGTTCGACGACACGCTGACCGGCAGCGACGCCGACAACGTGCTGAAGGGCGGCGAGGGCGCGGACAAGATCGATGGCGGCGGCGGTTTCGACACCGTGTCCTATGCCGATGCCTTCGCCAACGAGAAGACCCCGCCCGCCGATAAGACCAAGGGGTTGGAAATCCACCTCGACGGCACCGCCAGCCATGGCGGCGATGCCGAGGGCGATATGATCGTCAACGTCGAGCATGTCATCGGCTCGGATCGCAACGACGCCCTCTATGGCGCGGCGGCGAACGACACGCTGGAGGGCGGTAAGGGCGATGACCTGCTGGTCGGTGGCGGCGGTGCCGACACGCTGACCGGCGGCGATGGTATCGATACCGCAAGCTACGCCACCGCGAGCGCGGGCGTGACGGCCTATCTGGACGGCACGCCGGGCAGGGGCGGCGACGCGGAAGGCGACAAGCTGTCGGGGATCGAGAACCTGGTCGGGTCCGCGTTCGACGACAATCTGTACGGCGATGCGGGCGACAATGTGCTGACCGGCGGGGCCGGGGCGGACCATGTCGACGGCGGCGCTGGCATCGACACCGTCAGCTTTGCCGATAGCAAGGTCGGCGTAAGCGTCTATCTCGACGGGCGGGTCAGCCATGGCGGCGATGCCGAGGGCGATACCTATGCCAATATCGAAATTCTGGTCGGCTCGGACCTGAACGATCGCCTGGTCGGCGATGCCGCCGACGATATTCTGAGCGGCGGCAAGGGCGACGACATTCTGGAAGGCGGGGCCGGGGCCGATACGCTGAAGGGCGGCGACGGTTTCGACATCGCCAGTTACGCCAGTGCGGCGTCTGGCGTGCAGGCATCGCTCAACGGATCGCCGATGACGGGCGATGCGGTGGGCGACACGTTCGTCTCGATCGAGGGGCTTGAAGGCTCTGCCTTCGATGACGTGCTGACCGGTGACGACACGGCCAACACGCTGATCGGCGGCGCGGGCAACGACAATCTCGTCGGTGCGGGCGGCGCGGATGTGCTGGACGGCGGCGACGGGGTGGATACCGCCGACTATAGCGGCTCGCGCGCGGGCGTGACGGCCTATCTCGACGGAACGGCCGGTGTTGGCGGCGACGCCGACGGCGACAGGTTGCGCAACGTCGAGAATGTCACGGGTTCCGTCTTCAACGACGTTCTGACCGGCGACGCGGGCGCGAACCGCCTGAGCGGCGGGGCCGGTGACGACGTGCTGGTGGGCGGCGCGGGCGCCGATACGCTGGACGGCGGCGCGGGCCATGACATCGCCGACTATGCGAACAGCGCGGCGGGCGTGCAGGTCGCGCTCGACGGGTCAGTGTCCCATGGCGGCGATGCCGATGGGGATATGCTGACCGGCATCGAGGAAGTGCACGGCTCCGCGTTCGACGATGTGCTGAAGGGCAGCGCCGGAGACGACGTGCTGGTCGGCGGTACGGGCGACGACATGCTGGTCGGCGGCCTGGGTGCCGACGTGCTGGACGGCGGGGACGGGTTCGACACCGCCGATTATTCGGACGCCTCGGCCGGCGTGAACGTCTATCTGGACGGCCGTGCCTCCACTGGCGAAGCCATGGGCGACCGGCTGATCAACATCGAGCGTGTGTTGGGCGGTGGATATGACGATCTGCTGGTCGGCAACGCGGGGGCGAACGACCTGGCGGGCGGTGGTGGCGACGACGTCTTGGTGGGCGGCGCGGGCGCCGACACGCTGGAAGGCGGGGCGGGCGAGGATATCGCCGATTATTCCGCCTCCAGCGCCGGGGTGACGGTCGACCTGTCGACGGGGCAGGGGCGTGGCGGGGACGCCGAGGGCGATCGCCTGAGCGGGATCGAGGACATCATCGGTTCCGCGTTCGACGACGTCCTGATCGGCGACGACCAGAACAACCGGTTCGTCGGCGGCACGGGCGCCGACCAGATGGTCGGCGGCGGCGGTATCGACACGGCGGATTTTTCCGGCTCGACGGCGGGCGTGTCCGTCTCGCTGGACGGCAGCGTCGGGCAGGGGGGCAGTGCGCAGGGCGACACATTGTCGGGCATCGAGAATCTGATCGGGTCCGACCTGGACGATCACCTGGGCGGCGATGGCGGTGCCAACACGCTGACCGGCGGCAAGGGCGACGACGTGCTGACCGGGCGTGGCGGGGCCGACCAGCTGATCGGTGGCGCGGGCTTTGACACGGCGGATTATTCGGACTCGACGAGCGCGGTCGACATCGGGCTGGACGGTGGCGCCAACCATGGCGGCGACGCCGAGGGTGACGCCTATGACAGCATCGAGGCACTGGTCGGTTCGGCATGGAACGATCGCCTGCGCGGTTCGGACCGCGCGGACGAGCTGCACGGCGGTGGCGGCGACGATACGCTGACGGGCTCGCTGGGCGCGGACGTGATGGATGGCGGTGCCGGGTTCGATACCGCGGACTATCATGCGTCCTCCGCCGCGATTACCGTCGACCTGCAAGCGGGGACGGGCGCAGGCGGGCTGGCGGGCGGCGATACGCTGATTTCGATCGAGCATGTCGTCGGCACCGACTTCAACGATATGGTGAAGGGCAGCGCCGCGGACGAGACGCTGGAGGGCGGTGCGGGAGACGATATGCTGTCCGGCGGCGGGGGTGCCGACACGCTGGACGGCGGCGCGGGCTTCGATACCGCCAGCTATGCCGATTCGAGCGCGGGCATCACGATGGCCATGGACGGCTCGGTCGGCAGCGGCGGTGACGCGCAGGGCGACCGGCTCGTCTCGATCGAACATGTCATCGGCTCCTCTTTCGACGATCGCATCACCGGCACGGCCGGGGCCGATACGATCGACGGCGGGGCGGGGGCCGACGAGCTGATCGGCAACGACGGCGACGATATCCTGTCGGGCGGCAGCGGCGACGACCGTCTGCTGGGCGGCGCTGGCGCGGACACGCTGACCGGCGGCGAGGGTGACGACGATCTGGTCGGTGGCGAGGGCGCCGACGTGCTGACCGGCGGCAGCGGCAGCGACACTGCGGACTATGCCACGTCTGCGGCGGCGGTTCGGGTGAACCTGGCGACGGGCCTCGCCCATGGCGGCGACGCCGAAGGCGACACGCTGTCGGGGATCGAGAACCTGACCGGATCGTCGGGCAATGACGTGTTGACCGGCGATGGCGGCGCCAATGTCCTGACCGGCGGGGCGGGGGACGACCTGCTGACCGGCGGGGCGGGCGCGGACACGCTGGTGGGTGGCGACGGCATCGACACGGCCGATTATGCCGCCTCGTCCGCCGGCGTTGCGGTCGACCTGACGACCGGCTTCGCACAATATGGCGATGCCGAAGGCGACCGACTGAGCGGGATCGAGAATGTCATCGGCACCGCCTTCGCCGATCGGCTCCGCGCGGCAGCGTCGGGCAGCAGCCTGACCGGCGGGGCCGGCAACGACGTGCTGATCGCGGGCGCGGGCGCCGATCGGCTGGATGGCGGCGCCGGTATCGATACCGCGAGCTTCGCCAATTCCGCGGCGGGCGTGACCGTCGACCTGAAGGCGGGCCGCGCGGATGGCGGCGATGCGACCGGCGATACGCTGACCAGCATCGAAAGCCTAATCGGATCGGCCCATGACGACGTGCTGACCGGCGGGGACGGCGGCGCGGTCATCGACGGCGGCGCGGGCGACGACGTCGTCACCGGCGGTGCGGGCGCGGACACCCTGATCGGCGGTTCGGGTGACGACCTGCTGGTCGGGGGCGCCGGGGCGGATAGCCTGCAGGGCGGCGCGGGCTTCGACACCGCAGACTATCGCGCATCGAGTGCGGGGGTGACGGTCGATCTGTCGGCGGGCACCGGCCGGGGCGGCGATGCCGAGAGCGACCGGCTGAGCGGCATCGAAGCCGTCCTGGGCAGCGCTTATGGCGATGTGCTGACCGGCAATGCCGGGGCCAATACGCTGGTTGGTGGCGCCGGGGACGACGTGCTGATCGGCGGCGCGGGGGCGGACGATCTGCAGGGCGGTGCGGGCATCGACGCCGCCGACTATAGCGCGTCGAGCGCGGCGGTGACGATCAACTTGACGACCGGCGTCAACAGCGGCGGCGATGCGCAGGGCGACGTGCTGGACAGCATCGAGCGGATCGTGGGGTCGACGTTCAACGACACGCTGACCGGATCGGACGCGGCCGACACGTTGCAGGGCGGCGCGGGCGACGACGTGCTGACCGGCGCCGCAGGCGCGGACGTGCTGGACGGCGGCGATGGCCGCGACACCGCCAGCTATGCGCAATCGGCCGATGGCGTGCGCGTCGACCTTGGCACTGGTGTCGGCCATGGCGGCGATGCCGAGGGCGACGTCCTGATCTCGATCGAGAATCTGACCGGGTCCGACAATGATGACGTGCTGATCGGCGATGCTGCGGCGAACACGCTGTCGGGCGGAGCGGGTAGCGATCGGCTCGATGGCGGAGCGGGCAATGACGTGCTGCGCGGCGGTTCGGGCGACGACATTCTGGTCGGTGGCGCCGGTGCCGACACGCTGCAGGGCGGTGACGGGGTCGACACTGCGGACTATTCGGCCTCCGGAGCGGGCGTGTCGGTCGATTTGTCGTCCGGCACGGCGTTGGGCGGCGATGCCGAGGGCGACACCCTGTCGGGCATCGAAGCCGTGGTGGGCAGCGCCTATGACGATGTGCTGGTCGGCGCGTCAGGCATCAACAGGCTGTCGGGTGGAGCGGGTAACGACGTCATCCGCGGCGGCGCAGGGGCAGACGTGCTCGACGGCGGCGTCGGCAATGATACGCTCGATTATACCACTTCCGCACAGGGGGTGACGGTCAACCTGGCCACCGGCGCGACAGCGGGCGGCGATGCGCAGGGCGATCAGATCAGCGGGTTCGAGAACGTTACCGGCGGCAGCGGCAACGACGTGTTGTCGGGCTCCAGCGGCGCGAACGTGCTGCGCGGCGGAATGGGCGACGACGTGCTGGCGGGCCTGGGCGGCGCGGACGTGCTGGATGGTGGCGACGGCAGCGACACGGTGGATTATTCCGCCTCGTCCGCTGGCGTGACGCTCGACCTTGCGGCGGGGACGGCGAGCGGCGGCGATGCGACGGGCGATGTGCTGGCGTCGATCGAGGATGCGATCGGATCTGCGCATGACGACGTGATCCGCACGGCGGCAGCGGGGTCGGTGATCGTCGCGGGTGCCGGTAACGACGTGATCTATGCCGGGGCCGGTGCGGATACCATCGACGGCGGTGCCGGGGCGGACCGCGTCGATTATTCCGCTTCCAGTGCGGGGGTCAGCGTCAGTCTGGCGACCGGCACGGGTACGGGCGGGGACGCGACGGGGGATCGCATCTCCGGCGTCGAGGATGTCACCGGCTCGGCCTTTGCCGATCGGCTGACCGGTGATGCGGGCATCAACCATCTGGTCGGAGGCGCGGGCGACGACGTACTGGTCGGTGGCGCGGGGGCCGACACGCTGGAAGGTGGCGTGGGCTTCGACACGATCGACTATAGCGCGTCGACGCAGGGCGTGACGCTGGATCTGGCGAGCGGCACGGGCCAGGGCGGCGATGCGGAGGGCGACAGCTTCTCGGGCATCGAGGCCGCGATCGGCAGCAACCAGGGCGATGTGTTCGTCGGCGACGCCAATGCGCATGTCCTGTCTGGCCAGGGCGGCGACGACCGGCTGGATGCGGGTGCGGGGGCGGAGAGCTTCGACGGCGGTTCGGGCACCGACACGGTCGACTATTCGCGCTCCACTGCGGCGGTGACGGTGGACCTTGCCGCGGGGACGGCGAGCGGGGGCTATGCCGCCGGAGACGTGCTGCGCAGCGTCGAGGCGGTGGTCGGCAGCGGGTTCGACGACGTGCTGAGCGGTACGGCCGGGGCCAATACGCTGCTGGGCGGGGCCGGCAACGATGTCATCCGCGGCGGGGGCGGGGCGGACCAGCTCGATGGCGGCGACGGGATCGACACGCTCGATTATGCGACGTCGCAGAGCGGCGTGACGGTCAATTTGACGACCAACACGGCGAGCGGCGGCGACGCGAGTGGCGACCTGATCGCGAATTTCGAGAATGTCACCGGCTCGTCGATGGCCGATACGCTGACCGGCACCAACGGTGCGAACACCCTTACGGGCGGCGCTGGCGACGATGTGCTGGCGGGTCTGGGCGGGGCCGACGTGCTGGACGGTGGCAACGGATTCGATACGGCGGACTATAGCGCCTCGGGCGCTGGCGTGACCGTGGACCTGTCGACCGGCACCGGGGCTGGCGGCGATGCGGCGGGCGATCGCCTGATCTCGATCGAAAAGGTCATTGGTTCCACCTTCAACGACCGACTGGTCGGCGCCGCCGGTGCCGAGACGCTGCTGGGCGGCGCGGGCGACGATATCCTGGTCGGCAGCGACGGTGCGGACACGCTGTCGGGTGGCGACGGTAACGACACCGTCGATTATTCCGGCTCCGCCGCTGGCATCGTCGTCGGACTGGACGGATCGGTCGGGCATGGCGGGTACGCCGAAGGCGACGTGCTGCGCGATGTCGAAAATGTGATCGGCACCGCGCAGGCGGACACGATCACCGGCAATGGCGCCGCCAACACGCTGACCGGCGGTGCGGGCAACGACATGCTGGACGGCGGCGCGGGCAATGACGTGCTGGACGGCGGCATCGGTGACGACGTGCTGCGGGGCGGTGTCGGCGCGGACGTGCTGCGCGGCGGCGACGGCTTCGACACGATCGATTATGCGACCTCGGGCGCCGGGGTGACGATCGACCTGCAAACCGGCACCGCGAGCGACGGCGACGCGACCGGGGACAGCTTCTCCAGCATCGAACGGGTCGTCGGCTCGGCCTATGACGACAGCCTGTCGGCGGCGGCAACGGGATCGACGCTGGACGGCAATGCCGGCGCGGATGTGCTCAGAGGCGATGTAGGCACCGACGTGCTGCGCGGTGGCGAGGGCGACGACCTGCTGGTCGGCAGCGGCGGCGCGGACGCCATGGACGGCGGCAGCGGCGTCGATACGGCGGACTATTCCGCCTCCACGGGGGCGGTGACGGTCGATCTGGCCGCAGGTACCGGCCGGGGCGGCGATGCCGATGGCGACACGCTGACCTCGGTCGAGCGGGTCATCGGTTCGGCGGGCGACGACGTGCTGATGGGCGACAGCAATGCCAACACGCTGATCGGTGGCGCGGGCGACGATCTGCTCGCCGGTGGAGCCGGTGCCGACGTGCTGGACGGCGGGTCCGGGAGCGATACGGCGAATTACGCCGGGTCGGCGGCGGCGGTGACCGTCGATCTGGCCAGCGGCACGGGCATCGGCGGCGATGCGCAGGGCGATACGCTGCTCCGCATCGAGAATCTGGTCGGCTCGTCGATGGCCGATACGTTGACCGGCGATGCGGGGGCGAACCGGCTGACCGGCGGTGCTGGCGACGACGTGCTGGCGGGCCTGGGCGGCGCGGACGTGCTGGACGGCGGTGACGGCAGCGACACGGCGGACTATAGCGCATCGGGTGCGGGCGTGACGGTCGATCTGCTTGCCGGGACGGCGCAGGGCGGCGACGCGCAGGGCGATACGCTGGTCTCGATCGAGAATGCGATCGGCTCGGCCTATGCCGACGTGCTGACCGCGGCGGCGGCGGGCGGTCGGCTGACCGGCGGCGCGGGCGACGACCGGCTGGTGTCGGGCGCGGGCAGCGACACGCTGGACGGCGGCAGCGGCACGGACATCGCCGATTACGCCCGCTCGAGCGCGGGGGTGACGGTCAATCTGGCGACGGGCGCCAATAGCGGCGGCGATGCGCAGGGCGACACTCTGGTGTCGATCGAGCAGGTCGTCGGCTCCGATTTCGCCGACATTCTGACCGGCGACAGCGGTGCCAACATGCTCGTTGGCGGCGCGGGCGATGACATGCTGGAAGGCGGCGTGGGCGCGGACGTACTGGACGGCGGCGCGGGCAACGACACCGCGAGCTATGCCAATGCGACGGCGGGCGTGGCGGTCAGCCTTGCATCGGGTCAGGGCAGCGCGGGCGAGGCCACCGGCGACGTGCTGGTCGATATCGAGAACCTGACCGGATCGCGCTACGCCGACACGCTGACCGGCGATGCGGGCGCCAACGTGCTGATGGGTGGTGCCGGCGACGACGTGCTGGCCGGCCTGGGCGGTGCGGACGTGCTGGATGGCGGCACCGGCAGCAATACGGCGGACTATTCGGCGTCCATGGCGGGTGTTCAGGTCAACCTGTCGACTGCGACGATCACCGCCAACCAGCTGACGGGCGGTGCGATCACGGCCGGTTCGGGGCAGGGCGGCGATGCGCAGGGCGACACGCTGCGCAATATCCGGAACGTCATCGGCACCGCGTTCAGCGACTATCTGATCGCAGGGGCGTCGGGTGGCCGTCTGTCCGCTGGCGGTGGGAATGATATTCTGTTGGCGGCCGTCGGCGCGGACGTGCTGGACGGTGGTGACGGCAGCGACACCGCGAATTACTCGCTCTCCACGGCAGGGGTGGTGATCGATCTCTCGCTCGGCACCGCCAGCGGCGGCTATGCGGCGGGCGACACGCTGATCGCGATCGAGGCTCTGTACGGCTCGAATTTCGCAGACACGCTGACGGGCACATCGGGCAGCAACGATATCCGTGGCGCCGCCGGCGACGATGTGATCGAGGGGCTCGGTGGCGCCGATATGCTCGACGGCGGCGCGGGGATCGACACGGTGTCCTATGCCCGGTCGGGTGTCGGTGTCACCGTCGATATGGGCCTGGCCACCGCGCAGGTGTCCGCAGGCGATGCGTCGGGCGATATCCTCAGCGGGTTCGAGAAGGTGCTGGGCTCGGCCTATGCCGACCGGCTGACGGCGGCGGCGACGGGCAGCACGCTGATGGGCGGCGCGGGCAACGACACGCTGGTCGCAGGCGCCGGGGCTGACACGATCGACGGCGGCGCCGACAATGATACCATCGACTATTCCGGCTCGACGGCGGGCGTAACGGTCGATCTGGCGACGCAGACGGCATCGGGGGGCGATGCGCAGGGCGACGTCATCACCAATGTCGAGAACGTCATCGGCACGGCCTATGCCGATACGCTGACCGGCGATGGCGGCGGCAACATCCTGCGCGGCGGCGCGGGCGACGACGTGCTGGCGGGTCTGGGCGGTGCGGACGTGCTGGACGGCGGCGACGGCACCGACATGGCGGATTACAGCGCCTCGGCCAATGGCGTCACCATCAACCTGACGGCCGGCACGGGGTCGGGCGGCGACGCCGATGGCGATACGCTGATCGCGATCGAGAACGTCACCGGCGGCAGCGGCAACGACGTGCTGACCGGCACGGCGGGCGTCAACCTGCTCAAGGGCGGCGGCGGAGACGATGTGCTGGCGGGCCTGGGCGGCGCGGACGTGCTGGATGGTGGCGCGGGCAGCAACACCGCCGACTATAGCGCCTCGGGTGCGGCGGTCTATGTCACGCTGGGTAATCTTCAGATCGCGACCCCGTTGGGGATGGTCACCAGTGCGGTGGGGCGTGGCGGCGATGCCGAGGGCGACACGCTGGCCAACATTCAGAACCTGATCGGGTCGGCTTATAACGACATTCTCGCCGCGTCCGCAGGCGGAGGCAAGTTGCAGGGCGGCGGCGGCGGCGACAATCTGGTCGCCAATGCCGGCGCCGATCAGATCGACGGTGGCGCCGGCTTCGATTTCGTCAACTATGCATACAGCAACGGCGGCGTGACCGTGAACCTCACCACAGGTGTCGGGTCGGGCGGCTATGCGCAGGGCGATACCTATACCGGGCTCGAAGGCATCTACGCCTCCGGTAACGCCGACACATTGACCGGCACCGGCGGCGTCAACATCATCAAGGGCTTTGCCGGCAACGATATCATCGAGGGGCTGGGCGGCGCGGACACGCTCGATGGCGGGGACGGCATCGACACCGTGTCCTACGTCAATTCGGCGCAAGGCGTCACGGTCAACCTGAACCTGACCACGGCGCAGCTGTCGGGTGGGGACGCATCGGGCGATATCCTGAGCAATTTCGAGAATATCCTCGGTTCGGCGCAGGCGGACATCCTGACCGGCAATGCGGGGGCGAACACCCTGACCGGCGGCGCGGGCGACGACGTTCTGGAGGGCGGCGCAGACGCGGATACGCTCGACGGCGGCACGGGCAGCGACACGGCGAGCTATGCCGGGTCCGGCGCGGGCGTGACCGTCGATCTGAGGGTGGCGACGGCGCAAAGCTCAACGGGGGATGCGTCCGGCGACGTGCTGACCGGGATCGAGAACCTGACCGGCTCGGCGCTTGACGACATGCTGACCGGCAATAGTGGCAGCAACGTCCTGCGCGGCGGTGCAGGCAACGACACGCTCGTGGGGCTGGGCGGAGACGACACGATCGACGGCGGCGACGGGACCGATACCATTACCTATGTCGCCTCGCTGACGGGTGTCACCGTCAACCTGACCACCAACGTCAATCTGGGCGGCGACGCGCAGGGCGACCTGATCCAGAATGTCGAGAATGTCACCGGCTCCGCCTTTGACGACACGCTGACCGGCGACGCCAACGCCAACGCCCTGCTGGGTGGCGACGGTAACGACGTGCTGGCGGGCCTGGGCGGCGCCGATACGCTGGACGGCGGCGCGGGCAGCAACACGGCCGATTATTCCGCATCGGGTGCGGCCGTGTCGGTTAATCTGAGCCTGGTCAACGGCACCTATGCCAATGCCGGTCAGGGTGTCGGTGGCGATGCGCAGGGCGACACGCTGGTCAATATCCAGAACGTCATTGGTTCGGCGTTCAACGATTATCTCTACGCTACTGATTCGGGCGGCGTGCTGAAGGGCGGCGCGGGCGACGACGTCATGGTCGCAGGCGCGGGGAATGACGTCTTCGATGGCGGTGCGGGCAATGATCTGGTCAATTATTTGCGGTCAAATGCGGCCGTTACGATCAACCTGACCGCCAGAACCGCATCTGGTGGCTATGCCGCTGGCGACACGTTGACCGGTATCGAAAGCCTGTGGGGATCGACGTTCAACGACACGCTGACCGGCGATGCGAACAACAACAAGATCAGCGGCGACGCAGGCAACGACGTGATCGACGGCGGTGCGGGCGACGATACGCTCGATGGCGGTGCAGGCACCGACACGCTGAGCTATGCCAGCGCGACCAGTGGTGTCAGCGTAGTCGCGAACTATAACGGGTGGTCAAATAATGTCTGGCAATATTTGCCGCGCAATACCGTCGGCGCTGGCGCAGACATCACGAGCAACTTCGAAATCCTAGTTGGTTCCGCATATAGCGACATTCTGAAGGGGACTCGGGAACTCTATGGGTTCCAGGCTGGCGCGGGCAACGACCTGATCTATGCGAACAACAATGCGAACAGCATCGATGGCGGCGCAGGCATCGACACGCTGACCTATATCGAAACGAGTAGCTGGGGCGGCGTAACGGTCGATCTGGGCGCCAACAGCAATGGGGCGACCAAGGCATCGGGTGGCTGGGCCAGTAACGATCAGATCACGAATGTCGAAAACCTGATCGGGTCCAACTTCACCGACTATCTGGCGGGTGATGGCGGGGTGAATGCGCTGGACGGCGCGGCGGGCAACGACACGCTGGTCGGCGGCGGCGGCAACGACGTGCTGTTCGGCGGCGACGGGGACGACATCCTGATCGGCGGCACGGGAGCGGACGCCCTCATTGGTGGCAGGGGCACCGATACCGCGAGTTGGGCGGGGTCCAGCTCCGGCGTGAACGCGAGCCTCGCGACGGGCGTCGCCTCTGGCGGCGATGCGGGCACGCCCGGCGCGGCAACGCCCTATGCCAATGCCAGCCTGATCGCCGGCTGGAGCTTTTCGGAAGGATCGGGCAATACCGCCACCGCGATTGGCGGGACGCAGAGCATCGTGCTGAGCAACGCCAACTGGGTTGCCGACGATCATGGCGGCAAGGCGATCGATTTCGCGGGGAACAGCAACAGCACTGCAAGGGTAGGCGCGCTGACCTTCGGCGAGAGCTTCACGATCGCTACCAAGGTCAATTTCGATCAGCCTGCCGGCTCGAACGAGGGAATATTCCGCTTCGGGATCAGCAACTCCACCAATTCCGCCGGCCAGATCTTTCTGAACCGCACCACGTCGGGGGGGCTGTACTTCGAGATTCGTGATGGTGTGACCGGCAACGTTTTTGGGGCCCAGACGGCCGCCGGCCTTACAACCCCAGGCACTTGGTACGACGTGGCGGTGACCTATCAGGCTGGTCGCATGACGATCTATCTGAACGGGAATGTGGTCGCCAATTCGGAAAACACCGTGGTATTGGCGAACGCCAACCTATTCCGACAACTATATCGGTCGGGACTGGTCGAACACGCGCGCGCTCGATGGGAAGATGGACGACTTCGCCGTCTTCAAATCCGCGCTGACCCAGGCGGAGATTCAGCAGCTCGCGACGCAGACCAAGGGGCAGGAAGGTTCCGGCCTGGTGACCGACACGCTGTCGGGGATCGAAAACCTGACCGGTACCGATTATGCCGACACGCTGACCGGTGATGCCGGTAACAACGTGCTGGACGGCGGTCTGGGCAACGATACGCTTTCCGGCGGTGCGGGGGACGATGTCCTGATCGGTGGCATCGGCGCGGACCGGCTGGATGGCGGGGCGGGTTCGGACACCGCATCCTATGCGGGATCCGCAGCGCCTGTCACTGTCAACCTCGCCACGGGCGCTGTCCTGGGCGGGGATGCGCAGGGTGATACGCTGATCAGCATGGAAAGCGTCACCGGGTCGGTCGGCAACGATACGTTGACCGGCGACGGTAACGCCAATGTCCTGACAGGTGGGCTGGGCGACGACACGATCGCTGGTGGCGATGGAAACGACACCATCTATGGTGACGGGGCGATCCCTGGCGATCTCAGGAACCTGATCACCTATGGCAATCCGGCCAATTTGTTGGTGAACGGGAATTTCGAATCCTATACCGGCGCGGCGCGTGGTAGCAATACGTCCTTTGCAGCGACCGCCGCGACCGGCTGGAGCAGTCCGGCCGGAAGAATCGATATCTTCAGTAACTATACCAACTCCGACGGAACGCCGCTGAATCAGGCGATGCGCCTTCAGTCGGGGCAAGTCGCCGATGTCTGGCAGAACGTCACGACGACCGCCGGTGAAACCTATATCCTGAAATTTGATCTGGGGAACTGGAACGCAACTACAACTGGTACGGTCAACGTGCTGTTCAACGGCACGGTCATCGCCACAATTGATACGGCCAATGCGGCCAATAGCTGGCAGAGCTTCGCCTATCTCGTCACCGGCACGGGGGGCAGCGACAAGATCGAATTCACCACGGCAGGCGGCGGCCTCCTGATCGACAAGGTGGTCTTTGCCGATGCCGGCGGCAACGACACCCTGTCGGGCGGCGGTGGCGACGACGTTATGGATGGCGGATTCGGCAACGACCGGATCTCTGGCGACGACGGCAATGATACGATCATCGGCGGCAGCGGCAACGACGTCATAAATGGTGGTGACGGCGACGACACGATCAGCGGCGACACTAATGCCTTTGGAACCAGCGGTCTGGAAACCTTCGATACCGGAGCATCGGGCTGGAAGAATGCGGCTGGGTCGGTTCCTGCCACCTACACCCTGCTAGACGGCAGCGTGGTTCTGGGACCGTTCGCCGGTTCGGGCAACACCAACGTCTATTCGCAGCAGATCAGCAAGAGTTACATTCTGGATGCCCCCGGGGCGGGGACGACTCAGGTCAGTTTCGATCTTTACTTGCTCGACTCGTACGACACGAACGAAGGCGTGTATGTCTATGTGAACGGCGTCGCAACGCTGATGATCGTTGCGCCGCGCGGGATGAGTTCGTCCAGCCTCTCCGACTTCACGATCACGCCCGTCAACGGTGCCACCTGGACCGGCAGCATGACGTCGGGGAACTATTCGAATAGCTGGAGTGGGGGTGGGCTCGATACCAAGCTGACACTGACGCTGACGGTTCCGACCCCGGCTTCGGGAGTCCTGACGCTTGGCTTCGGATCCAACATGAACGAGGCGGTGACGAACGAAAGCTTCGTGATCGACAACGTCGCTGTCCCAGGCAAGGGCACCGACCCCATCACCGGGGGTGGCGACGATGTCATCCGCGGCGGCGCCGGTGACGATCGTATCGACGGGGGTGGGGGCGTGGACACCGCCATCTATTCCGGCAATCGCGCCGCCTATACCGTCACCTATAATATCGACACTCGGACCTATACGATCAACGGGCCGGACGGAAACGACACCGTCACCAATGTCGAAAGGTTCCGGTTCGACGACGGCACGCTAAGCGCGGCGCGGTTGATTGCGGGCATGACGATCACGCCGACCGGCACCATCGCCGAGAACAGCGCCGCCGGCACCGTCGCCGCGACGCTGGCGATGGCGGACGGCAACAGCGCGACCTATGCGATCACCGGGGGTCCCGATGCGGCGTCCTTCACGGTGTCGGGCAACACCATCGTCCTCGCCAACGGGGTGGCGCTGGATTACGAAGCGGGGGCGACCCGCAGCGTCCAGGTGACCGCGACCGATGCGGACGGATCGACCCATATCCAGACAGTGACCATCGCCGTCACCAACGTCAACGAAGTGCCCGTCATCACCTCGCCAGCGACCCTCTCGATGGCGGAGAACGGAACGGTAGTGGGAACGCTGACCGCCAGCGATCCCGATGCGGGCACGACGCTGAACTGGGCGATCGCGGGCGGCGCGGATGCCAATCTCTTCACGATCAACCCCAACACGGGGGCGTTGACCTTCCGCTCCGCGCCCGATTTCGAGGTCCCGCATGATGCGGGCGGCGACAATGTCTACAACCTGACGGTATCGGCGAGCGACGGCACCAACGTCACGACGCAGAACCTGGCTGTGACCCTCACGAACGTCAACGAGTCCCCGTCGCTGACGCTGAGCGGTGTCGGCACGGTGATGGAGAACCAGATCGCGGCGACGGTGGCGACGTTCGTGGCCAGCGATCCCGATGCCGGGGATACGCTGACCTATACGCTGGGCGGTACGGATGCGGCGCTTTTCATGGTGGACGGCAATACCGTACGCCTGAAGGACGGCATCAGCCTCGACTATGAGCAGGCGGCGACCCGCAGCCTGACGCTGACCGTGACGGACTCGCATGGCCTGTCGCAGACGCGGGCGCTGACCTTCAATGTCGGCGACGTCAACGAAGCGCCGGTGTTCACGACGCCGACGACGGTATCGATGGCGGAGAACGGCATGGCGGTGCAGGTGGCGCATGCCAGCGACCCCGATGCGGGCGCGGTCATCACCTATTCGCTGGGCGGCACCGACGCGGCACTGTTCGCGATCGATGCGCAGACCGGCGCGATCACCTTCCGCACCGCCCCCGATTTCGAGGCACCGCGTGATGCGGGCGGCGACAATGTCTACAACCTGACGGTGTCGGCGAGCGACGGCACCAACGTCGTGACGCAGAACCTGGCGGTGACCCTCACCAATATCAACGAGACCCCGTCGCTGACGCTGAGCGGTGTCGGCACGGTGATGGAGAACCAGGTCGCGGCGACGGTGGCGACGTTCGTGGCCAGCGATCCCGATGCCGGGGACGCGCTGACCTATACGCTGGGCGGTGCGGATGCGGCGCTTTTCATGGTGGACGGCAATATTGTACGGCTGAAGGACGGCGTCAGCCTCGACTATGAGCAGGCGGCGACCCACAGCCTGACGCTGACCGTGGCGGACTCGCACGGTCTGTCGCAGACGCGGGCGCTGACCTTCAATGTCGGCGACGTCAACGAAGCGCCGGTGTTCACGACACCGACGACGGTATCGATGGCGGAGAACGGCATGGCGGTGCAGGTGGCGCATGCCAGCGACCCCGATGCGGGCGCGGTCGTCACCTATTCGCTGGGCGGCACCGACGCGGCATTGTTCGCGATCGATGCGCAGACCGGCGCGATCACCTTCCGCACCGCGCCCGACTTTGAGGCACCGCAGGATGCGGGCGGTGACAATGTCTATAATCTGACGGTGTCGGCGAGCGACGGCACCAACGTCACGACGCAGAACCTGGCCGTGACCCTCACCAACGTCAACGAGGCCCCGTCGCTGACGCTGAGCGGCGTCGGTACGGTGATGGAGAACCAGGTCGCAGCGACGGTGGCGACGTTCGTGGCCAGCGACCCCGATGCCGGGGATACGCTGACCTATACGCTGGGCGGTACGGATGCGGCGCTTTTCATGGTGGACGGCAATAGCGTACGCCTGAAGGACGGCGTCAGCCTCGACTATGAGCAGGCGGCGACCCGCAGCCTGACGCTGACCGTGACGGACTCGCACGGTCTGTCGCAGACGCGGGCGCTGACCTTCAATGTCGGCGACGTCAACGAAGCGCCGGTGTTCACGACACCGACGACGGTATCGATGGCGGAGAACGGCACGGCGGTGCAGGTGGCGCATGCCAGCGACCCCGATGCGGGCGCGGTCCTCACCTATTCGCTGGGCGGCGTCGACGCGGCACTGTTCGCGATCGATGCGCAGACCGGTGCGATCACCTTCCGCACCGCGCCCGACTTTGAGGCACCGCGTGATGCGGGCGGCGACAATGTCTATAATCTGACGGTGTCGGCGAGCGACGGCACCAACGTCGTGACGCAGAACCTGGCCGTGACCCTCACCAACGTCAACGAGACCCCGTCGCTGACGTTGAGCGGCGTCGGCACGGTGATGGAGAACCAGGTCGCGGCGACGGTGGCAACGTTCGTGGCCAGCGATCCCGATGCCGGGGATACGCTGACCTATACGCTGGGCGGTACGGATGCGGCGCTTTTCATGGTCGACGGCAATACCGTACGTCTGAAAGACGGCGTCAGCCTCGACTATGAGCAGGCGGCGACGCGCAGCCTGACGCTGACCGTGGCGGATTCGCATGGCCTGTCGCAGATGCGGACGCTGACCTTCAATGTCGGCGACGTCAACGAAGCGCCGGTGTTCACGACACCGACGACGGTATCGATGGCGGAGAACGGCATGGCGGTGCAGGTGGCGCATGCCAGCGACCCCGATGCGGGCGCGGTCCTCACCTATTCGCTGGGCGGCACCGACGCGGCACTGTTCGCGATCGATGCGCAGACCGGCGCGATCACCTTCCGCACCGCCCCCGACTTTGAAGCACCGCAGGATGCGGGCGGCGACAATGTCTACAATCTGACGGTGTCGGCAAGCGACGGCACCAACGTCACGACGCAGAACCTGGCCGTGACGGTAACCAATGTGAACGAGGCGCCCCAGATCACTTCCACCACGGCGGCTACCGTGGTGGAAGGGACGACGGCGGTCGCCACCGTGGCTAGCACGGACCCGGAGGGACAGACGCTGCGCTATGGCCTGTCCGGCACCGACGCGGCACGGTTCACGATCGACCCGACGACGGGCGTGTTGCGGTTCATCGCGGCGCCCGATTTCGATCACCCGACGGACCTGGGCGGCAACAACCGCTATGACATCGTCGTCTCGGCCAGTGACGGCACCAATGTCACCACACAGGCGATGACCATCGACGTGGTGCGCGATCAGCGGCCGCCGACGATCACCTCGCCAACGACGTTCACGATCGCCGAGAATGGGACCAGTGTCGCGACGGCCACCGCGACCGATCCCAATGCGGGCGATACGATCAGCTGGTCGATCGCAAGTGGAGCGGATGCGGCACGCTTTACGATCGACAGCAGCACGGGAGCTTTGCGCTTCGTCGCGGCACCGGATTACGACGCCCCCTCCGATGCGAATGGCGATAATCAGTATCAGGTCGTGTTGCGTGCGACAGACCAGACCGGGCTCTTCAGCGACAAGGCGGTCACCGTGACCGTGACCGATGTCAACGAGGCTCCCGCTTTCGTGACGGGCGCAGCGCTCAGCGTGCCGGAAAACAGCACGGCGGTCGGGACGATCCTGGCCGTCGATCCAGAGCATGGCGCGGTCAGCTATTCGATCGTCAATGGCGGCGATTCCGCCCTGTTCACGATCGACAGCCGGACAGGCGCCCTGTCGCTGGTGTCGCCACAGGACTATGAGACGGTCGGAGCGGCCCATTATCAGGTCACCATCGCGGCGTCCGATGGCACGCTGAATGCGACGCAGACCTTCGATGTGGCGATTACGAACGTCAATGAAGCGCCTGTGCTGACCCCGACCGCGACGGTGACGGTGGCGGAAAACCAGACGGCGGTGACGACGATCGTCGCGCATGATCCCGATGCGGGTGCGCAACTGGTCTACGCCATCGCAGGGGGTGCGGACGCCAATGTCTTCGCCATCGACTCGCGTACCGGTGCGCTCAGCTTCCGCACCGCTCCCGATTACGATGCCGGCCAGCATAGCTACGAGGTGAAGGTGCTCGCCTCCGATGGCTCGCTGGCGACGACGCAGACGCTGACGGTCAACGTCACCGACGTGGACGAAGCGCCTGTAATCACCTCGCCCAACAGCGCGACCGTGGCGGAGAACGGCACGACGGTCATGACGATCGCGGCGCGCGATCCCGAAGGGCATGCGCTGCAATATTCCATCACGGGCGGGGCGGATCGGTCGCTGTTCTCGATCTCGTCCACCGGCGTTCTATCGTACAAGACCGCGCCGGATTATGAGACCGGCAGCCATCTGAACGAAGTGCAGGTGTCCGTATCGGACGGCACGCTAACCACCAGCCAGATGATCCGCGTTGCCGTCACCGACGTCAACGAGGCTCCGGTCATCACCTCCGGCGATTTCACGATCGACGAGAACCAGCTTGTGGTCGGAACGATCCAGGCGCGTGATCCAGAGGGCGCGTCGTTGATCTACGCGGTGGGCGGCGGCAATGATGGCGCGCTCTTCAATGTGGACTCCGCCACGGGGGCGATCAGTTTCCGTAACGCCCCCGACTTCGAGGCGCCCAGTGACGCTGATGGCAACAACATTTATGACGTCGATGTGCTGGTGTCGGACGGCACGCTGGTGACGATTCAGCATGCCCATGTCACCGTGCGTGACGTGCAAGGTGAGGTGGTTGTCGGCACCAGCGGCGACGATTTTCTGAATGGCGGCGTCGGCAACGACAGCCTTTCGGGTTTGGGCGGAAACGATATCCTGATCGGCGGTGTCGGCGCGGACCGGCTCGATGGCGGAGATGGCAGCGACCAAGTAGATTATGGCCAGTCGTCCGCGGGCGTGACGGTCTATCTGGACGGAACACCGGGGGTCGGCGGCGATGCCCAGGGCGACGTGCTCGCGGGGATCGAGAACATAAACGGATCGTTGTACAACGACGTCCTGCTCGGCAGCAGCGGTAGCAACGTCATCGATGCTGGACCCGGAGACGATGTGCTGAACGGTCATGGCGGGGGCGACACGCTGATCGGCGGTACCGGTACCGATACCGTCAGTTACGCCGATGCCACGACCGGCATCGGGATGACGCTCGGCATGGGGCCGGGGCAGGGTGTCGGTACGAGCGGAGCCGCCAATGGCGACACGCTGAACGGTATCGAGCGGGTCATCGGGACGGATTATGACGACCAGTTCGTCCTCAGCCTGTCGGGAGGAATTTCGATCGACGGCGGGGCGGGGAACGACATGGTGACGCTTGCGTCCGGAAGCGGTTCAGTCACGAACACCGATCTCACGTCCGTGCTAAGCCATGTGGAAGAGATATCGTTCACGCAGAACAATGTCAGGGCGAACCTGACCGTGGATGCGGATTTCATTCGCGCTCTGGCTGGTGCAGGCAATAGTTCTCATTTGACGTTGCATACGGACGGGAACGACACCCTGACGATGGGCGCGAACGTGGTTCAGAACGGCAACGAATACACCTTCTATAGCGATAGCAGTCACCAGCTTCAGATCGCATCCTTGACACTTGCGGGATGAATCGAGTGCCTGTTGCTGCGCCAGCCGTCCGAAGCCTCGGCAATTCGCCGTGACGTTCGTCGTCAGCGGTCGTGTGCCGGGCGTCGATTGGTTCTATGATGCAATACGCGGCACCACCGCTGTTCCGACGAAAACTTCGCCCGCTTATCATCCTGTGGTGCGATCCGCAGGACGAGGCGGGCGAGCGCTTCAGGAATCCTTATCCGGGATGTGGATATTCTGGGGCCAAGATCGCAGGTCGGCGAAGCTGTCCGATCGCTGGAAACCGAACAATCGGGACGAGGAGAGCTTCAAAATAGAGGCTGGTGTGGAGTTGCGTGGATTACTGCTCATCCGTGATGGGATAGGCGTTTGCCGCAAGCCATATCCCTCAGACATATGCGGCGAGAATGGCCGCCGAATGTGCCGTGCCCGCTATTTTACCAAGGATGTCGGCCAGCAGGAGTCACGACCTGTGTGAGGTGTTCAACGTCCTTTGCAGCTTCGTAAAGACAATCGCCCCGTGGCGGTGGACGCCCAACGATTTGCCGCCTGGGTAACGATGTAACAATGCAGGGCTGGTTGACGGCCGGGGCCAAGCCGAAGAAGGCCTCGAAGATCCACATGGCCGTCACTTTGCCGGGTCATCTGCTGGCTGTCCTTATAGCGCGGCTTTGTCCGTTTGCCATAAGGTTGGGGCGAGCGGTGATCTGCATCGGCAACCCGCTTCGCCGCCTCGACGAAGACTATAAGCGTTACGCCGAAGCTCGCCGGACTACATCATGATGAACCAGGCTTCCGCCCTCGCTGCAGGTGCATAACAACCTTCAGGCCGAGTGGCATAATTCGGTCAGGATCAACCTGTTCTCGAACATGGCTAGCGCGGGAATGTGAGACGCAATGGCATGCCCGAAGCGACAAATTTCGATCGATGAGGGGGCGCCTTGAGCCATCGCGGTCAGACTATTTTGAATGGACCAGACGATGTCGCTAATCGCACCATGTCCGCAAAAAGCGCAGATTTCTGCGGCTTTCGCCTTGACAATGGTGACCCCTACGGGAGGCGTTTATCCAGCATAAAAAGCATGTAATTCTGCGGTTTTCGTGGGTTGCTTACCCATCAGTTTGTACACACGGCCTGTACCCGTGTGCATGACGATATGAGCCCGCTACTTGCCATCCGTCAAGACAAAGCTGGTGGATAGGGGCTTGTCCGCTTTCGGCCAGCGGTCGATCTAAGCTGCCGCCCGTTGATATGGCGAGCTGAGGCATGAAGGGAAGGGGCTGCAGAGCTACGCCGGTGTCGAAGACGTGTCGTCCGGCGTTATGCCATGATAAAAAAACTTGAGAACGAATCTGTCGAACGCCGTGAGGCCTTCAACCTTGAGTGCAGCGTCGAGACCCTTGCTGCGGAAGAGATCCAGCGCGCCCCTGAGGTCGAGATCGGGCTGCGAGAAACTCACGAAGCGTGCTTTGTGCAGCTTACGCGAGATCATCCGCGGAAGGCCGTACTCCTCCAGATTGTGGACGGCCGGAGGCAAGAACGCATGGCTCACCTTTCCAAGGAAGCCACTGATGTCAACGGAGGGGTTTACAATCATCTTATGAAGTTCGTTGACGTCACTCAGAAGAGCGGAAAGCTTGAACGTGACCGTCCTCTCGAGCTGGAAGAAGGCTTCGATGTCGATCCCTTCGACTGACAGTCGCCTGAGCATCGTCGGCATGTCCGTCGTCCAATTCGCAGCAAGAGCCTTGACCACGGCGACCACGCGACTATGGGGAGCGTCCCATCCGGAGGGCTTGAGCGCAATCACCTTGTAGAGCATTCGCTCCCACTCGGAGGGATTACTCGAGTTCAAGTAGCCGAAGCCTTTCCAATCCTCGGGGTTGTCCTTCATGTCACTGGCCGTCTTGAGCAGGAAGTCTGCGTCGCTGTCTTGCAGCAGGTTGTCTCTCTTGATCCGCGCGAGGTTGTCCGCACCAACGATGTCTAAAAGCTTACGCTTGTACTCGATGATCCTCTCAATCTGGCGCTCGGTCAGGCTTTCGCGGTCTTGGGTCTCGTCGAGGCCTCCTAGAAGCGAATCAGGAAACTCGATCTGAAGCTGCGTATCCTCCTCCTTCGGCGGCGAATCCAACAGGTAGATGTGGCCTACGAAGTGCTTGAACATTCGACCACCTCGACCGATGATGTTCTTGTACGTGAAATCCTTTAGGTTGTTCTGTCCAAGCTTGCTCTTCCAGATAACGACGTTCTGTGCGGATGTGTTGACGCCTTCGATGATCGAAGACGTTGAAATGATGCTGTCGAACCCCTTCTCATGCTCGAACAGCAGGACCTGAAGCTGGCTGAGACACCTGTGCATCCGGCCGTTATGGACGCCGACACCCCGCTCCACGAGGTCGGCCAGAACCCAATCCCGCTGATAGTTGTCTCGAAGCCAACGTGCGAAATGGTTGGTGTGAAGTCGATCGACCTTGTCCAGTCGGGCCACGACAAGATCGGCGATCCTTCTTATCTCTGCGTAGGTCCCGGCGTAGATGAGCGACTTCTCCTTCCGCGACGAGATGATCGACAGAAGGGCCTCGGACTTCCTCTGCGCGTCGCCGTTAATCTCCTTGTAGATCTCGTGCTTTTCGAGGAAGACGGTGTTGAAATCGAGTAGCTCCAGGAACTCCATGTCACGCGTGAAGACGTTGTCTTGTAGTTTCTTAATGTTTGGAGCCAAGTAGTAGCGCTGTTCAGACCTGCGAGACAGCTGAACGATTGCCTTAATGAGTGACGGGGCCCGCTCCTTGTCGTGGACGATACTCGCTTTGTAAAACTCGTCGATGACTAGGAGGTCGATCTTTTTTAGCTTTTGAATGTAGCCGAAGGCGCGTTCCTGCGGAAAGATCAGGATGTTCCGCGCTTCGAGCGGGGCGTCAGGCGCGGTGATGATGCCGTATTGGCGCGCGAACTTCTTGTACAGGCGACGTCGGGTCTCGTCCATCAACGCGATCGTGGGCACTATGATCACGACGGTGTCCGGTCGCTTCGCCGCGATGAACGCGTCGATAATGAAGCTCTTTCCGAAGCTCGTAGGGGCGCTCACGGCTATGCTCCTGCCGTCGAGAAGCTTCGACAGGACCGTGGACTGCTCGCGATGCAGCGTGGCGGTCCGGTTGCCGACATCCACCGCGAACGCCTCATGGACGAACTTCTGATCCCATGACGCAGTCTCAAGCTGCAGATAGGGGAAGAGGCCCGCCGTCCGGATCAGCTGGTTCAGGACCTGAGGGTAGGGGGTCCTGCTACGGTCCAGATCGCCCAGAAGCCGTATCAGCATGTTTCGCGCGGCGAGGTCGTTACCGCCTTCGATGAGGTCGTTCACTTCTGAACATGCGGCGAAAACCTCCATTACACCGCTCCCTTGAAGTAGGAAACCGCTCCTAGGAAGGTCTCCACAACCGCCTTCTTATCGGGAACTGGGAAGAGGATCAGATGGAAGTGGATGTCGCCGTACCTGTGAACCCGTGACGATCCGGATATCTGTTTTGAGAAGTAGGCTTCGGCCCTCTCCCTATGCTGGGCGGATATCGCATTCCGATACTCGCTCGAGAGCTGGACGCATTTTGCTGTCTCTGCGCACTGGTGAAGAATAAGAATCGGTACGTGGATTTTTGGCTTCAGATGGTCGATCGAAACCTGGCTACTAAGTGCCGCCTTGATCTTCATCCGAAGGGGTCCGGATAGCACTAGCCGGTCAAGATCTGACACGTTAGTTATAATGGCGTTTTCTTTTTTTAGCTTGCCCGTGTCGAGGCTTGCGTAGACTGAATTCACCACTGCATCCAAACGTGCATCGACGATTGAATTATAAAATTTAGCTTCACCGAACCACAGCGTGAAGTCCTGGCTATCTTCGCTGATAACGATGTGGACGCTATCAGCACCTTTCGCATTATCCTGAACATTCTGCTTGTAGAATATCTTCGGCACGACTGGCAGCGCTCCGAAGTGATTTTTCATTATTCCGTAGAGGAAAACCTCCGCAATCTCGCTTCCCTGGCCAACCTCGTCCTTGTCGGTGAGTCTGAGATTCCGAGCAGCAGCCACAAGAGCCGAGTGGCTCTGATCCGCCAAGGCAAGCCTTTCGCGCTCCGAAAGCGCGGTTTGAGCGATGTTATCCCATAGATAGCTTTGGAAACGACTACTGCGCCATTTGCCGTCCTCGAAGTCATTTACTAAGCTCAGGAGGCGCTTGTTTATCATAGCCTTCAACTGGACGACATTCGTGATCGTCGACAGTGAGTCGTCTATAACGGTCTCGAAGGCGATGGCGGTCATCCAGCGGAATACCTCTGACCAGATCGAAGCAAGACAATGAACCGCGTGTCTAAAGGATTGATTACCTGCTGCATCAAGATAAGCACCAGCCCCCAATCGCCTGATGTACGGCTCCCAAGAAAAAGAGTGGGTGTCAAGCATGTTAGGTGCGACCACTTGCATCACCTTTCTTCGTCGATGCCGTTTAAGATTTGTACGGCAGGTTTCGTTCTGGAACGAAACCGGAACAAGTTATGGGTCAAGCTTCCGTTGCGGACAATGGGCATTTGCATCGCCGTTCGGAGGATCGCCGTCCTGCAAGCTTTGATGCGGCGCATAGGGTCTGAAACGGCCAATCGCCGGTGCTGGAAAGCGAAGCGGCGGCCTGAATAGCGGCTTCTGGGTCAGCGCCAGTACGAAGCGGGTGGCAGCTATCGCCCGATTGTGTTGAAAAACGCCGGCTTGCAGTCGTGTCGATGGTTTGATTCAATCTCTGCGAGGCAAGCGGAGACGGGCCGATGATGGGCGAGCGGACGGTGGCGCAGGAGGCGGTGTTCTACAGCTTCAGCCTGGAGCGGCACGTGCCGGCGGACGATCTGCTGCGCTCGATCGACCGGTTCGTGGATCTGTCGGGCATCCGCGAGGAGCTGAAACCCTTCTACAGCGAGACGGGCCGCCCCTCGATCGACCCCGAGCTGATGATCCGGATGCTCATCATCGGCTATTGCATGGGCATTGGGTCCGAGCGGCGGCTGTGCGACGAGGTGCATTTGAACCTGGCCTATCGCTGGTTCTGCCGGCTGGGGCTGGACGGCGACGTGCCCGACCACTCGACCTTCTCGAAGAACCGGCACGGGCGCTTCCGCGACAGCGATCTGCTCCGCCGGTTGTTCGAGACGACGGTCGCGCGCTGCATGGCCGAGGGGCTAGTGGGTGGCGAAGGGTTCGCGGTCGACGCCAGCCTGATCCGCGCCGATGCCAATCGCCAGACCGGCGGCCCGGGCCGCGACGGCTTGGCACCGGACGCCGACAGCCGTGCGGTACGCGAGTATCTGGCCGTGCTCGACGATGCCGCATTTGGTGCTGCGACACCGGTGGAGCCCAAGTATCTGGCGCCGGCCGATCCGGCAGCGCGCTGGACCAGCGCGCATCGCGGGCCGGCCTTCTATGCCTATTCGACCAACTATCTCATCGACCTCGACCACGCCGTCATCATGGACGTGGAAGCGAGCACCGCAGTGCGCCAGGCCGAGGTCACCGCGTGCAAGCGCATGATCGCGCGGGTGCAAGACCGCTTCGGCGTCTGGCCCGAGCGGCTGGCCGCCGACACCGCCTACGGCTCGGCGGAGATGCTCGCCTGGCTGGTCCACGAACGCGACATCCAGGCGCACATACCGATGTTCGACAAGTCCGCGCGCCGCGACGGCACGTTCGAGCGCGATGCCTTCACCTACGACCATGACGACGACAGCTACGTCTGCCCTGGCGGCAAACGCCTGCGCCCCAGGAACCGCAACTTCGCAACCGCCCGGGGCGATGTCAGCCAGGACGGCTTCATCCGTTATCGCGCGCGACAGCAGGACTGCGGCGGCTGTGCCTTGCGGGAACGCTGCACGCCCAACATGCCGGCGCAAGGACACCCGCTCGATCCACGAAGGGGCTCGCGACCTGGCCCGCGACATTGCCACCACCGACGCTTACGTCACTTCGCGGCGCCAGAGAAAGAAGGTCGAGATGCTGTTCGCGCACCTCAAACGCATCCTGAAGCTCGACCGATTGCGACTGCGCGGGCCGAATGGTGCCAGGGGCGCGTTCCATATGGCAGCCACCGCCCATAACCTGCGCAAGATGGCAAAGCTCGTCCCCATGCCGGCGCAGCCACTACCCGTCTGAGCCGATCAGCGGCTTCCGCCGCAGCTCAGCCGCCACTTGCCTCCGGTCTGCACCCCGACTTCTTCAACACAATCGACGAAAGGCGGTCGTTCAGCTCAGCTACCGCGAATGTCTGCTACTGACGGAAGCTGCCTATGACCCGCTCCGTCAGGAAAGCGCCCGCAATTTGGATCATTCAACAGCCGCGGCATCAATTTCAAGCGCGGACATTCCCGCAAAGATAGCAATTGATCGCTTGCCGGCCTCCATTTTTCGGCGCTTATCGAGGGAGTTGGGGTGATAAGAAGCAGGCATCGCATCCCAAACAATTTCATCGCCTTCGATGCACGGGCTTGCTTTTCCCGCAACGCATCAAGCAGATGAAGCGATGTTTATTGGCGGTAAATTTCCCGGCAACTCACGGTCGTGCAATGGCCGGAGAACCAGCAATCGCGGCGGGATGTCTGGACGCGACTGATGGACCAGCCACCCAATATCAATCTGCCTCAGCAGGAGACGCGTCCACCCCGGCTTGAAGGCTGGGACTGGCAGCAGCTCGAACGTCTGACCGAAGCTTTGCTAAACCACGAACCGTACGTGGTGACGGCAAATCAATATGGCACTCCCGGCCAAACGCAGTTCGGGATCGATACTAAGGCCGATTTAAAGGGCGGGGGCTGCGATGTCGCCTCCTGCAAGGCGTATATCGAGATCAAGAAGGGCGACCTCGCCAAATGGTCGACGGCCTTCCTCGATCACTGGACGAGCAAGTGGCAGGCCAAGGGCGTCAAGCGCTTCATCCTTACGACCACCGCGCCTATCGCGCCCACGCACGTCAGCGATGAGGCCGACACCGAACGCGAAAGGTTTAGCGCGATCGGCGTCGATTATGAACTGTGGGGGCAAACCCAGCTGATTGAGCGGATGCGGCCGCACCGCGGCATCGTCGCGACCTACCTTGGCACCTTTTGGGTCGACATCATCTGCGGACCTCAGCAGCGCGAGGCGCTGCAACCGGTCGGATCGTCGGTCGGCACGCAGCCGGTCGGCGCCAGTCAGATCGCCGAATTGCGGGCGCTACTGTCGGGCGAGGCCGAGCAGAAGGTTGCGCGTGCGCTCGACGACTTACGCGCTGGCGATCTCGGTGCGGTCGAACGCTCGCTCGCCGAACTGCGCGCGGAACCGCTCTGGTCGCAGCTCGATCCCGGCGCCCAAGCTCGCGTCCTGCGCTTCGCCGCCTCGGCGGCGCTGCATCGCGACGACCTTGACGGCGCTGCCACACTCGATGCCGAAGCGACCGCGATCCAGCCGGCGGCCGAACCCCGTATCGCCGCGCGGATCGCGATGCAGCGTGAGGGTACCACTGCCGGGCTTGCCGTGCTCGGCACGCCATCGACGCGCGACGGACGCCAGCTGCAGACGGCTCTCCTGCTATCGAGCGGCGATGTCGATGGGGCGGAAGACGTGCTCGCCATCCTCGCGAGCGACGAGCTCGATCCTGAAACCGTCCGATTGCAAGCCTGGGCGCTGCTCATGCGCAACAAGCGCGTCGAAGCACTCGCTTTGGTCGAGCAACTCGAACGCGAGGCCGGGCATTGGACCGCGACGATCCGCACCGTCGCGATCGCCCGTTATGCTGCGGCCTTGTCTCCGGTCCTTACTCCCGAATGGTTCCTCAACGCGAGTCCGGTCGATTTCGATCTCGTCCGCGACGACGACGAGGCTCATGACTTGCTGGTGGGAGCCACGCAGGGTTTTCAGTCGCTCGTCGACCGGGTCGGCGACCGCGGCGATCGCCATTGGCTGCTTGCCGCTCTGTCAAACCAGCTCGACAGGCGCGAGGATGCCGAAGCGCTGGCCCGGACGCTGATCGCCGAGGATGCCAGCGATCCGATGCCGATCGCTTGGTCGTTGTCGCGTCGCTTCGATGTGGATCTCGCGGAGAGTCGACGCCGCTATACCGATATCTATGCCAAGGGCACGACCGAACAGATCGATGTTCGCATTCACGCGCTTCTGCTGGTTTCCGGGGGCGATACCCGGTCGGCGCGGGCCGCCCTCGAGACCCATCTCGACGCGCAGTCCGGCGAGGCGCACACTGAGGCCGAGACCTGGATCGCGCGGCTCGCCGCAGACGCAGGCGAGGACGATACGGGCACGCCGGTGCTGGCGACCGATACGTTCGTCGACGATATTCAGGCCGCGCGCGCCAGCGACGACTGGTCGGGCGTAAAGGCTGGGTTCGACGTCTTGGCGGGAGGTGGGCACCCACAGACGCTTGCCGCTGCACAGTTGATTGCCGCCGAAGGTCAATGGGCCATCCTGCAGCCGCACCGCGATACGATCCTGGCATTCGCGACCGCTGAGGCGGTGCGGATCGTCGCCTATCTAGTTGCCTCAACGGGCGTTGAGGGTGAACTCGTCACCTTTGTCGAAGAACATCGTCACGTCTTCCGCAATGGCGCACCACCACCGGACGTGCGGCGCCTCATCGCCGATCAGCAGCAGCGCGCCGGCGACTTGGTCGGCGCGCTCGAAACTGCGCGGGCGCTCAGCGCCGAATCCGGCGCTGCGGTCGACCGCCACCTCGAAGCCCGACTCCGCGCCAGCATTGGCGACACCGGGGGTGCCGCGCGGATCGTGCGCGACCTTATGCGGAGCGCCGACCTTGCGCCTGATGCCGCTATGGTCTGGGTCGAGACCTTGCGGGCCAGCGACATGGCGCTGGCCCGGGAATTATGGCGCTTCGCGGTCGCCCGCGACGGGCAGCGCAATCTTGCCGTCTCGGCCTATATTCAGGCCTTCTCGCTCGGCCTGGAAAGAGAAGCCGCGCCGTTCCACCTCGACGTTGCGCGCGCGGCAGAAGATGGTACCGGCTCGATCCGCACATTCGATGTTGCCGATCTGCCCGACTTCATTGCGTCGCAGAATGCCACCGCTGAGGAGCATTGGGCTCTCTATCTCGACGGCCGCATCCCCGCGCATTTGCTTGCCGAGAACCAGAATGTGACACTCGACGCGTTGCTGCTCGAGTCACCCAACAGCGAGCGCGGACCACTCAAGTTGCGCCTATGGCGCAATGGCGCACGCCCTCGCCATCTCGATGTTGGGCTGCCCTGGTCTCGGTGGCGCTTGCACATGGACATCTCGGCGTTGCTCGTCGCCGCGCACGCCGACCTCCTCGATATCGTTGAGCGTCATCCCAACCCAATACGTATATCGCCTGCGGTGCCCGCGGCGCTAGTCGACATGCATCGGCGTGTTGCGCCGAGTCAGCCAACCCGGCTCGCCCTGTTGCGCCGGCTGACCGACATGATCGGCAATAGTCTAGCCGAGCGAGCGCGCAGAGATACCGATCGCGTCGTCGCATTGCGCGATACCGACGGCGATCGGGATATGGATTTTGATGTGCGGCAGCTGGTCGATGCCGCCTTTGCCGCAGGCGTGATCGACGAGACCATGGCCTTGCAGGCGCGCGCTGCGATGGCGGCACCAGACACAGAATCCCGCGAAGTGCTCACACCGTTGGTCGCGGGCGAAGGCCTATGGCTCGCGGGCGCGGCCGCGGAGCAACTCCTCGAAATTGATATCCTTCCAGCCCTGTGTCTCGGTTTCGATATCGCAATCGATCCCGCGGTCGCGCGCGGGATTCGCCAATATGCTGCCGCCGAAGAAGCCAAGGCGACGCGGGCCGCGTTCCTGGATAACTTGCGCGAGCGCATCCGCCTCGGCATCGAGGCCGGCCGTTACGAACTGATCCGGCGCCATGCCGATCGCGAGATCGACACGCTTAATACCCGCAATCCAACAACCCTGTGCCTCATCGACCTGCTCAACGCCGAGGAGATCGACGGGGCCGTATCATGGTATCAGGACCGCAATCTCACCGGCTATCCTGCCAATCGCACGCATGTCATTGTCGAGCTGCTCGACGTCCTCGACGCGCTCGTTGCCGATGGCGTGCTGAGCGAAGCCGACGCGCGCGCGCGGCTGAGCCGGTTGCTCGGACAGGGCGCGGGGCTGAACCAACTCGAAACCGCCGACGTGATCCCGGCGATCCTTGCCGCGCCGGTGGTCGATGGCACGCTGCGCGAAACGCCAGCGCTCCGCGCGCTGCGCCGCAACCGCGCGGCGCAGCGGCTGATGGACGCGCGGCTGAAGGTCGGGGCAGGCGACGATCCAGACGATCGCCGGCCCGACGAAACCCGCCTCGTTCTCGCCGACATGAAGCTCGCAGAGGAATGCCTCGCGGCGATTTGGTCGGACCCCGCGCAGACGGCGGAGACCTGCGTCGCGCGGTCCGAATGGGTGTGGGCGGCCCTGCGGATCGAACGGTCGCTCCGCGCTATCCCCGAGGAGAAGCCTGGTGACTCGGCGAGCATGCTCGCCTCGCTTTGCTTCCAGTCCGCTGTCGAGACGCTGGCGTTCCCGAGCAACTTGCCGCCGGGTCTGCGCCGAGTACGGCGGCGCACCTTCTCCAATTGGTTCTGGCTGTCAGCCCTTGCGCCCCATCAGAAGGGCGATCCCGACATCCTCGAACGCATCGCCGATCACATCGAGGAGCTCTATCTGCCGCGGCTGACGGGCCGTGATCCGACCGCCACGCGGCCCAACCTCGAACTTCGATTGTTCAAGCTGCGCGCAGCGGCCTTGCCGCAGCCGCTGTTGAGCGCGCTCGCAACACGCCCGATCGGCGCCTATCTCGGCCTGCGCTCTGACGAAGTCGTCACCATTCGTGACAAACGGTTTGAAGCCGATCGCTTTTGGCGCGCGGTGCGGACCGCGAGGTGTTATGGCCCAACCAATGTCCGCACCCTCGACGGCAAGAAGTGCCGGATCGTGCGCATTGACAGTGGCGTTGCGATCAGCGGCGGGGTCCGCGCCCGGCTCGCCGATACCCTCTGCAGCCTGTTCGATCCGCAGGTGCGTCCGCTCGATCGCTACGATCAGTTGCTCGCCGAACTCGAACTCACGCCTGCTGAACTTGAGAAATTTGCGGCCGACGGCCGCGCGGCGCGCACCCCCAATCACTTGATCAGCGCGCTGATTGCGGCACGCAAGCGCAGCGCCAAAGCGGTCTATGTCGACCTCGACGCGGCCTTCCAGTCCAAACTGCGGATCTCGCTCGGCGCGTTTTTCCCGCCGCCTGCAAGCGCCCTGCTGAACTATCTGCGGCTCGAGCCCGGCGACGCGCCATTCACCGACCGGCTGCGCGCAGCGGCAGCGCGGCTGGTCGGCGACGTCGGTTCGGTCGTGGCGTTGCGTCGGCTGAGCGGCCTGCCGATCGCGGGTCTGCTCGATCTGTGCGACTTGGCGCTCACCCCCGACATCCAGGCTGAGCTCGATCGCGCAGTAACGCCGGTCGCGCTCTATCGGCAGACCGAGATCGCCTTGCCGACAGTTGCGGACGCCGCGGCGCGGCAGGCGCTGCTCGGCGCGCTGATCGCGAAGGTTCGCGTCGCAGGGCCGTCTTTCTCCGCCATCCTGCGCTGGACGGTGCGGGCATTTTGGCAGGATCAGGAGTTCCGAGCGCTGGGCATGGCGGATCGTCTGGTGCTGACCTGGGTCCATGCCAATAGCGTCCTCGACACGTTCCTGCGGTGGCGGGCCGATCCGTACCTCTTGACCCGCTTTTTCTCCGAAGGGCATTTCGACGAAAATATCGCCGATCGCATCAACATCGAACGCTTCGGTGATCGCGACGCGGCATCATCAAGCGCGATGACCGCGGACGCTTTGCTGTTCCACATGCTCGGCGCGCTGATCGGCGATGCACCGGTGGCTGATTTTGTCGATGACGCCGAACTCGAGAAGCTCGTCGCGGGGTTTAGCGTGGTAGAAATGGGAGAGCCTTTGGCAATACCTGCGCTGATCCTGCGTAACTTTATCGGTCAAAATTTGCTCGGCAGCTTCCTGACCGCGCATGCCCCGGCGCTCGACGCGCTGATCGGCGATCCAATGGAGAAGCGGGAGAGCCTGGGCTATGACGCGATCCGCGACATCCGGGCCAATCGCGAGGACGGCCTCGCTTGGTCGATGCTGATGCAGCATTCCAGGACCGGTCTGTCGCCAGAGCAAGAAGCAGTCGTGCAGGACCTAGTACGGACGATGGATCTCGACGGACTGACCTTTGGGCCACGCGACGGATTGCTGGTGCCGCGGGCGATGATCCGCACGATCGGGCTGTTGTTGCCGCAGGCCGAGCACGGTCGCGCGCTCGACGTGATCCGGGCGCTGGCGCGGCAGGCGGCCTTGTCGGGTGTTTCTACGGACCTCACCAATGACACCGAGGAGGGCAGTCCGCTCGATCCGGTGCATGAGATACTCGAACTCGCCGCGTGCTACGCCGGGATCGAGGAAGCGGGGGCCTTCGAACGGTTCGAGGCCGGGATAGTCGCCGCGGTCGAGGAATGGCCGGCAGCGGTGACGACGTTGCGCCAACTTGTCGACCGGCTGATCCGCAGCAATGGTGTGATCCACGCCGAAGCGCTCTGGCGGCTCTATCTCTATCTCAATGCATGCCCTTGAAGAATGGCGAGGAGCGGTGCGATCAGATCGAGGTTTAGCAAGGTACCCTTTTGTTCGTTCCTGCCTGCTATGGACTGAGCGTGCGGAAAAACTCTTCAAGCTGCGCGTCGATCGCGTTAAACGGCTCTTCGCCATTCTCGCGCATCTCGAGCATCCCGATGAGGTCGGCCGCGGTAAGGAAAACGATCATCTTCTGCTGCTCAAGCCAGGCCCGGCGCCGTTGAATAATCGCCTGAGGCGCTGGCCCCTCGCGCGACACCAGCAAGCCAAATTGCCGCTTCGCCGGGATCCAGAGATATTGCTGGATGGACTCGACCTGCTTGGGCCCAATCGGCTCCGTGTAGTTCTTATACTCAGCGACAGCGAAGCGCGTTCCGTACTCGGCGCGCACCAGCGCCCATGGCGGGCTTCCGCTACGGATCGGGAAAATTGCGTCCATAATGTCTAGGCCATCGTCGCTACGCGTCTGCTGATCTGGTGGCCCTAGATCAGGTTTGAAGATTTCGCTCAGGATATCAGTCCCCCAATCCTCGAACTTCCTCCAATCGTCCTTGCCTGCCTTGATGGCGTCGAGACGGTCTTCGAATTGCGCGAAAACCGGGCGCGGGGGTTGGGTCGAGGCCGCTGCCATCATAATCTGGAGCGACTGCGATGCCGCTACGCTCGAGAACGCAGCTTGCGCAACATCTGGAAAGCGCTGCAGGAGGTGCCTAAGGTCGTCTCCTGTCCATACATCCAGTCCATCCTGCTTCTCTATAGCTTGCCGCGCCCGCGGGGACAGGTCGCCGGACACGACCAACAGACCCTTGGTATCGGGCGTCTGGATCCTCGCGCGAGCCACGTCGCTGGCAAACTGGTTCACGATCGCACTCGGGATCGGTCGCCTATAGTTTTTTACTTCGACGATCATGCGTTCGCCGGTGGAGGATACTAGTTCGAAGTCAGGGGCGTTTTGGCCCAGCCGTGCTTGTGCGATTATAGACAACCCGGATCGTGAGAGCAGCGCGCCCACGAGAAGCTCGAAATCCTGATAATTGAGTGCGTTGAAGTCGAAGGGCTCGCCACTCGATGCTAGATTCGACAATCGCGCCACTCCGTTTGAACGCCAAGCGCTGAGCTAAGCGGTGGGGTTACCACCTCGTCGCTTCAATGATCAATTCCGAACGCTGCCGTTCAACGCGCAAGTGAGGCATCTGCCACGGGGGAACGTAGATATCGACGCCGCGGTCGCCGAGGTTGGATATATGAACGAGCGGCAGCTTCCGGGAAGCGAGAAGGCACGTGCGAACAGCCAAGTTTGGGTCGTTAGCGTCGAGGTGGAGCTGCGTGAACCGGTCGCGAGCATCTCGGCGCCACGGCCTCAGGCTACAGCGGATCCCCGGGGGAGCCAACGCGCGCCGCAGCAGTAGCGGCTTGTTGGAAGGCGCCGCGATCCTATGACTGGCGGCGGAGGCGCATAGAACGGATCGATTTGCCAGCACGTCCATGCGATCGGCGGTGAACCGACCAGCGAATCAAGACGATGATCCAGAAAAGCGCGACCCACCGCACCGAAGCTTGGTACAGTGATGACGAACGGCACCGCTTCGACCTGCATTGGAGATGGGGCGACGGACGGCTGCTGGTGGGCTGGCTGCTGAACCCGTCGACCGCGACCGAGATCGTTCTTGATCCGACGGTGCGGCGGATCATGGTCGAAGCCGACAGGCTGAAACTCGACGGCTTCAGGATCATCAACCTGTATGCGTTGAGGTCCAGCAAGGTCGGCCCAGCCCTTCGCGAGACGATCGCTATTCGGGAGGCGAACGAGGGACGCATCGTCGAGGTCCTGAGTGAGGCGGCGCGTGAGGGCTGGCCCGTCCTAGCCGGCTGGGGCGAGAGCGGCAGGCACAAGCAGGATTGGGCGCTCGCGGCGGCCCGCGGGGCGGGCGTCGAGCTACATCGGTTCGGCGATCTGACGAAGGCCAACCGGACGCCAAGGCATCCGAGCAGATCGGGCGACGGTGACAGGCACCCATACGTACGGTGGGATTATTGAAGCTGGTGATCCTCAAGGAGGAAGCCGTTCCACCGGGGTGAGTGCCTAGTCGTCAGCGCCAGCGACGGGTTCCAGGGCGAGGCTCCTAGCCGGCATCCCATCGAGCCCTAAGTGCTCGATCACGGTCTCGAGCAGCTACTTGGCCACCCAGCTCGATTCGGCAGCCCAAGCCGAGGAATTAACGTCCGAACTCGGGAAACTGAAAGCGGGCTGCGAATGACCGGAGATGATTTTTTCTTGACGCTGCTCAACGGCTTTTGATCGACCAGCAAGTCCGTTTAACGCTTGTCACATCGCCCGCCCGCATTAGCCTTGAAACGACGTGCTCAATATCAAGAGAAGGTCACCGGAGATCCAATGTCGACCAAGACCCATCTGAGAATTGCTGCTGCGCATCTATGCGAACCGCTGGATGCTGCGACTTGGTACGATTTGACCACTGGGCCAAAGGCTCAGCTCGCTGACCCGCTACAACTCGCTGACGGGGTGGACGAATTGAGCGCCGCGGTGCCCCTCTCGGATCACGATCTACTCGATTGGGTGGAGAAGCATCTGAATGGCCGGCTGCACGGCAAGAACGGCCGTCTGCATTTCAAGGTCGCTGAACCGGCGGGACACATCATCTCGGCCGATTACTTTGTTGAAGCGCTGCTGGGCGCGGCCAATCGGATCGACAATGCGCTGCGTGGCCTCACCAAGGCCGTAACCGGCACCGCATGGACGCTGGAGATGGAAGAGGAACTGCTCGCAATCATCGACGGCGTGCGCGACGGTAAGGTCGACGCAACGGCTTTTGCTGCCCGCGTTGCGAAGCCTGACTTCGCGATTGGGACCGCCGGCTACCACCATTTATTCGCACGGAACGCCCACATTCTCATCGAGCAAACCCGAACCGCATTGTTGCGCGCCTTCGATCATGCTGACAGGATGATAGCGCAGATCCGAATCCTTCTCGCAAACGAGGGGAGTCGTTACTATCCGCCGCTCGCGCTCGGCGAGGAGATCGTCAACAGTTCTATGACGGCCGAGCGGGTGCATGGCGCCTTTGCCGACGGGGTCGGCGCGGTGGCGACCGCGTTGGATCTCTTGTATCGAGTCTTCGTCTATCTGGTGAGTGAGCCGTTTGGCATGGCCGATCTCCCTGGCAAGCTCTACTTCCCGTACCATGAGGCCGGCAAGGCCTATAAGCCGTTTCCGAAGGGCGCCGCAGCGGAGCCGACTGATATCGGTGCCGCTTACCTGCCTTATGCGCTGCCGAATGTGGAGTCCGGCAATTTCTTCGCGCTGCGCGTGATGCGGAACGATCTCACCCACAATATGATGTCGGGCCATATCCAGCCCAGCTGCTTTGTTGGCCGCGGTACAGCTCTCGTTGCCAATATCCCGATCCGCTATGTCCAGGCGGTTGCGCCGGACATCGACGGTGACGGCAAGCCGCTCAAGCATGCTTACATAGAGCGCTTCTACCAACAGCAGCGCGACGCGGCCGTGCAGCTTCACGATCTAATCGAAGAGCTCGCGCTGACCGCTGATCACTCTTTCCACTGGCTGGCGCATCGTCTCGAACAGCGTTTGGCGCGCACAACGTCTGGGACCTGACGCTTCTGGGGGGTGGAAGAGAAGCTCGCTAAGCCGCCAAATCCGAACGTCGCCGCTGGCATCAGCATTAAATGGTGTTCGCGATTCGGTTTGAATTTTGCGGGGACCGTAGCGGGCGTCGGTTCTGACCTTCCCTCTGTAACCGCGAATGCCCCAAACCGGACGGTATATCCGTACCGGAGCGACCGCTTTCGCGGGATGAACCAATTGCCGAAGTTGAGAAGCTGAGAGTAAGCCGTGAACGGCCGAAAGTGGGTCATTCTTCTAGCCAGCGGTCCAGTCATTTTGGCGTTGCGAAGTTAAGCTGGTTGCCGAGGCCAGTCGCTGGACGTTTCAGAGTGCGTCGGATTTTCCGAAAAGCAGCCGAGCATTGTGAAAAGATGCCTTCCACAAGACGTCCTTTTCGCGCTCGAAAACGGCGCGGATGCGCCGCAGCTTCGACTTTTCGGCCGCCGCGACTGCTTGTTCGAGTTCGGCGTCAAATGCCTCGTTTGGGAGGGGATTATCGCTGTCGCCCTCGAGGAAGTCGTCGATTAGCCGTAGCTGCTCGAGTTCAACATCCTGCGGCATCACGGTACGCTCCTGTTCGCTGTAGCGTTATTCAACACGCGCTTGAGCTGCCTGCGGCGTGAAGCAAGCTCGGTCGCATCGATGTCCAACCGCCGCTGAAGCTCGGCACCTTTGGCCCCATCCAGCAACGCGTCGACCAGCGCCATCAGGCGGGGGTCGCGGTCGATCGCCTCGCGGATCGCAGCGATCGTGCGGCGGTAATATATGGCGTCATGTCCAAGCTGCTCTGGCGAGGGCGCAAGTGAAGCCAGATCAATGCCACCCTCACCGAATGTGCCGATTAGCACTGGACGGTGGCCGGCCATATCAGCTTCACGCTCAGCGGAGGTCAGGCTGCGCATGATCCCGACGAGGAAGTCGGTGACGTTCCAGCTACGCTGGCACTTGCGCCGCCCTTCAAGGGCTCGGACGAAGGCTTCCTGACGTAAATCCGCGGCGAAGATATACCGGTCGCGTGCCAGATAGCGCGACGAAGCAAGGAGCCGCTGCCTGTCCGAATCGGTGAGCGCGCCCAGCATTACGCCGATCTCGGCCCGCGTATAATGGCTTTCGCCGGCAGGTTCGTCGACGATTGAGGGGGGAGCGGACGAGATGACGATGCCTCCCAATCATAAAAGCGGACCAGCCGGCATATTCGGACAGAAGGATGAAAAAATTGCTTCGGCTGTCTGAATTTTTGAGGTCGTCCGCTTTATGGATTGAAGGATGCTGTTCTCGCTTGTTGGCAGGAATGCCGCAGCAGTCGGCCGGTTTTTTTTCGGGCGAAACTGGCCACCATGCCACCTCAAATAATGCATGGTCTCGTCCACGAGTTACGCCCGATAACGTCGTAGCTGCAGTTCAGCGCTTGAGATTGTTAACCCGCTCGGCGTAGGAGTGCTCTGTTCGCCAGCAGGCGGACCGAGGCGTGACAACCTCGTCGGTAAGTAGCCGTAAGCCCGGCCCGAATTCCATTCGGCCGGGAAGCGGGCGTGCATGTCCAGGGCTCTCTCGAGGGCCTAAAGACGCTCGCGCCTGTCTTACCGCAGGTTGTCACCTCCCGGCTCATGGGCCGGCACCGCCTCGTTTTTCACATGGGGCGGTGCCGCCGGCTGGAATCAGCTTGCCGGCACCGCGCGAACGGGGGTTCGGGCGTGGGTGCAAATTATAGATGCCGCAGCAGGCGGCTTGCCATCATCAGGAATTCGACTGCGGCAACGGCGGCGCTGTTGCTCGCCGCATGCGGCGGGGGCGGCAGTGGCGTGAACACACCCGGTGGGAATGCCCCGCCGACCGGTACGCCTTCGCCAACCCCGGCGGCAACGCCGACGCCATCCCCTACGCCTTCACCAACACCAACGGCTGCCGACACCGCTGAGTACAAAGCATCCACCGCCGTTGTGAGCGCAAAGGCGGCTTATGCCTATGATCGCGGGATCACCGGCAAGGGCGTGACGATCGCGGTCATCGACAGCGGAATCGCGCGGTCCTTGCCCGAGTTCGCCGGTCGCATCTCGGCCGACAGCACCGGCTTCGAGCAGCGCATCGCCCGCTGCGCGACCTGTCCCGGCGAGACGGTGCCGCCCTTCGCGATCGACGACAATGATGGCCACGGCAGCAAGGTCGCCTCGATCGCAGCGGCGGCGCGCAACGGATCCGGCATGCAGGGACTGGCACCCGATGCGATGATCCTTGCGCTCAAGGTGACGGGGCCTGACCTGGACGGCGTTGCCGCGGGTAGCACGACACCGATCCGCGAGGGCACACAGCCGAACGCGGGTCTGATTGCCCCGGCGCTGCGCGAGGCCGTCGCCAGGGGCGCGTTCGTCACGGTGATGTCGCTGAACGGTTTTGGGGGTGGACAGGTCGCGACAGAACAGCGGGCGGCGATGGATGCATTGCGCGCCGCCGACCGGCTGCTGGTCGAGTCCGTCGCGAACGAGACGGGCAAGGACAGCTTCGCCGGCCAGTTCGCCGAGACGCTCGTCGGCAGCGACCGCGCCAACGCCGACTGGTTCCTGTTCGCGATCGGGGTGGACGCGAACGGCAACCCGCGTTCCGCCAATGGCAATGCGGGCGTGCTCGCCGACCGCATGATCGCAGCGGTGGGGGTGAACGTGCAGGCGGTCGACAAGGACGGCAGCATCACCACCGTCACCGGCAACAGCTTCGCGGCACCGGCCGTCGGCGGGGCGGCGGCGCTGCTGAAACAATACTGGCCGCAGCTCGGCGGCAAGGCGATCGCCCGTATTCTGCTCGATACCGCCACCGACATGGGCGCGCCCGGTGTCGATCCGATCTATGGCGCGGGGCTGCTCAACGTCGAGAAGGCGATGCAGGCGCAAGCACCGGCCTCGTCGTTCGCCGCGGCGCAGGCGGTGCTCGCTCGCTATTCGTCGCTCGACGTCTCCGCACCGTTCGGTGGGGCGGCGACAGCGTCGATGCTCGCGACGGCGGCAGGCAGCATGACGGTGTTCGACCGCTACGGCCGCAACTTCGCGATGACGGGCACGACGGGCATCCGCGCACGCTCGTCGGGACTGCTGGCCAGCGGTATGACCGGGTCGATCGATCCGCTGCCCGTCCGCCGCTGGTCGGTCAGCGAAGCACGGCTGGGCTTCGCCGGGCAGGACGTGGTCGGCCCGTGGCAGGGCGCGACGGCCAACCGACCGGCGGTGGCGAGCTTCTCGCCCGCAGCCGGCCAGACGGTGACAATCGGCGCGAACACCGCAGTCGGCGGTGGCTTCTCGCTCACCGACTCCCCACTGCGCGGCGTGGTCGGCCAGCCCATTGGCCTGTGGTCGTCTTGGAGAGACGGCGGCTGGTCGGCATCGTTCGCCTCAGGCTCGTCGCGCGACCGCAGTGCGGACCTGCGCGGTGTCACCTTCTTCACCCCGCTTGGCATCGGCCTGGAGGTAACCGACCTCGTCGAACATGGGCGCGTGCTGGGGTTCGGCGGTGGTATGGCCGCATCAGGCTTACGTGGCGGTCGGACGACGCTCGCCACCCTCGTCACACGCCGCACCGTAGCGGGTGTCGCGCTGACCGCGCGGGCCACGACGGGTAGAACCAGTGTCGACGGTGGCGGTGACGGCCCGATCCGTTTCGACGGTCGCATCGTTAGCACCGCCTTCGCAGTAGAGGGCGTGCGTCCACTGCTCGGCGGCCTGGCGACGCTCGGCCTGTCGTCGCCGCTGCGCGTCGAACGAGCGCGGGCGTCGCTGCTGGTGCCGGTCGCCTATGACCTGATGTCGGGCGTGCTAGCCGAAGAGCGTCGAACCTTCGATCTGTCGCCGACGGCGCGGGAACTCGATCTCGAGCTCGGCTGGTCGACCGCGCTGGCGCCCACCTCGACGCTGCGGGTCGGCGTCGCGCGGGCCTTCGACGCCGGCCATGTTCGCGGCGCGTCCGATGTCGCCGCCTTCTTTAATTTCGTCGTCCGCTGAATCCTAAGGAACGCCCATGTTTAGATCATCCCTGTCCGCCGCTGTCCTGCTCTTCGCAACCGCCACCGGCTTGAGCGGGTGCGGCCAATCCAAAGCCCCGAGCAAGGAGGCGTTCGCCGTCGCGCTCGATTCCGTCGTCCGCGACGTCTTCTGCCATCCCATCGATGTGATGCGGTACGAGGTCGAAGGCGAGCCCGGCGGATCGGGGTTCCCGATCATCACCTCGCCGAAGCCGACGCTCGCGGGACCGGGCTCTGACGGGAAGGCGGTCGCAATGCTGGACGGTCTGGTAGGCGTCGGACTCGTCACGCGCACGACGTTCGAGAAGCCCGCGCGGTGGAGCGGGTCCACTAACGCGTTCGTGCGGCAGCCGTTGATCTCCTACGCGCCGACGCGAAAAGGCGCGCCCTATCTGCATACGGTCGAGCGTAAGGCAACGAACGCCATGGTTTCGGTGCCGTCCTTCTGCCTCGCAAAAGGCGAGGTCGTCGAGGTGGTGCGCTGGACCGAGCCGACCGACTTTGCCGGTCATCGTGTCAGCCAGGTCACCTACACCTATCACGGCGTCGATCCGATCCCCGTCATGCCGCCGGCAGAACAAGCGCAGATGGCCGAGCCGAAGGAGGCGACGATGCCGTTCGAGCTGCAGAGCGATGGCTGGCGACCGATGCCGCGCTGACGATGGACGTGACCGTCACCATCCCATCCATTTCGACCGACACCATGACCCGGGCGCCGAGCGCCGGGCCGTGAAGGGACACTACCATGAAAATGACCAGGGCCGCCGCCATTGTTGCCGTGATGGCGCTGTCGCCCGCCACTGCTCCCGCCATAGCGCAGAAGGCGAGAGTGCCCGCACAACCCGCGTCTGCCATGGCCAAACCGCTGGCGATGGACGTCGCCGGCGTCCGCCTAGGCATGCCGCTGGCCGCGGTGCAGGCAGCGCTGGCGGGAACCTACCGTTGCTCGACTTACCAGGTGGCCTCCTTCCGGCAACTTGTCGAGCGGGAGGTCCGCAAGCGCAAAGGCGTCCCCGATGGCTTCGGCCCTGATGGCACTGCCGTTGGTGACCTGACTTGCCAGGGTCCTGCTGGTGAACATCTCCGTCTGTTCATGGCGCAGACGCCAGCGGGCGAGATCGTCGACCGGATCGACCTGACGGTGTCGACCAACCGCGTCGATCCGGCGACTCTCCTTGCGCAGGTCGAGGCCAAGTTCGGGCGGCCAACTGAGGGCGTCCCGTCGAACGGATCGTGGTGCACGAGCCGATGCGGCGGCGATCTGACCATGGAGCCCAATCCGCGCATCACCGTCAGGTCCGACGCCTGGTCCCTCAAGATATTCGGCACCCGGGGAAGCAACGCGCGTCTTGCCGATGAGGCTGCGGTGAAGGCGGCAGCGGCCCGCGAAGCACCTGCTGCGGCGCGCGGGGCTTTTTGAGGTCGGGCATGAACACGGCCATTGTGTCGCTACTCGTGCCTGTCGCCGCCGCGTTATCGCTGTTGGCCGCCGCGCCAACGCTCGCGAACATGCCAGTAGGCGTCCCGCGAAACGGCGTCGGGGCCACTGCGTCCGTAGCACCGCTGCGGCCGCTGTCGATGCCGATGGTCATGAAGGCGGGAGCCGCGGGGACCGGCTGCTCGTGGTCGCTGGCGACTGATAGGCACATGCGCTTCGCCGCGGCCGACGACCTTGCCGTGATCCGTCTGGCCCGCGGCATCATGCACCTTCGGCCTGCGGCCGGCGCTGGCGACCTGTTCCCGTTTACCCATGATCGCTGGGTCGGGGACAGCATCACCGTGACGGTCACGCCCATCGGCCCATCAAGGTGGAAGGGCACCGAGGTGAACGAGGGGGCGGCCGACATCGAGGTTCGCAACGGTCGCCGCCGATGGATCGCGCGGGGGCGCCTGACCTGCGGATCCTGACCCCAGCCGATGAGGATCGGCGAGCTTCGGATGCCTTTCGGATCAGATAGGAGGAAACAGAAGAAGCCCGGGCAAGATTTAAGGCGCAACAGCGCAAAAAGGTGGTGACCACCTTTTTGCGGGGGCTCACCGACCGTTGGTCGGCGACATCCCCTATATCCTCCACCTTCGGCTCCGGAAGGCATTTTTTGTTCGAGGCCAAGAGGCGCCCCCTTGAGAATAGGGCGGCGCCACGGGACACTGTACGCCATGACCAGCGGCGCCGACCCACTACCTGCCTATCCGCAATATGCGCATCAGCTACAGGCGCTGCTGCGGCGGCTGGCGCGCGAGGATCGCGAGGCGATCGGAGCGAGCTTGCGACGCGGTGGCTTCGGCAAGTGGGAGATCGAGCCCAAGCGAAGTGTCGTGCGCGGTCGCACGCGGGTCACATCCGACGCCGGTTTCGATATTCTTTCGCCCTTTTCCAAAGCCGCCCACGCGCGCCAGCGCGTCGCTAATACTGGCAGCGGTGGCGGACGAGCGACGTCGGTCGACTTCTCACGGGCTAGCCCGCTTTCGGTGAGCCCGCGCCAGACCGGACCTGTGCGGATCCCGCATTTCGACATGGTTCGGATCAGCCGCACCGTCGTCCCACGCGCGAAGGACGGCCGTACCCACCCGCGCTATCCTGACCGAAGCGGCATCGCCGCTGCCCATCACGCTTATGTGACGCGCGGCGGTGTCGCCGACTTCGAAACGCATCTCGACTATATCACCCGTACCACCGCCGTGGAGAAGAATGACACCGCGCGGCTGATCGACATGCTCGACATGGACGAAGATCGCCGGCTGCAGAACCACCTCGCCATTATCAGCAACATTCCCGGCGGGCGCGGACGGGAACGCAGCCTGTTCGAGGCAGCCGAGCGTTGCGAGCGGCAGGCGAAGGGCGGGACGCTGCACGTCTCGACGCAATATGCCGATGACTGGATGCTGCTGGCCACCCGGCATGATGCACCGGGATGGGTGCGCAAGGCTGCGGTGACGCTGCAGCAGAAACGGCTTGCCCAGCAGACGAAGGCGAAAGCTAAAGGCAAGGCCCTTGTCGACACCATCGTCGACATCGCCAAGGTCAACCTGGAAGAGGCCTATGACCGGCTGGTGTGGTGTGATGACCAGCCTGGCTTACCCGCGGCTGCGCGACCGAACTGGAAGGCGGGACCATGCGGGCGCACCCAGACCCGCTTCGTCGGCGAGTTTCCACGCGGATTGAAGCCGGCCGAGCGGCGCCTGGTGCTCGAACGTTTTTGTGAGGCGCTCAACGCGGAAGGCTGGATGTACGTCGCCGCGATCCATCGCCCTGATGCGACGAACGACCCCGACAACTTCCACTTCCACATCGATGGGTATGATCGGCCAGCACGCTGGCTGACGGCGAAGGAGATCAATGACGAGCGCAACCCCCGCAAGCCGTTCGAAGGCGAGGGTTGCTGGGATTTCGAATATTCCGAGCGCAAGCGGAACGGCAAGTTCTGTTACCCTTATCGCCAGGACAAGATCGCAGAGCCGACCCGGGACGTGCCGAAGGACGGCGAAAAGGCCGTTTCCCATTTTGTGGCTGGTCAACGCTACGTCAAAGCGTTGCGCAAACGCTATGTCGACATCGTCAACAAGGTCGTGAATGGCCGGGCGGGCAGCCCCGTCTACGCGACGGGGACGTTTAAGGACGCCAGGATCCGGCTGACGCCGATGGAGCATCTCGGCCCCGCCATCACCGCCAGCGAGGCCAGGGGCGAGGTCACGGCTGCCGGTACGCGAAACGCTCATATCCGGTACGATGATGAGATGCGACTGCTTCTGGAGCAGGCCGATCGCGACCGGCTCGAGAATCGTCTCAGGGCCGCGATCCAGCTCGGTCGACGGGCTTCGGCGGCTTCCCTGAAGGCGACTGCGCACTGGCGGGAACTCGCAAACGCCGCCGTGACGCGGCGGTGCCAGGCAAGGCTGGTCGTCATCGTCGAGCGGATGGTGCGCTCACGGGCTGAGACCGTGCTGCGTGTCGGCACCGCCAGTCTGGAAATCCAGGAAGAAGCGCGCGCTTGGCTGGGCGAAATCAACGCCATCGTGGCACCGACCCCGCAGCAGGCCCGCGCGGCAGCGCGGCTGGAGGACCTCGACGGCAAGGTCGAGAAGGCGTGGGCTGAGGTTGTCGCGGTCACGGACAATTGGCGTGAAAGGTTGCGATACGTCCCAGCTGATCCTGCCAAGCTGAAACCGCTCAAGCCGATATCGCCGGCCTATCGACCGCAGGTCGAAGAACGCTTGTACACATGGCTGATCAAGCATCGCCGAAGCCATGGACACCTGCGTTTCGTCCCGGGCGGATATGTGATCGACAAGACGGTCCCGCCCGCGATCCACCGGCTGTTCCGCCTGCTCGGCGACGAACCTGAAATTCAGAAACTGCTGTTGAAAGAACGCCAGCGGCGTAAGGTCATGGCGGCATCGGCAGCTGTGTCCCGTGACCTGATGCATCAGCACCATGGCGGCAGGTCGGGTCTGCCCGGCGAGGACGTTTGGCAAACGCTCACCGTCGCGGATCGTGGTGCCGACGGCGGACAATCACGCACGCTGGCGGATATCGGCAGCCTGCAGCATGTCGAGCTGCTCCAGACGCTGTCGACAATCCAGGCCAAGCGCCGACGCAAGGCGACGGGTGCGCCGCCCACTGGCCCTGATGAGCCCGCCGCCACGTCGCCCATAGCCGTTCCGGAGCCATCGCCCGCCAATCGTGCGTCGAAAGGCAAGTCGACCGGCTTGCTCGTCCAGGCGGTCGCAGCCGTTGGCGACCGGCAAGCGGCTCAGCCTCAATCCGGTATGTCGGGTGGAAAACGACATACCGGAAGCAGAGGCCCTGCCGTTGGCGTGACAAGCCAGACAAGTAAGAAAGGACAGGAAAGGTAGGCGTTGCAGTAAGGGGGAAGCTGGGCTTTTGAGCCGCTGAAGATCGATGAAAAAGATTGGAGGTGCTTGTCCGGACCGCTCGGTTCGCGACCCTTAAGCTTCGGAACCACAATGGATTTCCTGACTACCCCCGTGCACTCGCTGCCGCACGTGCTTCTTCATTATATCTCCTCCGCCTTCGGCAAGCCCGAGGTGCCCGTCCTGGTTTCGGGCGGCGGTATGCCCGCCGACAGCGTTCTGTACGACGCCCAGTCGGTCGTCGTCTCGCTGAGCTGTGTCGCCGCACCTATGTTCCGCAGCAAGATCGAACGGCTCGCGGCGGATCAGTCGATCGACGTGATGCTGGTACGCTGCTGCCTGACCGGCGGTGACCTGCTGCCGGTGTCGATCGACGTCGTGCTGGCGGGCGGCGGCCTTACCCCCTTCAAGCTTGAGGACCTGGCGCTCTACCGCCACGATGATGGCGGCCTGTGGCTGGTGCCGTTCGGGTTCGGTGGGGCGATCCGGCTGGAAGCGCACGGCCTCGAACTCTATCTGGTGCCACCCTATGCAACGCTCGCCGAACGCGCCGACGGCATCTACCGCGCTGCGTCCGATCTGGCCGAACGCCTCTACCCGCAAGGTGCGTTCTGATGCGGACCAAGGCCAAGCGCGCAGCCGCAACACCCAGCGTCGAGGTCAACCCGGGCTGCCTGCCGGATCCGGCAAACCCGCATAGCTGGCTGGTGCTGACCGGCGACGATGCCCATCGTGATGCGACCCGTGTCATGTATGGCTGCCTGCGACCCAGCTTTCGCGGCCACCTGAACAGCGCGGCGGCCTTTGCCGCCGCCAAACTGACCGTCGGTGCACCACCCGACACGCCGCCATGGACGCTGACCGCCGCACGGGCCGAGGTGCTGCTGCCGCCGGGGGCGGATGACCGGCTGTCCGACGCGCGTATCCTGATGGAGACGGTCGACGCGGAACTGCCGGTCAAGGCCAAGGCCCTGCTCGCCTATCTGACCTTCACCTTCCCGACCGCGCGACTGCACGAGCAATATGAACTGGTCCGCGACTTCACCCGCCAACTGCTCGTTGTGCCGTTCGAGGTGGCCGCACTGCTGGTCCAGCATGCGCCCCACCGGGCCGGAAGTGCCAGCCCGCCGCATGTTCATGTTCTCCTTGCTGGCCCCAGGCGACTGACGCCGCTGGGCTTTGGCGAATGGGTGACACCGCTCGCCACCGACAAGGCCCATGCCCTGGTCGGCAACGCCTTTCGGGCATTCCAGGCCGACTGGCGGCAAGCCTGAACACGCTGGCGCCCGCCGGCGAACCAACACCATCATCGGGAAACATCATGAACGATAACGAACCCTGGCCGCGGATCGGCCAGGCGATGAACTCGCACGTCGTGCGGACACTGGCGCAGGGAGCGGAGTGGCGGCTCACCGACATGCCGGCCGACCTCGGCCTGCCGCTCGCTGGCTGCCTGTATAGCGAGGCGAACCACCTGCTGGTCACGACAACGGTCGGCAATCTCGCCGCGTCCATCGCCGCGATGGACAGCGCGCTGCTCGCGACCCGGTCGGACGCGCTGATCGTCAGGGCTACAGCCGAGGACGGGATGCCGGGCTTTGCGTTGGGTGTGTGGCATAGCGGGCGGGTTACCTGGCACTGGATGCTGACGCTCTGGGTTGGTGTCGACGCTGGCCTGTGGCTCGTGCCGACACCGGACAAGCGGGATGGCACGGCTGCTTCGGGGTTCCGGCTGACGGCGCGACATCTTCGTGTCGAAGAGGTGCCGTGGCGAACGGCACACGAACGCGCCGATGGCTTGGTCCGGGCCATCCGCATGCTGGTCCACGGCGAGCGCGGCCTGGCATCCGGCCCTGCGGACGGGGAGGATCGGTCATGACGGTGCCGATGCCCCGCCTGCTGCGGCAGGCGTGCTGGGCGCTCGTCATCGCCTTCCCGCTGCTCGTGCTGGCCGGCCAGCACTGGCAGCACGCGGCGGCGGGGCCGAGTACGCGAGGCGTGATGGCGGTCGCCGCCGTCATATGCCCGTCGGCCGTCGAGCGGGTCCGGGCGGTGCGCGTCGCTGATGGGGCGCACGCGCTTGACCGTGCTGTCCTGCGGCGGATCACGGCGCAGCTTCACATGGGATCGGGTTGCTCGATCCCGCACGAACCGCCTGCCGCGCGGGCTGATCAACAGCGCGATCGCGGTGGAGGGGAGAAGATGAGGGGGATGGGCAAGTCGATGTGATCCCCGTGGTGGGGATGAAACAAGGAAGACACACCATGAACCCCGACCAGACCGCCCATGTCCGCGCCCATGTCGCTGCCGTTTCCAAGCTCTTGCTCGACAACAAGATCATGAACCCCGGCCTGATGATCATGGCCGGTGATCCGCTCGACCATCTCCAGCAGATCGCGTTCGGTCGCACGGCCGTTGAGGCACAGGTTGATCTCATCTATCTCGAATTCGCCGTCGGCGAAGACGACGTCCCCGTCATGACCGGGATCACCGTCATGCTGCCGCGCGACACCGTCTGCTACGTTTCGACGAGATGCCGCCTGTCGCTCATCCCCGGCAAGGCTCGCGCGGTGATCGTGCCGCAGGACGGGGCTCAGTCCCACTTCAAGGTGCTGCCGGGCGAGATCGTGCAGGTGCGGGGGTGGCCGGCGTCGCTGGCGGCCGGATGTGACCGCGCGACCGCGAAGCTGGCGGCGCTGGTTCGCGACGGCGCCGACCTGGGAGGCCAAGTCAATTTGCAGACCTGGTGTTGATATTCAAAGCTGCTGCCGCCCAGTCGGCAGCAGCATTATCATTCCCATCCGACTGACGCACTTTTGCAAGAATAAATCGCTATCCTTTTTCGCGGAGCAGGGTCGATCGTCTGTTTCAAGGGTTATTGTATGCTGGAATGCCAACATTGTTTGATAAGGGCATGATGTGGGACAAAGCCGTCGTTTGCATTACACAGGCTGAACGTCAGCTCTTGTAAGAGGCTGACGTTCAGCGCTTGCTCGAGCGGCGTCGCGTTATGACAAAAGCTGGGCCGGTGGCCGACAGGCGGAAGTTTATCCGAAGCGGCTGCTACAATCGGGGGCTGTCGTATAGAAACACCCGGGCCCAGAGTCCTCCGAGGTGAACAGCGTCGGCGACTGCACGACCCTTCAGAATGCGAAAAATTGCGGCGCCGCTAACACGGACTGGGAAGCTTCTCCTTTCCGATCACGCCTACGTCTATAGGCGACAGGTGGGACACGTTTATGACCTTACCGAACAAGGGGCACTGGAACGCGCCTGCTCTAGGGTCAGGACCCATTGATGTGAGCGTCGCGATCTGATTCAGGCTTCCGCAAGGAGACCGGGATGAGCGACCTGTTTTGGCTGACGGACGAGCAGATGGAGCGCCTGCAGCCGTTCTTTCCCAAGAGCCACGGCAAGCCGAGGGTGGACGACCGGCGGGTGCTGAGCGGCATCGTGTTCGTCAACAAGAACGGGCTGCGCTGGCGAGATGCGCCCAGCGCCTACGGCCCGCACAAGACGCTGTATAACCGGTGGAAGCGCTGGGGCGAGCGAGGCGTGTTCACGCGCATGATGGAGGGGTTAGCTGCGGGCGATGCCGAGCCCAAGACCGTGATGATCGACGCGACCTACCTGAAGGCGCACCGCACGGCATCGAGCTTGCGGGTTAAAAAGGGGATCTCGGCCGCCTGATCGGTCGGACCAAAGGCGGCATGAACACCAAGCTCCATGCCGTTGCCGATGCGAACGGCCGCCCCTTGAGCTTCTTCATGACCGCCGGCCAAGTCAGCGACTACACCGGCGCGGCAGCGCTGCTGGACGAACTGCCAAAAGCGCAGTGGCTGCTCGGGGACCGCGGCTACGACGCCGACTGGTTCCGCGACGCCCTCCAGGCCAAGGGCATCCAGCCCTGCATCCCGGGCCGGCGATCACGCAACGAGCCGGTCAGGTACGACAAGCGTCGCTACCGGCGTCGCAGCCGCATCGAGATCATGTTCGGCCGCCTTAAGGACTGGAGGCGCGTCGCTACCCGCTACGATCGCTGCCCCACGGCCTTCTTCTCCGCCGTCGCTCTCGCTGCCACCGTTATCTTCTGGCTGTGATCAACGAGTCCTGACCCTAGCAAAAAGCGGATCGGTAGTCCGCGTCGCAGGCGTAGCGCATCTATACGCGCAATTGGCGCAGGTTATCTCGGCGGACACGAGGGCCGTATTCGACTTCCTGACCGCGCTGGTACGCCACCAAGTGCTCGATGCGATCGAGCGGCATCCGCGACCGAGCAGCGCCAGAACGTGTAGATCGGTCCTAGCCGACGCTCATACCCGCATCACAAAGCCGGCGTTGAGTTCGAATGGCGCGTCGAGCAGCAGTCCCCACAGGTCGCGCACCATGGTCTGCAGGTCGCCGGATGCGGTGACGGCGACGGGGATCGCGCCATGCATGAGATCGTTGCGCGCCAGCCGCGCCGTCTGCAGCCGCTGGCCGAGATAGGACGAAATCAATCCGCCACCCTCCAAATCCTCGATCTTCGTTTTCAAATTGCGTTCGCGCAGCGTCTTGCGGGATACCGGGGCCATCGTGTGATGGTGCGCGGCGAAGGCCTGGCGGGGCACCGTAGTAACGGCGCCATAGGCGAAGAAGACTTCGTTGATGAGCGCTTCGGCCACCGAGAAATTGATGGCGAAGCTGGCGGGGGCCAACTGCGCATGGTGCAGAACCGCCGCCTGATAGTTCATGGCCATGCAGACCTGCAGATTTGCGTAAGCGAAGGCCGACGCGCGGGCCGCGAGACTTTCGGTAAAGCGCGCCGCATCGGACAGATCGCCGGCACTGATCAGCTGCATGCGCGGTGCATTCTGCCTGGCGGCGGCGAGTTTCGGGCCAAGCACTGCGGTCGCATACGCGGTGTTTTCGACGGCGATCACGTCGCCTCGACGCTCGAACGCCAGAATGTCATTCATGCTCGCGCTGACCGCGCCCGATAGGGCGGTATGGCGGATGGCGCAGATGCGTCCGAACACCGCGCCGGCGATGAAGTTGGCGAAGAGCAGCCGCCGGCCTTGCAGGACGAGAATCTCGTCGCGCCGCTCGGTGACATGGTCGGGAATCGCGAAGGCGCCCGGCCCGACCGCGTCGAACTGCTCGATCGACGCCAGTTCCCCGCTGTCGAGGAACTGGATCGCGATGGCGCCAAGCTCGGTCAGATAGATCGTCGCGATATCGCCGAAGGTCAGTTGGGCGACGATCGCCAGCGGTGCGGCGGCAGCGTCGGTGCCGAACACATGTTCGGTGTTCGGCATGATGAGGATCGAGTCGACAAGGCGTTTTGCGATTATCTGCATCGCGACCGTCTAATGGTTCGGTCCGGCATTGGAACCTATCAACGGTAGATCCAGACAACAACACCCGCGGTTGCGGCCTCTCAGATAGTGGCAGCTTTCCCGACAGTCGACGCCGCGTTAAAAGGCTAATACCGGGGCGCCTTGCTGACAGCTCGATTAAAGCCTTCTTGGCAAGTTCCGCTAGAAGCGGACATTCACGGTGTCTGAGTTGGACGACCGGCCTTGGTCGGTAGCCGCCGCTCATTGTCGTCCATCAGGGCGAGATACATATCATGCAGCGACGTGAAGTTTGGCTCGCCGCGCTGGTTCTCATGTCATTTTTCGGCCCGTTGCGATCACCGGTTGCCAATCGACCGAAGGGTATTGAATCTTCTCTACGGCGTCGCGGAGTACCGTCATTTCGGCGCCGCGCCCATACAGCGTGCTGACGGATCCATCTGCATGGCCGAAGAGCAAATCGACGATTTCTCTCAGAACCTTGCCGCGCACGGCGCGCTTCCCGGTGTGACGAAACGAGTAGAACACCAGTTCCGGATCGGACAGGCCGATTGCATCGAGGAAATCGTTCAACACGCGCGACAGGCGTTGCGTCCGGCTGCCATAGGCATTGGCTTCGAGTTCGGGGAACAGCCATTCCGCGCCTTCCGCGCGGCGCGCATTCACCATATCAAGGAAGCCCGCTTCGAGCAGCGTCGAATGCAACGGGATGTCCCGCTTGGCGCTGGCAGTCTTCATCCGCTTGGCTGGCCCCTCTTGCTCCTGGCGGACGCGCAGACGATCGGGTTCGATGGCAATGTATGGGATGCCATCGTCGGTCTTGATGTTGCCCGGCCGCAGTTTGCCCAGTTCTTCGAGGCGGCAACCGGTGAATGCGGCGAGCATCAGTACCCAGAACAGCGTTCGCGGCGCTACCCCGTCACGTTCAGGCAGAGGAGCGTTGAAGATTCTTGCCATATCCTCCGGCTCGAACGGGAGGCGCGGATCCTGCAAAGAGTTTGTTGGCAAGGATTTCACCGTCTTGGCAACATTGTCCTCGATGACCTCCATTTCCTCGACTGCGTGTTCGAGGGTCACCCTTATGGCTGAAAGTGCCTTATTGACGGTACCATTCGCTAGCTTCGGTAATCCCTCAGCTTCGGCTAATTCGACCTGTTCTAACAAGGGGAGCGCGGTAACCTTCTTCTTTGCCCGACTGGGAAGTCCGGAACAGGTGCGGCGATAGGCGCGTACCATCGATGCCGTGATCTGATCGACGGGTGGGTCGTCATGAAGCTGGGCGAACCGATTCACGGCGGTTCGCCACTCGTCGACGAGTTTGGCCTCGCGCGGCTCGAACTTTGCCCAGGCTTCATAGACCTGGGTGATTGTCGGCATCGTCTTGGCTGGCGGCGTCGGCAGCTGTGATTTTTTCGAAGGTGGGGATAGCGCGGGGAGGACCGCCCCGGAGCCCGTCACAAGGACCGAGGGTGGTAGGATGCGGCTCCGTGCCGGATCGATGCTGAGAGCACAGGCAGCGCAGAGCCTGTCAAGGTAAGCGCGACCAATTGCCTCGTAGAGTTCGGGCGCCAGCGGCCAGCCCAGGGCGTTGGCGGAGGCTACCGCTGCGATCAACCACTCGATTGGATCGAGGGTGGGGAGGGCGGCAACCCGCTGTAGCGTCTCGAGCCAGGGCAGGGGCATGAAGTCGGGCACCGCATTCAACATAACGGTTCGGCTTGTGTGGTCCCGCAGATCATCAAGGCCCGGCGGCGCGCCGAAGTCGTAGCGTGCACCGGGCGCATGGTCAGTCAGGCCGTTGGCATATTCGAATGCCCCGAGCTCGAGCGCGGCGAGCTTCTGCGCCGCGCCGCGGAGTTGCTCATCCGATTGTCCGTCGAGAAAATCGTCGACCATCACACGTGCCGAGCGGAGTTGCCGGCTGGCCAAGGCGCGACGGGCGGCGGCAAGCTTCTGCTCATAGATCACGGCATGCGGATGGTAGCGCTGACGGGCTTCGTCGGGATCGCGGGTATCGAGGGTGCGCTTGTACTCGCTCGACGCGCCATCGAAGAACGGGCGGAGCGCGGCGGGGACGACCCGTCGAAAGTAGAAAATGCCGGTGCGAGGATCTTTGAAAGGGGTGGCCATACGGATCACTTTGTACGCATCCTTTGTACACAAGGATGGGTAAAGCGTCCATGAAGACCGCCAAAACCGCGCAAATCCGCCATTCTGGCGGATGCTGGTGACCCCTACGGGAATCGAACCCGTGTTTCAGCCGTGAAAGGGCCGCGTCCTAACCGCTAGACGAAGGGGCCGCCGGGTGGCGTGGAGGGGCCTCTAAGGGAGGTTGTGGAATCGGTCAACAACTTTTTTCAGTCGGCCCATGCGGCGTCCTCGATATGGAGTTCTGCGACGTCGCGGCCCGACCAGTCGTCGACCTTGGCGCGGCCTGCCAGCCACAGGCGGCGCGTGCTGCCTGCCCCCAGCAAAGCCTGTCCCAGCGCGGTGTCGGCCTGGCGGAAGGCCATCGCCTTCAGGCTGCGGCCGTCCGCGCCGGCGACGATGGCGCGGACATGGTTGGTGCCGACCAGATCGGCGCGGATCACGCGAAAGGGGCCGGCGGCGATGCGCGGGGCAGGCCAGCCCATGCCGTAAGGGCCGCCCGCCTCCATCGCGCCGACCAAAGCGGGATTGACCCCGCCGGGTGCCAGCACGGCGTCGACCAGCAGCGCGCGCCCCGCGCTGGCGCGGACCACTGCTTCGGCCAGGCGCTCCTCCAGAAACTCGGCGAACTCGGCGATCCGATCCGCCTCCACGGTCAGGCCCGCCGCCATGGCATGGCCCCCTCCGGCGATCAGCAGGCCCTGTTCCTTGGCGGACAATATGGCGGCGCCCAGATCGACCCCGGCGATCGAGCGGCCCGATCCCTTGCCGATCCCATGCTCGTCGATGGCGATGACGATGGCGGGGCGGTCGAGCTTTTCCTTCAGCCGCCCCGCGACGATGCCGATGACGCCGGGATGCCAGCCCGCGCCGGAGACGACCGCGACCTGCCGCGCGCGGTCGACGATGGTCTCGGCGGTGGCCTGGACCCCGGCCTCGATCGCGCGGCGTTCGTCGTTGAAATGGTTGAGCTCCTCGGCGATGGCGCGCGCCTCGGCGGGGTCTTCGGTGGTGAGCAGCCGCACCCCCAGATCGGCGCGACCGACCCGTCCGCCCGCATTGATGCGCGGACCCAGCGCAAAGCCGAGGTCGGAACAGGTCGGCGCGCGGGTCAGCCGTGCCGCCTCGGTCAGCGCGGCCAAGCCGATATTGCGCCGCTGCGCCATCACCTTCAGCCCCTGGGCGACGAAGGCGCGGTTGAGGCCGCGCAAGGGGGCCACATCGGCCACCGTGCCCAGCGCGACGAGATCGAGCAGATCGAGCAAACGCGGCTCGGCCCGGTCGGCGAAGAAGCCGCGGGTGCGAAGCGTCCGGATCAGCGCCGCGCCCAGCAGGAAGCAGACGCCGACCGCCGCCAGATGGCCGTGCGCCGCGCCCTCGGTCTCGTCCAGCCGGTTAGGGTTCACCACCGCATGGGCGCGCGGCAGCTCGGTCGCGCATTTATGGTGGTCGACCACCAGTATCTCGATCCCGGCGGCCTGGGCGGCGGCGAGCGGCTCGAACGCCTGCGCGCCGCAATCGACAGTGACGATCAGGTTCGCACCCTCCGCCTGGAGGCGCAGCAGCGCCGCCTCGGTCGGGCCATAGCCTTCGCTGAGACGGTCGGGGATATAGGCGCGGGGCGCCAGGCCGAGGTCGCGCAGCAGGCGGACCATCACCGCCGCCGAGGTCGCGCCGTCCACGTCATAATCGCCGAAGATGGCGACCGCCTCTCGCGCCATCACCGCATCGGCCAGGCGCGCGGCGGCGCGGTCCATGTCGCGGAAGATCGAGGGATCGGGCATGAACCCCCGGATCGAAGGCGTGCGATGTTCCTCGACCGCATCGGGCGGGCAGCCGCGTGCGAGCAACAGCTGCGCGACCAGATCGTCATGGCCCAGCCCGTCGCGCGCATCGGCGGCCAGGGCACGCCAGCGCCAGGGCTGGCCGAGAATCGATTGGCCGATGCCGAGGACTTCGGTCATGGGCGAGCGGCGAAAGCGGAGAACGTCACGCGAACGCCATGCCATGCCGCGCGGAGTCGCGACAAGGGGGGATGGGGCGCCGGGTCAGCTGACCCAGTTGCCCTCGCGAAACCATTTGGTGATGACGTATTTGACGCCCTCGACCACCGGCATCCCTTCATGCAGGGTCATCTCGTTGGGGCTGCCGTCCAGCTTCATGTTGTTCCAGGCGAGAAGCAGGCCCCGGCGCGGCGCGACGCGGATGCCCGCCTGCGGAAACCAGGTCGCGCCGCCCTCCGGCACGTCGTTGAGATAGATCATCGCGGTCCAGGTACGCTGGCCGCCATGGACCCGGACCTTTTCCCAATAGCTTTCGCTTTCGTGGAAATAATCGTGATGCGCGCGGAATTGCTGGCCGGGGGCATAACGCTGGCCCTGCATCGTCTCGCCCTGTTCGGGGGCGATGCCGAGCAGATCGGCGATCGACTCATCGATCGGCTGCACATCGGGGGACCAGCGATTCATGTCGCAGCTTTCCGAGGTGCGGAATCCGTAATCGGGCCGGTCGGACAACAGGGTCGAGGGCCGCCGATTGGAATCGATCATCGCGATCAGCGCGTCGCACTGGGCGGGCGTGAGGAAGTCATGCTGATAATAGATTTGCGCGGTGTCGGTCACCACGCGCTGGACCGCGGGGTTGGCGTCCAGCCGTTCGGGCACGCTGACCCCGAAGCGGGCGCGGACGGGGGAGGCGGCGGGATTGCCCTTCGGCTTCCTCGAAAACAACGACATGCCCCGGATGTGCGACGATGGGCGGCCAAAGACAAGAGGCTGGAGAGGGAGGGGGCGCGTCCACCCCCTCCGTCCCGCCATTACCAGAAGATGTCGTACACGATGTCGACCACCAGCCCGCTGCGCAGGTCGACCAGCACCGCATCGTTATAATAGCGGACCCAGCGATACGAGCCGTAAGCGGGCGGCAGGCGATAGGCATAGGGATCGTCCAGCCAATAGCTCTGGCCGAAATACATCGGCTCCAGGATCACGCCGCTGGAGAAACGCTGATAGCCATAGCCGCCATAGGGCGAATAATAGCGGGGCAGGTGATAGGCGCCGCGATTGAGCGAGCGCCAGCCCAGCCAGTCATAGCGGCGGTCGCGACGCCAGCTGCGGTTCCACTGATCGGCCCAGGCGCGCCGTTCGGCAAAGCCGTAATTCTGGTCGTTCTGGTCCCGCCAGTCGCCGAAGCTGCGGCCCCAGCGGTCGCGATCCTCGCGCCGACGCCGTTCCTCGTCGCGCCAGCGCTGGTTCTGCGCCTGGTCCCGCCATTCCCTTTGACGCCATTCCTGCTGGCGGCGGTCATCGTCCGGCGTCCGCCAGCCCGCCGGGTCGCGCGGGCGGTCACCGCGCCAGTCGCCGCGATCGGGACGCGGCCGGTCCGGGCCGGGTCCGTCCGGGCCGGGGCGGTCATAATCGCGTGGTCCGCCATCGGGACCGCCGGGGCGGCCGGGTGCGGGGCCGGGTTCGGGACGCTGCGGGCGCGGCGCCTCGGCATGGTCCGGGCGGAAGGCCGGGCGGTTCTCGGGAAAGGATTCGCGGTCGTGGAAGATCGGCCGCCCCTCGCTGCGCTCCAGCCGACCGGCCGGGCCGCCCGGATTGCCCGGACCGGGGGCAGGGCCGCCGGGGCGCGGTCCGCCCTCGGGACGGCCGCGCGGGCCATCCATGATCATCGCCTGCGCGCCGACCATCGCGGGGGCCATGCCCGCCGCCATCGCCGCCGTCGCCAGCAAGCCCGCCATCCAGTTCCTGCTCATCGCTCGTATCCCCATCCGTCGGCGCACGAGCCGACCCCGATCATGCGATGCACCTTGCCCCATGGCCGTTGAGCGGATGCTGAACCCGTCCGTCAGCATTGTGAAAGAATCGGGTCATGGCGTGTCATGAACGCCCGCAGGCGCAAGGAGCGCAGGAACGGCACGCGCGGCGTCGGCGGGATCGGTGCCGGGCAGGGGGGCGGCGTGGATCGTCTCCTCGCCACGCGCGGCACGGGCGGCGCGCTGGATCGCCTCGACCAGCCGGGGATAGACGCCGCAGCGGCACAAATTGGTGATCTGCGCGCGGATCGTCGCTTCGGAGGGGGCGGGATCGCGGCGGAGCAGCGCGGCGGCGGCCATCACCAGGCCGGGGATGCAAAAGCCGCACTGGCTGACATTGGCGGCCAGGAACGCCTGCTGCACGGGGTGCGAGCGGTCGCGCGACAGTCCCTCGATCGTGGTGACGACGCTGCCCTCGATCCGGCCGATGGGGATCTGGCAACTGCGCACCGCCCGCCCGTCCAGATCGACCGTGCACGCGCCGCAATCGCCCGTGCCGCAGCCATATTTGGTGCCGGTCAGGTTGGACGCGTCGCGCAGCGCCCAGAGCAGCGGCGTGTCCGGGGGCAGGCGATAGCGGACGGGCTGGTTGTTGACGGTCAGGCTGGTCATCGGGGGCCAGGCATAGGCGATCGACCAGCCCCGCTCAATCGAGGCGGGTCACGTCGTCGGCCGGTCGCATCCCAGCAGCGGCGCGGCGCGGTCGAGCATCAGGTCGGCGTCGGAAAAGCGGATCGGGGTGCGGACGCCGGGGACGGTGGAGCCGTCGGGCCGCTGCGGATGGATGGCCAGTCCGCGCGCGACGACCTGCGGATCGGCAAAGGCCTGTTCCACCGTATTGATCGGCCCGGCGGGGACGCCCTCCGCCGCCAGCCGGGCGAGCAGCGTGTCGCGCGGCCAGACCCGCGTCGCCGCTTCGATCATCGGGGTCAGCGTGTCGCGATGCTCGCAGCGCAAGGCGTTGGTCGCGAAGCGGGGATCGTCGCCATCGATCCCGACCAGCGCGGCGAAGCGCCGGAACTGCGTGTCGTTGCCGACCGCCAGGATGAACCAGCCGTCGCTGGCGGGAAAGGCGGCATAGGGCACGATATTGGGATGCGCATTGCCCAGCCGGGTCGGCGTCGTGCCCGAGGCGAGATAGTTCATCGCCTGGTTGGCGAGCACCCCGGTCATCGTGTCGAGCAGCGCCATGTCGATCCGCTGCCCACGGCCCGTGCGCTCCCGCATGTGCAGCGCCGCCTGGATCGCGATCACGGCATAGAGCCCGGTCATGATGTCGGCCAGCGCCACGCCGATCTTCTGTGGCGGACCGTCGGGCTCGCCGGTCAGGTCCATGATCCCGCTCATGCCCTGGACGATGAAGTCATAGCCCGCGCGCGGGGCATAGGGGCCGTCCTGCCCGAAGCCGGTGATCGAGCAATAGATCAGGCGCGGGTTGATCGCCGACAGGCTGTCATGGTCGAGGCCGTAGCGGGCAAGGCCGCCCAGCTTGAAATTCTCGATTACCACATCGGCATCGGCGACCAGGTCGCGGACGATCCGCTGCCCCTCCGGCGTCGCGAAGTCGGCGACGACCGAGGATTTGCCGCGATTGGCGGCGTGGAAATAGGCCGCGTCGCGGCTGCCGTCCGGGTTGGCGATGAAGGGCGGGCCCCAGCGGCGGGTGTCGTCGCCCTCGGGGCTCTCGACCTTGACGACCTGCGCGCCGAGATCGGCCAGCACCTGCCCCGCCCAGGGACCGGCGAGGATGCGGGCCAACTCGACGACCTTCAGTCCGGTCAGGGGTGGGGGATTTGCCATCCTCAATCCTCCCCATCGCAAGATGGAGAGGGGGACCGCGCCCGCAGGGCGTGGTGGAGGGGCAGGGGCATAAGCCCCTCCACCATCCTTCGGATGGTTCCCCTCCCCAAGCCGAGCTTGGGGAGGAATGGGGACGGGATCAAAATGCCGCGATCCCGGTGATGGCACGGCCCAAGATCAGCGCGTGGACGTCATGCGCGCCTTCATAGGTGTTGACCGTCTCCAGGTTCAGCATGTGGCGCATCACCTGATACTCGCCCGAAATGCCGTTGCCGCCATGCATGTCGCGCGACGCCCGCGCGATGTCGAGCGCCTTGCCGACATTGTTGCGCTTGACGATCGAGATCATCTCGGGCGCGAACCGGCCCTCGTCCATCAGCCGTCCGACGCGCAGCGAGGCTTGCAGGCCCAGCGCGATCTCGGTCTCCATATCGGCCAGCTTCTTCTGATAGAGCTGTGTCGCCGCCAGCGGCCGCCCGAACTGCTTGCGGTCCAGGCCATATTGGCGCGCGGCGTGGAAACAGAATTCCGCCGCCCCCATCGCGCCCCAGCTGATCCCGTAGCGCGCGCGGTTGAGGCAGCCGAACGGGCCCTTCAGCCCCTCGACATGCGGCAGCAGCGCGTCCTCGCCCACCGCCACCTCGTCCATCATCACCATGCCGGTGATCGAGGCGCGCAGGGACAGCTTGTTGTCGATCTTGGGCGCGGACAGCCCCTTCATGCCCTTTTCCAGCACGAAGCCCCGGATCGCGCCGCCATGCGCATCCGACTTGGCCCAGATCACGAAGACATCGGCGATCGGCGAATTGGAGATCCAGGTCTTGGCGCCCGACAGGACATAGCCGGCATCGACCTTCTTGGCGGTGGTGCGCATGCCGCCGGGATCGGAGCCCGCATCGGGTTCGGTCAGCCCGAAACAGCCGATCCATTCGCCGCTCGCCAGCCTGGGCAGATAGCGGCTTTTCTGTTCGTCCGAGCCATAGGCATGGATCGGATACATGACGAGGCTCGACTGCACGCTCATCATCGAGCGATAGCCGCTGTCGATCCGCTCCACCTCGCGCGCGATCAGGCCATAGGCGACATAGGATGCGCCGACGCCGCCGAATTCCTCCGGGATGGTGGGGCCAAGCAGCCCGAGTTCGCCCATCTCGCGGAAGATCGCGGGATCGGTATGCTCGTTGGCGAAGGCGTCGATGATGCGCGGCGCCAGCCGGTCGTCGGCATAGGCGCGCGCGGTGTCGCGGATCATCCGCTCGTCATCGGTCAGCTGGTCGTCGAGCAGCAACGGATCCGCCCAGTCGAACTTGCCCATTCGGGACATGTCTTCTCTCCTTATCCTCCCGCTTCTCCCGAAGGCGGCCTGGTTTGTCCACCCCCGGCGGGGGCGGGCGGGGATATGAAAAAGGGCCCCTCCCGCCGGAACGGGAAGGGCCCAGGTCTGAACGCTCGAGGGGGCGTCAGAGCTTGAAGCTGAGCGTCGCGCGCAGATCGCGACCGGCCAGCGGCGCGAAGTCCTTCAGCACGCTGGCATGGCGGCGCGCGTCGACGTCGAAGATGTTGTTGGCCGATAGGGTCAGCGTCGTCGGGTTCACCGCGCCCCAGGGCTTGAGCTGGACCGAGGCGTTGACCAGCGTGAAGCCGTTGGTCGGCGTCTCCAGCCCCAGCACGCGGCTCTGGCGGAAGCTGCGCTCCACCTCGACGCGGGCGTTCACCCGGTCCGACTGCGCTTCCAGCCCGCCGAGCAGCCGCAGCGGCGGGATGCGCGGGGCGGGGCCGGTGTTCAGGATCTGGGCATGGACATAGTCGCCCAGCAGGTCGGCGTTGATCGCATAGGTGCCGATCGTCGCGAGGCGCACCGAACCCTCCGCCTCGATCCCGTAATAGCGGGCATCGGCCTGCGCATATTGGAAGCAGGGCAGGTCGACGGTGCGGCCCGAAGGCGCCGCCGCCGCCACGCAGGGGCTCTGGGTGACCAGCGCGTCATAGATATAGTTGGAGAAGCGGTTGTAATAGGCCGAGGCGTCGAAGCTATAGCCCTCGCCATGGCCGTGGACGGTCGCCTCGATGCCCCAGCTCGCTTCCTTCTTGAAATTGGGGTTGCCCAGTTCATAGGCCTCGGTCCCGGCGTGCGGGCCGTTGGCGAACAGTTCCTCGGCCGACGGCGCGCGTTCGGTGCGCGACAGGTTCAGGCCCGCACGCCAGTCGGGCGCGAAGCCGTAGCTGGCGCCAACCGAGCCCGAAAAGGCGTCGAAGCTGCGCTGGCCCCGGAAGAAGCGGTTGTCGGCGACGGCGGTGCGCGCGGTCAGCGAGGTATGCTCGTAACGGGCACCCGCCTCCATCTTGAAGGCGCCGCGATCCAGCTGTTGCAGGGTGAACAGGCCGACCTGCGCGGTGTTGTTGCGCGGCAGGAACGCCTCGTCGCCGCGCACGTCGAAGTCGCGGTTGAAGAACTGGACGCCCGACGCGCCCTGCCAGCCGTCGCGCTTCGACTGGACCAGCTCCAGGCGGCTCTCGATGCCCTTGTTGTAGAAGGCGGTGCCGATGCCGCCATCTTCCTCCAGCTCGTAATGGCGATATTGCGCCGCGCCCGCGCGCAGGCGGATGCGGTCGAGGAAGCCGCCGCCCGTCTCGATCTCGCCGCGCAGGTCGAGGCGGTTCTGGACGAGGCTGAGACGCGGCGCCTCGGGCTTTTCGCCGCCGGGGGTGAGGGTATAGCGGATCGGCACGCCGTACAGGCTGTCATAATGGCTATAGGCGATGCCCAGCGAGCCCGTATCGGTGATCAGCGCACCGCCGACCCCCGCCGTCCAGGTCTCGCTGGCGGTGTTGGGCAGGCGACCGCTAAGATTGGCGAGCCGGCCGAAGTTGAGCGGGTCGCGGGGCGCCTGCGCCGCCGCCGCCTGCGCCTCGGCGCGGGCGCGCGGAGACAGGACATAGCCGCCGATCTTCAGATTGTCGGTCTTCAGATACGAACCGTCCGCGTGCACCACGAACTGCTTGCCGACCGCGACATCGGTCGCGCCCGCCACCGACCGTTCGGTCGCGGCCGAGCCATAGGTCGCCATGCCCGACAGGCGATAGCCATTTTCGGGCACGGTGCGCGGGATGCGGGTGTCGATGACGTTGACCACGCCGCCCACCGCCGACGATCCGAACAGCAGCGCGGAGGGGCCGCGCAGCACCTCGATCCGCTCGGCGAGCAGCGGGTTGATGACGACGGCATGGTCGACGCTGGTGTTCGACACGTCGATCGATCCGATGCCGTCGGTCAGCACGCGGATACGCTCGCCCTGGAAGCCGCGCAGCACCGGGCGCGAGGCGTTGGGGCCGAACGAGGTGGCCGACACGCCTGGCTGACGGGCCAGCGTCTCGCCGATGGTCGGCCGGATCGAGCGTTGCAGTTCCTCGCCCGTCACGATCGAGGTGCCCGACAGCACGTCCGCTTCCGACTGCTGGACCGGCGCGGTCACCACGATCTCGCGGCCGCGATTGGTCGGCTGGCCTGCGGTCTGCGCGGCGGCGGGAAGGGCGAACAGGGCGGCGACGGCGGTGGCCGACAGGCCGGACAGCAGGACGGACTTGGGCAAGGACAGGGCTCCGATGATTGGCGAAGCCCCGTCGGTAGCGTAGTGTTACAACATATCAACAGAAAAATGACCGACCGTTCATCCGTTTGCCGCATCCGCACAGGTCAGGACGCGCAGCAGCCACCCCTCCGCCGCCGGTTCGACCGACAGATCGGCGACGATATCGCGACCCAGCGGAATATCCGCCTCCGCCAGATCGGCCAGCCAGGCGGCCAGGGCCGGGGAGGAGGGCGCGGCCAGCGACAGGGTCGCCACCGATCCGCTGAATGTCGCCGAAGACCATGGCTCGACCGCCTGGACCGCGATCGTAACCGTACACCCCGCCTGCGCGGCATGGGCGGCAAGGACGCGGGCCAGCCTTTCGCCGCGATCGGCGGGACGCGGACGGGTGCGGCACAGGCCAGCGGAGCGGCGGGCGGGGTCCGACCAGGCGAGCGCGGTCATGCGCGATGCTCCGCGATGAAGCTGCGGACGCGCTGGACCATCTCCGGCCCCGGCTCGCGCCCGCGCCGCAGGTCGCCCACCAGTCGCGGGTCGTTGACCGCCATGCGGCCGAACTTGGTTTCCGGCATGTGGCTGGCCTTCAGATAGCGTTCGATCAACCCCAGCAATTCCATGGACGTTCTCCCATTGTCCGAATCTCCGCTGTTCTTGTTCTGTTCTAATTTCCAACTTGTCTAGGAAAAATCCTATGCCTATATCGGAGGCCATGTCGGGATCGGAGATCAGGGCCACGCTCCAGGCGCTGGCGGAGCAGGCGGGCGTCAGCTTGGCCGCGCTGTCGCGCATGCTGGGGCGCAACGAGGCCTATCTCCACCAGTTCGTCCATCGCGGATCGCCGCGCATGCTGGCCGAGGGCGATCGCCGTCAGCTGGCCGAGTTCTTCGGCATCGCTGAAACGCGGCTGGGCGCGTCGGTGGAGGCGGGGCCGATGCTGGTCCGGCGGCTCGCGGTGGCTGCCTCGGCGGGGCCGGGGGCGACCGTGGATGACGAGGTGATGATCGGGGTCGAGGCGCTCGATCGCCAGTTGGCGCGGCGGCTGGGGCTGCACGAGGGCGCCGCCTCGGTCATCCGGGTGCGGGGCGACTCGATGGCGCCGGGGCTGATGGACGGCGATCACCTGGTCGTCGATCAGCAGGATGTCCGCCCGCCCGCGCGGGGCGGCCTCTATATCATCCGGATCGGCGAGGTGTTGATGGTCAAGCGCCTCCGTGCCGGGCCCGAGGGGCTGGTCGCCTCAAGCGACAATCCCGCCGCGCCGCCGGTGCCGCAGGGGCCGATCACGGTGATCGGGCGGGTGGTGTGGCAGATGCGCCTGCCCAGCTGACGGCCTCAGCGGCTCCGCCACCAGAGCAGCAGCGCGACGAGGATGCCGAACCCCAGTCCGGCCAGCACGCCCAGCGTCACCTGTCCCGTCGCCAGCCCGGCAAGGATGCCGCCCACCACGCCGACCGCGATGAAGAACCCGCCCGCGGGCGCGGACGGCCGCGACGCGCGGGGCGGGGACGGCGGGGCGGAAGGGCGCTGGGGATCGGTCATGGTGACCGTCCTCGCACGATGCGCCGGGCGAGGCCAGCCGTCCCGCGACGGGGCGCGCGGCACAGGCCAAGGGGACTGGCGAAAAACGGAAATCCGGATTAGGGACGCCAGCGAAACGGCACGGTTCAGGAGTGTATATGCCCGATCGCGGCGGCGGCTTTCAGGTTCCTCCCTTCGTCACCGACACCGATGTGGCGACTGCGGCGGAGATGATGGAGACGTTCGGCGAATCGGCGGGCGGAGAAGCGGCGGCGCGCGCGGGGCGTAGCCGCGACCTGGGCAACCACATCCATTTCTGCCGCTGGCGCCAGATCGAGCGTCTGATCGGCCTGTTGTCCAGCGAAGAGGCGTTCGGCACCGTTCATTGATGCGGGCCGGGCGGCACGCGGACCATGGCGCGCGACGTCCGGCGCGGCAAATCTGTTCAACCGAGCGTGCCGGGGGGTGTCGCTGCCGCTCCGTCGCGGCTAGGGACTGGGCCATGATGGTCCGCGTCGGGCGGCCGCGCCGATCGGTCGCCATCCTTTGTATTGCCATGGAAATGGGCGGAATCGCCTGGACGGGCCAGGCGCGTGCCCAGACGGTCCCGGTCGGTGCCAACCCCGCGCCGTCCTCGACCGCGCCCGCCGCGCAGACGACGCCGGACGCCATCGATCCGACGATGCTCGACCCGTCCGCGCCGCTTGCGCCGCTGCCCGAGATCGGGGTGGCCTGGCCCGACCTGTCGACCGCGCCGGGCGATCCGTCCGCGACGATCGCGGCGACGGTCGATGCGGCGGCGGAGCGGCGTTATCGCTGGCGGGTCGAGGGGATCGACGGCGCGGGGGACCTGCTCCGCAAGCGGTTCGACGAGCTGTCCAGCCTCCACACCAATGACAGCGATCCCGCCAACGCCGCGCAGCTCGACCGCCGCGCGCGCGAGGATGCCGCGCTGCTGACCAATTTGCTGCGCGGCGCGGGCTATTATGATGCGCAGGTCGCGACGCGGATCGAACCCGGCGAGGTGCCGACCGTGCTGCTGCAGGCGACGCCGGGCACTCTGTACCGTTTCGCCGGGGTGACGCTCGACGGGGTGCAGAGGGCGGGGGACAAGGCCGCGCCGCTGACGCAGGCGTTCGGCATCAAGCCGGGCGATCCGGTCGACGCCGATACCATCGTCGCGGGCGAGGCGGCCCTGAAGGCGGCGGTGGGCGAGGCGGGCTTTCCCTTCGCCAAGGTCGGCGATCCGCAGATCGTGGTCGATCGCGCCGCGCGCACCGCGACGCTGGACCTGTCGATCGCACCGGGCACGCCGCGCCGTTACGGGCGGATCGTCACGACCAGCGACCGGCTGTTCGACGCGGAGCATGTCCAGGACATTGCGCGCTTCCGCCCCGGCGATCCCTATGACTCGGCCGGGCTGGACGATCTGCGCCGCGCGCTGGTGCAGACCGGGCTCGTCTCCTCGGTCCAGGTCAAGCCGGTGCCCGGCGACACGCCCGAGACGGTCAATGTCGCGGTCACGCTGGAACCCGCGCCGTCGCATACCATCGCGGGCGAGCTGGGCTATGGCACCGGCGAGGGCGCGCGCGCGGCGATCAACTGGACCGATCGCAACCTCTTCCCGCCCGAGGGCGCGCTGACCCTGCGCAGTGTGCTGGGCACGCGCGAGCAGCTCGGCTCGGTGGTGTTCCGGCGCAACAACTTCAACGGCCGCGACCGGGTGCTGACCGCGCAGTTCGCCGCCGCGCATCTGCTGCGCGACGCCTATGAGGCCAAGACGCTGTCGCTGTCGGCCAGCCTGGAGCGGCAGACCAACATCTTCTTCCAGAAGACCTGGACCTGGTCGCTGGGCGGCGAGCTGCTGACCTCGGACGAGCGCGACGTGATCGAGTCGACCGGCCAGCCGCGCCGACGGACCTTCTTCATCGGCGCATTGCCGACCAGCCTCAACTATGACGGATCGGACGACCTGCTGAACCCGACGCGCGGCTTCCGGCTGGGCGGGCGGCTGAGCCCCGAATTGTCGTTGCAGGGGGCGGCGTTCGGCTATGCGCGGACGCAGGTCGATGCCAGCATCTATCGCCCGTTCGGCGACCGGGTGGTGCTGGCGGCGCGCACCCGGCTGGGGACGATCCTGGGCGCGCCGCGCGACCAGATCGCGCCGTCGCGGCGTTTCTATGCGGGCGGCGGCGCGTCGGTGCGCGGCTATGGCTTTCAGGCGATCGGGCCGCGCGATGCCAATAACGACCCCATTGGCGGGCGCAGCCTAGCGGAATTCTCGATCGAGGCGCGGGTCAGGGCGTTCGGCAATTTCGGCATCGTGCCCTTTCTCGACGCGGGCAATATCGCGACCTCGCCGCTGCCGCGCCTGACCGGGCTGCGCTTCGGCACCGGACTGGGAGTGCGCTATTACTCCAATTTCGGACCGATCCGCCTCGATCTCGGCACGCCGCTCAACCCGCAAAAGGGGGATAGCCGGGTCGCCGTCTATGTCTCGCTGGGACAGGCATTTTGAACGAGGGGGAGGATCTGCCCGCCGATCCGCCGGTGATCGCGCGCCGGTTCCGCTGGGGTCGGGCGCTGGCGATCCTGACGGCGCTGGTGCTGGCCACGATCGGCGCCGCGCTGATGATCGTCGATACCGCGATCGGCCATCGCTGGGTCGCCGACCGGATCGGGGCGATCCGCACCCCGACTGGCCTGCGCTTCTCGGTCGGACGGATCGAAGGGTCGCTCTATTCGGACATGCGGCTGGTCGATCTGCGCGTCTATGATCTGGACGGCCTGCTGGTCCGGGTGCCGCGGGCGCGGCTGGACTGGCGGCCGTTGAACTGGGCGCGGGGGGCGCTCGACATCCGCGCGGTCGAAGCGCCGCTCGCCACGCTCTATCATGTGCCGCACACCCGCCGCACCGGGCGCGACACGCCGATCCTGCCCGATTTCGATATCCGCATCGACCGGCTCCATCTCGACCGGCTGGTCCTCGCGCCCGCCGTGCTGGGCCGTCGGCGGGTGGCGCGGATCGATGGACGCGCGGACATTCGCGACGGCCGGGCGCTCGTCGCGCTCGACGGCGCGGTGGCGGGCAGCGACCGGCTTCGCCTGCGGCTGGACGCGCAGCCCGACCGCGACCGGTTCGACCTGGCGGTTCAGGCGCGGGGGCGGGCCGGGGGCGTGTTGTCGCGGCTGTCGGGCGCGCGCGCGCCGGTGTCGCTCGACGTTGCGGGCAAGGGCAGCTGGACCCGCTGGGACGGGCGCGCGCATGGCCTGATCGCGCAGCGGCGCGCGGCCGACCTGACGCTGTCGGCGCGGGCGGGGCACTATGCCCTATCGGGTTATCTCACCCCCTCGCTGATCCTGCGCGGGCGGTTGCAGCGCCTGACCGCGCCGCGCGTGACGCTGGCCGGGCAAGCCGATTTCGCCGACCGCCGCCTGACCGGCGCGCTGGCGCTGCGCTCGGCCGCCTTGCGGGCGCGGGCGACGGGGACGGTCGATCTGGGCGCCAACCGTTTCGACGGCCTGCGGGTGGAGGCGCGCCTGCTCCGGCCCGAAGCGTTGTTCGCCAATATGCGCGGACAGGCGATCGCGCTGCGCCTGCGGCTGGACGGCGCGTTGGACCGGGCGGCCTTCGACTATCGGCTGGCGGCCACCCGCTTCTCGTTCGATCGCACGGGGTTCGACGGCGCGCTGGCTGAGGGGCGGGGGCGGTTGAGCGGCGGCTGGCCGCTGACCCTGCCGGTCCGGTTCACCGCCGCGCGGGTGACGGGGGTCGGCGAAGCGGCGGGCGGCATATTGCGCCGCCTGTCGGTGGCGGGCGACCTGCGCATCACGCCGCGGGCGATCGTCGGACAGGGGCTTGCGCTGCGCTCGGACAGGCTGGCGGGGCGGCTGGGCCTGCGGATCGACCTGACCAACGGCCGCTACGATGTCGCGCTGGACGGCGCGCTCCAGCGTTATCTGATCCCCGGCCTGGGCATCGTCGACGTCCGCTCCAAACTGACCGCCGTGCCGGGTGCGGGCGGCCATGGCACGCGCATCGTCGGGCGCGGCGAGGCGCAGGTCCGTCGCCTCGACAACAGCTTCCTGCGGTCGCTGGCGGGTGGATTGCCGCGCCTGACCACCGATCTGGAGCGCGGGCCGGACGGCGTCTTTCATTTCCATCGGCTGGTGCTGACCGGCCCGGATATCCGGCTGACCGGCGAGGCGATCCGCCGGACCGACGGCAGCTTCCGCTTCGTCGGGGGCGGGCGGCAGCGCAGCTATGGCCCGGTGCAGATGACGCTGGACGGGCGGATCGACCGGCCGACGCTGGACCTGATCCTTGCCCAGCCCAATGCCGCGCTGGGCCTTGCCAATGTCCGCGCGCATCTCGACCCCACCGACCAGGGCTTTGCGGTCCGCGCCAATGGCGGATCGCGCCTGGGCCCGTTCCGCCTGACCGGCGCGATCCTGCTGCCGCGCGGGCAGGATGCGGTGATCCAGTTCCAGCCGCTGGAGGTCGCCGGTGCCAGGGCGACCGGCGCGCTAACCGTGGCGCAGGGCGGCTTTGTCGGACAGCTGGGCGTGGCGGGCGGCGGGCTGTCGGGCGAATTGCTGTTCCGGCCCGCCAATGGCGTGCAGCGGATCGAAACCCATCTGGCGGCGCGACAGGCGCAGATCGCGGGCGTGGCGGTCCGTCAGGGGCGGCTCGACCTGATCGCGCTGCTCGATCCCGCCGGGGCCTCGGTCGAGGCGTCGGCGCGTGCGCAGGGGGTGCGGCACGGTGCCTTCCACATCGCGCAGATGACCGGCACCGCGCGACTGCGTGGCGGGACGGGCGAGGTGCGGGTCGGCATTTCGGGGTCGCGCGGTCGCGCTTTCGCGATCCAGACCGTGACGCAGGTGACGCCGGGGCGGCTGTCGATGACCGCGCAGGGCACGCTCGACCGGCGTCCGCTGCAATTCCTGTCGCCCGCCGTGGTCACGCGCGCGACGGCGACAGCTGGACCCTGGCACCGACACGGTTGGCTTTTGCGGGGGGCGAGGCGAAGCTGGCCGGGCGGCTCGACGCCGATGGCGTGGAGGTGCAGGCGGGGCTGTCCCGGATGCCGCTGGCCGTGCTCGACATCGGTTATCCGGGCCTCGGGCTGGGGGGCAGCGCCAGCGGGACGCTGACCCTGCGCCGGGCGGGCGGGGCGCCGACCGGCAAGGTCGACCTGACCATTCGCGGGCTGACGCGCGCGGGACTGGTGCTGAATTCGCGGCCGATCGACATGGGGGTGGCGGGGGTATTGTCCGCCGACCGGCTGGGCGTGCGCGCGGTCATGGCGTCGGGCGGGCGGATCGTCGGGCGCGGCCAGGCGCTGCTGGTGCCTGCCGGACAGGGCGATTGGGCCAGCCGGATGCAGACCGGGCAGCTGATCGCGCAGCTACGCTATGCCGGGCCCGCCGATACGCTGTGGCGGCTGACCGGGGTCGAGCTGTTCGATCTGTCGGGGCCGGTGGCGATCGGCGCGGATGTCGGCGGCTCGCTTCGCCAGCCGGTCATCCGGGGGGCGGTGCGCGCGACCGGCGCGCGGATCGAAAGCGCGACGACCGGCACCGTCCTGACCGACGTCCAGGCCAGCGGCCGGTTCGGCGGATCGCGGCTGGTGATCGACCGGTTCGCCGCGCAGGCGGGGCGCGAGGGGCGGGTCAGCGGCAACGGCCAGTTCGACTTCGCCGCCGCCCATGGCATCGGCCTCGACCTCTCGCTCCAGGCCAGCCGCGCGGCGATGATCGCGCGTGACGATATTGCCGCGACGGTGACCGGGCCGCTGACCTTCCATTCGGACGGGACGGGCGGCACGATCGCGGGCGACGTGGTGCTCGACAGCAGCCGTTATCGCCTGGGCCGCGCCTCCGCCGCGACGGCGGTGCCGCAGCTCAACATCCGCGAGATCAACGTTCCCGGCGGCGGCGAGGAGGACGATGCTCCGCGCAAGCCCTGGACGCTGGACGTCCGCGCGCGCGCCTCGGGCGGGTTGATCGTCTCCGGGCTGGGCCTCAACAGCGAATGGTCGGCGGACCTGAAGATCGGCGGCACGCCCGACAATCCCGCGATCACCGGACAGGCGACGCTGATCCGCGGCGATTACGACTTTGCGGGCCGCGAGTTCGATCTGGCGCGCGGCATCATCCGCTTCGGCGGCGAGGTGCCCGCCAACCCCGCGCTCGACATCGCGGCCAATGCCAATGTCCAGGGGCTGAGCGCCTCGATCCGCGTCACCGGCACCGCGCTGAAGCCCGAGATCGGCTTTTCCAGCACCCCCGCGCTGCCCAATGACGAGCTGTTGTCGCGCCTGTTGTTCGGCACCTCGATCGCCAAGCTGTCCGCGCCCGAGGCGTTGCAGCTTGCCGCCGCCGTCGCCGCGCTTCAGGATGGCGGGGGCGGGCTGAACCCGATCAACGCGGTGCGCCGGGCGGCGGGGCTCGATCGGCTGCGCGTGCTGCCCGCCGATGTGCAGCTGGGGCGCGGCACGTCGGTGGCGGCGGGCAAATATATCACCCGGCGCCTCTATGCCGAGATCGTGACCGACGGTCAGGGCTATTCCGCGACCCAGGTCGAGTTCCAGGTCACCCGCTGGCTTTCGCTGCTCTCCAGCATCTCGACGCTGGGGCGGCAGAGCCTGAACGTGCGCATCTCGAAGGATTATTGAGGCGTTGCGCTTGCCACCATGTCGAACAGGAGCCTGAACCCCATGGAAAAGACCGCGTTCATCGACAAGACCGGCGGCCCCGAGGTGATCCGGTGGCGCGAGCACGAACTGCCCCCGCCCGGCCCCGGCGAGGTTCGCATGCGTCACCATGCGGTGGGCCTGAACTATATCGACACCTATCACCGCAGCGGGCTCTATCCCATCGACCTGCCGGGCGGGCTGGGCTCGGAGGCGGCGGGCGTGGTCGAGGCGCTGGGCGAAGGCGTGACCGATTTCGCGGTGGGCGACCGCGTCGGCGTGTTCGGCCCGGCGCGCGGCGCCTATGCGACGGCCCGCAATGTCGCGGCCGATTTGCTGGTGCCCTTGCCCGACGGGGTGGATGATCGCACGGCCGCGGCGATTCTGCTGAAGGGCGCGACGACCGCGTTCCTGATCGAGGATTGCGCCGCCGTCCAGCCGGGCTGGCCCGTGCTGGTCCATGCGGCGGCGGGTGGGGTCGGGCACCTGGCGGTCGGCTGGTTGAAAGCGATCGGCGCGACCGTCATCGCCACGGTGGGCAGTGAGGCGAAGGCCGAAAAGGCGCGCGCGGCCGGGGCCGATCACGTCATCCTGAACCGGACCGAGGATGTCGCCGCCCGGGTTCGCGAGATCACCCAGGGCCAGGGCGTGCCGGTGGCGCTGGACGGCGTGGGCAAGGCGACCTGGGGCGCCTCGCTCGACAGCATGGCGCGGCGCGGACTGGTGGTCAGCTTCGGCAATGCCTCGGGGCCGGTCGACGGGGTCCATCTGGGCCTATTGGCGGCCAAGGGCTCGCTGTTCGTCACCCGGCCGACGCTGTTCGACTATGCGGTGACCGCCGGGGACAAGCGGCGTCTGATCGCGCGGGTCTTCGCGATGCTGGAGAAAGGCGCAATCACGCCCGAGATCGGCCAGAGCTTCGCCCTGACCGACGCGGCCGAGGCGCACCGCGCGATCGAGGCAGGCGAGACGGTGGGGAGCACGGTGCTGATCCCCTGACCAAAGTCGAAGCGCCAGGAATATTCCTCGTCCGACATTCCCGTTAAGCTGGCTGAAATCGCCCATCGGAGACCCATATGATCGCGCTCCTCCCGCTCGCTCTGCTGGCCATTCAGGCCGCGCCCGCCACGCCGACGGCACCGGCCACGGTCGAAGCCCCCAGGCCCGTCATGGTCCGGGTCGCGATGCAGACCAGCCTGGGGCCGGTCGTCCTCGACCTCGATCGCACCCATGCGCCGATCACCACCGCCAATTTCCTGCGCTATGTCGACCAGCACCGGCTGGACGGCGTGACCTTCTATCGCTCGGTCCGCGTCGCGCCCGATTTCGGCTTCGTCCAGTTCGGCATCCAGAACGAGCCCAAGCGCATCCTGCCCCCGATCGCGCATGAGCCGACGACGAAGACCGGCCTGAAGCATCTGGACGGCACCATCTCGATCGCGCGGCTGGCGCCGGGCAGCGCGCGGGGCGACTTCACCATCATGGTGGGCGCACAGCCCTCGCTCGATGCCGATCCCTCCAAGCCCGGCGACAATCTGGGCTATGCCGCCTTTGGTCATGTGGTCGAGGGGATGGACGTGATCCACAAGATCCTCGACGCGCAGACCGACGCCGCCAAGGGGCCGTTCAAGGGCGAGATGCTGGCGGCACCGGTGAAGATCCTGTCGGCCAAGCGGGTGTCGGTGACGCCGTGAGCGACAGGCTGCTGATCATCGGCACGGTGCGGCTGCCGCCGGACAATCTGGACGCCGCCCGCCCCGTCATGCGCCGCATGGTCGAGGCCAGCCGCGCCGAGCCGGGATGCCTGGAATATGGCTATGCCGAGGACGTGCTCGACCCCGGCCTCATCCATGTGAAGGAGATATGGGCCGATCAGGCGGCGCTGGATGCGCATTTCGCGTCGCCGCATATCGCCGAATGGCGGGCGGCATGGCCGGCATTGGGCATCGGTGAGCGTGATCTGCGGGTCTATACGGTCGGGGAAGCCCGCCCTGTGTGATGCTCGGACCGACATTCGATCCGCCTATTCTTCCCTCTGCCCTCGCTGATTCTAAAGTGGACAATGCCCCTGAAGGGCAGGGGGCGGGTGCTTATGTCATCCTGCTCTATTTGCGGACGACGGGAAGTGCCGTCTTTCCGCCAGTCCGAGAGCCTTGACGTCATCCGTTTTGGACGGGTGTATCGGCGGCCGTCGTCCCAAAAAGAAAGGGGCCTCGCGGCCCCTTTCCCCGTAGTGACATCGGTCCGTGGCTGGATCAGCCGCTGTAGTACATGTCGTATTCGACCGGGCTGGGGGTCATTTCCCAGCGCATCACTTCGCTCATCTTCAGCTCGATATAGCTTTCGATCTGGTCCTTGGTGAACACGTCGCCCTTCAGCAGGAAGTCGTGGTCGGCGGCCAGCGAGTCGAGCGCTTCGCGGAGCGAACCGGCGACCGTGGGAACCTGGGCCAGCTCGGCGGGCGGCAGGTCGTACAGGTTCTTGTCCATCGCCTCGCCCGGATGGATCTTGTTCTGGATACCGTCCAGACCCGCCATCAGCAGCGCCGCATAGGCGAGATACGGGTTCGCCAGCGCGTCGGGGAAGCGCACCTCGACGCGCTTCGACTTCGGGCCGGTGCCGTATGGGATGCGGCACGAAGCCGAGCGGTTGCGCGCCGAGTAAGCGAGCAGCACCGGCGCTTCATAACCCGGCACCAGACGCTTGTAGCTGTTGGTGGTCGGGTTGGTGAAGGCGTTCACCGCCTTGGCGTGCTTGATGATGCCGCCGATGAAGTAGAGGCACATTTCCGACAGACCCGCATAGCCATTGCCGGCGAACAGCGGGTTCTTGCCTTCCCAGATCGAGAAGTGGGTGTGCATGCCCGAGCCGTTATCTTCCTTGATCGGCTTGGGCATGAAGGTCGCGGTCTTGCCATAGGCATGGGCGACCTGGTGCACGACATACTTGTAGATCTGCATGCGGTCGGCGGTCTGGGTCAGCGTGCCGAAGGTCAGGCCCAGCTCGTGCTGCGCGGCGGCGACCTCGTGATGGTGCTTGTCGCAGGGCAGGCCCATTTCGAGCATGGTGGTGACCATCTCGCCGCGGATGTCGACCGCCGAGTCGACCGGCGCGACGGGGAAATAGCCGCCCTTGGCGCGCGGACGGTGGCCGAGATTGCCGCCCTCATATTCGCGGCCGGTGTTGGTCGGCAGCTCGATATCGTCGATCTTGAAGTAGGAGGACGAATAGTTCGTGTCGAACTGCACGTCGTCGAACATGAAGAATTCGGCTTCCGGGCCGACATAGACGGTGTCGCCGATGCCGGTGGTCTTCACGAATGCCTCGGCGCGCTTGGCGGTCGAGCGCGGATCGCGGGCGTAGAGCTCGCCAGTCGACGGCTCGACGATGTCGCAGAACACGATCAGCATCGGGGTGGCCGAGAACGGATCGGTGTACACGGCGTCGAGGTCGGGCTTGAGGACCATGTCCGACTCGTTGATCGCCTTCCAGCCCTCGATCGAGGAGCCGTCGAACATCAGGCCGTCGGTCAGCTCATCCTCACCCAGGATCGAGGCGACCATGGTCAGGTGCTGCCACTTGCCCTTGGGATCGGTGAAGCGCAGGTCGATCCACTCGATCTCTTCGTCCTTGATCTTCTTCAGGATGTCGCTGGCCGTATTCGCCATGTGCCGTTCTCTCTCTGCTTGGCCGCCCTCCGGCGAAAGGCCGGGGCCGGTGATACGTGTTTAGCCGGGCCGAATGTCAGCCCGGTGACGGATGAGTGTCGGGTGCGTCAGATCGCCGCGTCGTCGCGCTCGCCCGTGCGGATGCGCAGCGCCGTTTCGACCGGGATCACGAAGATCTTGCCGTCGCCGATCCGGCCAGTCTGCGCGGCGGCGGCGATCGCCTCCACCACGCGCTCGGCCAGACCGTCCTCGACGACCACCTCCAGCTTTACCTTCGGCAGGAAGTCGACGACATATTCGGCACCGCGATAGAGCTCGGTATGTCCCTTCTGGCGGCCGAAACCCTTCGCCTCGGTGACGGTGATGCCGGACACGCCGATTTCGTGCAGCGCCTCCTTCACCTCATCGAGCTTGAACGGCTTGATGATCGCCTCAATCTTTTTCACGAGCCTGACTGTCCCCGATGATGTTCGAACCCTCGCCCGATCTCACGCGTTGCAGAGATCGTGCCAACTGGCTTCCCCTCCTGCGAGGGTAAGAAAATGGTCAGATTTGCGCCCGAAAAGCGGGCAAAAGGATGGATGCTGCTCAAATAATGGGCAGCGATCACAGGATGCCCCGCACGGCTTCGGGCGGGCGGCCGATGACCACGCCCTTGGGCGTCTCGACCAGCGGCCGCTCGATCAGGATGGGATTGGCGGCCATTGCGGCCAGCACGGTGGCGTCGTCCGCCTGTGCGAGCGCCTTCGCTTCGGCCTCCGCCCTGCGAAGCCCGTCGCGGGGCGCCAGGCCAGCCTTGGCATAGAGGCGCGCGAGTTCTTCGACGGAGGGCGGCGACTTGAGATATTCGACCACCGTCACATCGGCACCGGCGTCGTTCAGCAGGGCCAGCGCCTCGCGCGATTTGGAGCATCGCGGATTGTGATAGATGGTCGCACGAATGGCCATGAGCGGCTTATGCGCTCCGCAGCGGTGAAAGCCAAGGCTCTCGTGACCGGAAAGAGCGGGACTGGCAGGGGGCCCGACCCGCTCGGAAATCCGCTTAGTGCTTGGCGGCGACCGGCATCCGCTTGAGCGCGCGGGCGACGGCGGTGGTGAAATGGTCGCCGGGCCGGGCCTTGCACTGGTCGACGACGACGGGCACGATGTTCTCGACCCCGTCGACGGTATAGGTCGGATGGGGCTTGCCCTTGGGGCCGTAGTTCGCCGCATAGACGATCGCCTGTGGACGGGAGCTTTCATCCAGCAGGCCGAAGTCGTGGCACGACACGGTTTCCAGCTTCTTGCCGGACTTGAGCACTTCGATCACGCGCACGCTGCCGTTCTTGCCGGGCACATGGGCCTGTTCATAGACACGCTGCGCCATGCCGGCCGATGGAAGCGCGACGATGGCGAGGGCAGCCAAGGCGGGGAGGGGACGGAGAAGTTTCATCTGCGATACTCCTTTCATCAAAGGCACCGCAGAAATGCCGATTGCACAGGCCATGTTCCACCAGTGAAAAACTGTTCATCAGTCCTTCATTGATCGGGAAAACAAAAAGGGCGCCCGGTCCTGTGACCGAGCGCCCCTGATCGAACATGGAATGGAAAGAGGTCAGGCCTGCTTGGCCAGCCACTCCTCCAGCCACTTGATCGTATAGTCACCCTTCTGGAATTCGGGATCGTCCAGCAGCGACTGGTGGAGCGGGATGGTGGTCTTCATCCCCTCGATCACGAACTCCTCCAGCGCCCGGCGCAGGCGGCGCAGCGCGCCTTCGCGGGTCGTGCCGTACACGATCAGCTTGGCGATCATGCTGTCGTAATAGGGCGGGACCTTATAGCCCTGATACAGCCCGCTATCGACGCGGACATGCATGCCGCCCGGCGCGTGATACATCTTCACCGTGCCCGGCGAGGGGGCGAAGGTGCGCGGATCTTCCGCGTTGATGCGGCATTCGATGGCGTGGCCACGGAACTGCACGTCTTCCTGGCGCAGGGTCAGCGGATGCCCCTCGGCGACGCGGATTTGCTCGCGCACCAGGTCCAGCCCGGTGATCATCTCGGTTACCGGATGCTCGACCTGCAGGCGGGTGTTCATTTCGATGAAATAGAACTCGCCATTTTCCCACAGGAACTCGATCGTGCCCGCCCCGCGATAGCCCATATCGGCCATCGCCTTGGCGACCACGCCGCCCATGCGCGCGCGCTCCTCGGCCGAGATGATCGGCGAGGGGGCTTCCTCCAGCACCTTCTGGTGGCGGCGCTGGAGCGAGCAGTCGCGCTCGCCCAGATGGATCGCATTGCCGTTGCCGTCGCCGAATACCTGGAATTCGATATGCCGGGGGTTGCCCAGATATTTTTCCATATAGACGGTGGCGTCGCCGAACGCGGCCTTCGCCTCGGTGCCCGCCTGCTGCATCAGCGTTTCGAGCTGATCCTCGGAGGGCACGACCTTCATGCCGCGACCGCCGCCGCCGCTGGCCGCCTTGATGATGACCGGATAGCCGATCTCGGCCGCGAGGGCCTTGGCCGTATCCAGATCCGAGATCGCGCCGTCCGAACCGGGGACGAGCGGCAGGCCGAGCGCGCCCGCCGTCCGCTTGGCCTCCACCTTGTCGCCCATCACCCGGATATGTTCGGGCTTGGGGCCGACGAAGATCAGGCCGTGCGCCTCGACGATCTCGGCGAACTTGGCGTTCTCGGACAGGAAGCCATAGCCGGGATGGATCGCATCCGCGCCCGAAATCTCGGCCGCCGAGATGATGTTCGGGATGTTGAGATAGCTGTCCGTCGCCGCGGGCGGGCCGATGCACACCGCCTGGTCGGCGAGGCGCACATGCATGGCATCGGCATCGGCCGTGGAGTGCACGGCGACGGTCTCGATCCCCATCTCGTGACAGGCGCGGTGGATGCGAAGCGCAATCTCACCGCGATTGGCGATCAGGAGTTTCTTGATCTGCGCCAAGGCGGCTTACTCGACGACGACCAGGGGCTGGTCGAACTCGACCGGCTGGCCGTTCTCGACCAGGACGGCGGTGACGGTGCCCGCCGACGTCGCGGTGATCGGGTTCATCACCTTCATCGCTTCCACGATCAGCAGCGTGTCGCCCGCGGCGACCTTCTGCCCGACCGAGGCGAAGGGCTTGGCGCCCGGCTCGGCCGACAGATAGACGGTGCCGACCATCGGCGACTTCACCGCATTGGCCGAGACGGCCGGGGCCGAGGCGCCGACCTCTGCGGGTGCGGCGGCGGCGACGGGCGCGGCGGCCGGGGCAGCGACGGGCGCGGGCGCCGGCGCATAGCCCATCTGGGCGACGGCCGCGGCCTTGCGCGCGACGCGGATCTTGCGGTCGCCATGCTCGACCTCGATCTCGGTCAGGGCGGTGGCGTCGAGCAGCTCGGCGAGCTGACGGACGAGGTCGACATCGACCTTCATCGCTTGTTCAGTCTTTTCGGTCATGGGCAGCGCTCCTGTCAGAACCGGGCCGCGGCTTCAAGCGCGAGCAGATAGGAATGCGCGCCAAAACCCGCGATTGTGCCTTTTGCGGCACGCCCGATGAAGCTCTCATGACGGAATGGCTCCCGTGCATGAGGGTTGGATAGGTGAACCTCGATCACCGGGGTCGTCACCGACTTGATCGCGTCATGGATCGCGATCGACGTATGGGTGAAGCCCCCGGCATTGAGCAGCACGGCCTTGGCCTCATAGGCCTGGGCCTCGTGCAGCCAGTCGATCAGATGGCCTTCATGGTTGGACTGGCGCATGTCGATCGCCAGATCGAGCTCTCGGGCCCGATCCTCCAGCATCCCCGCAATATCGTCCAGCGTGTCATGGCCATAGATATGCGGCTCGCGCAGGCCGAGCAGGTTCAGGTTCGGCCCGTTGAGAACATAAACGGTCGCGGACATCCGCACTCCCATGGTTGCGGCTCGGAATGGCCGGGCCTAGATCGAGGGCCTTCCTTAACCGCATGCCCTATCCCACGTCGAGCGGGCAGCGACTTGCATGGTAAGTGACACAGATATGCCTCATACCGATGGAACCGTGACGATCACCGTGAATGGCGAGCATAAGCGGGTAAAGGCGGGCCTGTCGCTGGCCGATCTGGCGAGCCAACTGGGGCTGGTGCCCGAAAAGGTGGCGGTGGAGCGCAATCTGGAGGTCGTGCCGCGCTCGACGCTGGCGCAGGTCGAGGTCGAGGACGGCGACGAGATCGAGATCGTGCACTTCGTCGGCGGCGGCGATCATGCCGCGCCCGTCGTCGACGATGATTCGTGGGAAGTCGCGGGGCAGCGTTTCCGCTCGCGCCTGATCGTCGGCACCGGCAAGTATAAGGACTTCGCGCAGAATGCGGCGGCAGTCGAAGCCTCGGGCGCGGAGATCGTCACCGTGGCGGTACGCCGCGTCAACGTGTCGGATCGCAATGCGCCGATGCTGACCGACTTCATCGACCCCAAGAAGATCACCTATCTGCCCAACACGGCGGGCTGCTTCACCGCCGAGGACGCGATCCGCACGCTGCGGCTGGCGCGTGAGGCGGGCGGCTGGGACCTGGTCAAGCTGGAGGTGCTGGGCGAGGCGCGGACGCTCTATCCGGACATGGTCGAGACGCTGCGCGCGACCGAGATCCTGGCCAAGGAAGGCTTCAAGCCGATGGTGTACTGCGTCGACGATCCCATTGCGGCCCGGCGGCTGGAGGATGTCGGCGCGGTGGCGATCATGCCGCTGGGCGCGCCGATCGGCTCGGGGCTGGGCATCCAGAACAAGGTGACGATCCGCCTGATCGTCGAGGGGGCCAAGGTTCCGGTGCTGGTCGATGCCGGGGTCGGCACCGCGTCCGAGGCGTCGGTGGCGATGGAGCTGGGCTGCGACGGCGTGCTGATGAACACGGCTATCGCCGAAGCCAAGGACCCGGTGCTGATGGCCTGCGCGATGAAGGCGGCCGTCGAGGCGGGGCGCATGGCCTACCGCGCCGGACGGATGGGACAGCGCCGCTATGCCGATCCCTCGAGCCCGCTCGCCGGGCTTATCTGACATTAATTTCAGGGAACTTGCCGCGTAACAAAGGGTTCTATCTCCGAGTGTTCAACGGGATGTGACAATCCCCAGCAAATGGAGGCCCCGATGGGTGAGCTGACCGACAAGATCAAGGGCAACGTCAACGAACTGGTTGGCAAGGCCAAGGAAGCTCTGGGCGAGCACAACCATGACGCCGATCTGAAGGCGGAGGGCCAGGCCCAGCAGGTCGAAGGCAAGGGCCAGCAGGTCAAGGGATCGGTGAAGGGCGCGCTTGGCGACAACATCTGATCCTGCTATTCGCTTCTGACTAAAGCAATCAGCAACGAAACTCACCGCCTCGGCTCACGCCGGGGCGGTTTTGTTTTGTCTGGGGGCGATCGGGTGAAGTCCGGCAGGCCGTGGCGGCGTTGCTTGGATCGTCTTGCGGGTGTCGGAATGGGACTTTTGCGTCCTTTGCTTCCTGCCCCGGCGAGGACCGGGGCGGAAGGCAGATGACGCCTGACCTAACGCCCGGCGATTCGCGACAGGGTGGTGGCGGGGGTGATGATCTCGATATCGGTCTTCAGATGGAGCAGCCGCACGCCCGGCTCCGCCATCGCGCGCGACAGGGCGGAGGCAAAATCCTCGGTTCGCGTCACCGTCTCGCTCCAGCAGCCATAGGCACGGGCAAGCGCGGCGAAGTTGGGATTGCCGAGCCGGGTTCCCGCCACGCGGCCGGGATATTCGCGTTCCTGATGCATCCGGATCGTGCCATAGCCGCCATTGTCGACCACGATCACGAGCATCGACACGCCATGCTGGACGGCGGTCGCCAGTTCCTGTCCGTTCATCAGGAAACAGCCATCGCCCGCCAGGGCGACGACCGTCCGCTCCGGGTGGCGCAGCCCGGCGGCGGTGGCGGCGGGCACGCCATAGCCCATCGCGCCGCAGGTCGGGGCAAGCTGGCACCCCGGCTCGTAGCGCCAATAGCGATGCCACCAGCCCGAATAATTGCCCGCGCCGTTGCAGAGGATCGAGTCGGCGGGAAGCGCCTCGCGCATCGCCGCGACGCACTGGCCGAGGTCGAGCGTCACGCCCTCGCGCGGAGCCGGGTCGGACCAGGCGCGATAGGCGGCATGGGCTTCGGCCCCGGAGGGATGCGGCGCGGCGGCCTGCGTCGCCAGCAATTCCAGCATACCCAGCGCGCGGTCCACGTCGCAGCACAGGGCCAGATCGGTGCGATAGGTGCTGTGCAGTTCCTCCGGGTCAGGATGGATATGGACCAAAATCTGCCCCGGATGGTCCGGGGCGATCAGGCTATAGCCATCGGTCGTCGCTTCCCCCAGCCGCGCGCCCAGCACGATCAGCAGATCGGCCGCCTTCACCCGGGCGACCAGCGCCGGATTGGGGCCATAGCCCAGATTGCCCGCATAGACCGGGCAGGTCGCCGACACCGCATCCTGACGGCGGAAGGCCGCGACCAGCGGAATGCCGGCTGCCTCGCCCCAGGACCCGGCCAGCGCCACCGCGTCGTCGTTCCAGTGTGCGCCGCCGATGATCGCCACCGGGCGCTCGGCCTTTTCGATCAGCGCCTGCACGGCCATGACGTCCTCGATCCGCACATCCTGCGACGGGCGTTCGATACGGGGGCGGGCATGGCCTTCGACCAGGTCGCACAGCATGTCCTCGGGCAGCGCCAGCACGACCGGGCCGGGCCGTCCGCTCATCGCGGTGGCATAGGCACGGGCGACATATTCGGGGATGCGCGCGGCATCGTCTATCCGCGCGGTCCATTTGGCCAGCGGCGCGAACATCGCCTGGAAATCGACCTCCTGAAACGCCTCGCGGTCGCGGGTGCCCCGGTCGACATCGCCGATGAACAGGATCATCGGCTGCGAATCCTGTCGTGCGACATGGACGCCGATCGCCGCATTGGTCGCCCCCGGTCCGCGCGTCACGAAGGCGATACCCGGCCGTCCGGTCAGCGTGCCGTCGGCGCACGCCATGAAGGTCACGCCGCCCTCCTGTCGACAGGTCACGAGGTCGATCGCGGGCGTATCGTGCAGCGCGTCGAGCACCGCCAGGAAGCTCTCGCCCGGCACGGTAAAGATACGGTCGCACCCCTGTTCGAGAAGCGCATCGACAAGCAGGCGTCCGCCGGTGATCTGGGTCATGGCGCCCAGCCTAGACCCGCTGCTTCGCAAAGCGCAAACGCCGGGTTGACCGGGCTCCACCGCTCCGCCTAACGCTCCGTCCATCATAGGGAGGACGCCCATGCAGAAGCTTTATCGCGACGCGGCCCACGCGCTCGACGGCTTGTTGTTCGACGGCATGACGATCTGCGCGGGCGGCTTTGGCCTGTGCGGCATCCCGGAGCGGCTGATCGACGCGATCGAGGCGGCGGGGACCAGGGACCTGACCATCGCCAGCAACAATGCCGGGATCGACGGCGTGGGGCTGGGCAAGCTGCTCCGCTCGCATCAGGTCAGGAAGATGATCTCCTCCTATGTCGGCGAGAACAAGGAGTTCGAGCGGCAATATCTCAGCGGCGAGCTGGAGGTCGAATTCTGTCCGCAGGGCACGCTCGCCGAACGGTGCCGGGCCGGGGGCGCGGGCATCCCCGGCTTCTATACCAAGACCGGCGTCGGTACGAAGGTGGCCGAGGGCAAGGAAGTGAAGAGCTTCGACGGTGAGGACTATATCCTCGAACGCGGCATCCGCGCCGACCTGTCGATCATCAAGGGGTGGAAGGCCGACAAGGCCGGGAACCTGATCTTCCGAAAGACCGCGCGCAACTTCAACCAGCCGATGGCGACGGCGGGCAAGGTCTGCGTCGCCGAGGTTGAGGAGGTGGTGCCGGTGGGAAGCCTCGATCCCGACCAGATCCATCTGCCGGGGATTTACGTGAAGCGGATGATCGTCGGCGCGCCCTACGACAAGAAGATCGAGTTTCGGACGGTCCGCGAGCGGGCTTGATGGTTGGGCAGGCCCCTCCCGCCTGCGGAGGGGGAGCGTATCTGGCGGAGGGGGAGTTGATGAAACGTCTGATGTTGAACCGTGCCGGTCGTCCCGCAACCTCTCCCCTCCCGCAAGCGGGAGGGGGTGGGGGAGGGCTCCCCGGCTTGAAGCTGGCCCTGACCCTCGCCGCCGCCCTGTCCCTGTCCGGCTGCGTCGTCGCGGTCGGCAACACCAGTCCCGCCGCTCCCCCCCCGGCGGCGGCGAACCCCAAGCTCGCCGGGATGCAATATCTCTACGGCTCGGCCGAGGCGGACGCGATCTCGCGCCAGGCGTGGAACGCGCTCGTCACCTATGCCGCCGACCAGGTCCGCCGCCCCCCGCGCGACAGCGTGGTGCTCCAGGAGGGTGCGACCCTCGACGATCCCCGGTTCCTGTCCTGTGCGGGCAAGCGCCCGGCGGCGGTGTTCGACGTCGACGAAACCGTCCTCCTGAACCTGGGTTTCGAGCAGGACGATCTGACCGGCCGCGCCGACCGCGCCTTTCCCGGCCGCTGGAGCGCCTGGGAGAAAAGCGATGGCCGTGCCGTCCTGCCGACCCCCGGCGCGACGGCGGCGATTGCCGATCTGCGCGCGATGGGCGTGACCGTGATCTTCAACACCAACCGCGACGATGCGGCGGGCGCGGCGCGCGCGATCGATGCGGCGGGGCTGGGCCCGGCGGTGCATGGCGATACGCTGTTCGTGCGGACCGATACCGATACCGGCGACGGCAAGGACGCCCGGCGTCGACGGATCGCCGACCGCTATTGCGTGATCGCGATGGGCGGCGATCAACTGGGCGATTTCAGCGACTTGTTCAACGAAGCTGGCAGCGTGGCCCAGCGTCGCGCCCGTGCGGACGCCCCGCGCATCGCCGCCTTGTGGGGGCGCGGCTGGTTCGTCTTCCCGAACCCCGTCTATGGCAAGGCGCTGAAGGGTAGCGCGGACGACATCTTCCCCGCCGACCGGCGGTGGCACCCGATGGGAGAATAGTGATGGCCTGGACCCGTGACGAAATGGCTGCCCGTGCGGCCAAGGAACTGAAGGACGGCTTCTACGTCAATCTGGGCATCGGCATCCCGACACTGGTGGCCAATCATATCCCGCAAGGCGTTGAAGTGACGCTGCAATCTGAAAACGGGATGCTGGGCATCGGCCCCTTTCCCTATGACGATGAGGTCGACCCGGACCTGATCAATGCGGGCAAGCAGACGATCAGCGAGCTGCCGCACTCGGTCTATTTCTCCTCCGCCGACAGTTTCGCGATGATCCGCGGCGGGCATATCGACCTGACCGTGCTGGGCGCGATGGAGGTGTCGGAGGGCGGCGACATCGCCAACTGGATGATCCCCGGCAAGATGATCAAGGGCATGGGCGGTGCGATGGATCTGGTCGCGGGCGTCAAGAAGATCATCGTCGTCATGGAGCATAATGCCAAGGACGGCAGCCCGAAATTCATCCCCGCCTGCACCCTGCCGCTGACCGGGCGCAATGTGGTGGACATGATCGTCACCGATCTGGCCGTCTTCCAGCGGCCTGACCATGACAGCGCCTTCCGCCTGATCGAGTGCGCGCCCGGCGTCACGGCGGACGAGATCGCCGCCAAGACGACGGCGAAGTTCGAACGCTGATGGCCTATACCCTCGTCACCGCGAACCGGAATTATTCGAGCTGGTCGCTGCGATCCTGGCTGCTGATGAAGGCGCTGGGGATCGGCTTTGCCGACCGCGTCGAGCCGTTCGCGGCGGCGGAGAATTACGAGGCGTTCCGCGCCTTTTCGCCGACCGGGCAGGTGCCGGTGCTGATCGATGGCGAGCGGATTGTGTGGGATTCGCTGGGCATCGCGCTTTACTTGGCCGAGCGGCATCCGGGGGTCTGGCCCGAGGACGAAGAGGCGCGCGGCTGGGCGATGAGCGCGGTCGCGGAGATGCATGGCGGCTTTGGTGCGCTGCGGTCCGAACGGACGATGAATGTCGGCGTGCGCGTAGACGCCAGGCCGCCATCGGCCCGACTCGATCGCGACGTCGCGCGGTTGATCGAATTATGGGGCGAGGGGCTTTCGCGTTTTGGTGGCCCCTGGCTGGCTGGCGAGCGGTTTTCGGCGGTCGACGCCTTCTATGCGCCCGTGGCGTTCCGGGTGCGAACTTATGGGATCGACGTCGGCGTGGTGGGGGCCGCTTGGGTGGAGACGATCCTGGCGCATCCGGCGATGCTCGACTGGGAGGCGCAGGCGCTGGCGGAGACGTGGCGCGATCCGGATCATGAGATCGAGCTGGCCGAGTACGGCGCGGTGACGGCGGATTATCGCGCGCAAGGATAGGGGGTGGGCGTGGCCTTCGACTTCGCTCAGGCTGAACGGCGGTGGTGGACGGCCTATTCCCTCGCTCCGTTCGGCCTGAGCGAAGTCGAAGGCCACGGGAATCCGCACCCAAAAGCGAAATAACATTGCGCCACACCTTTGCGTCGCGCATCTTTTCGGATAACAGCGCCCGCATCATGGCCCAACGACCCCAGACTCTGTACGAGAAGATCTGGGCCGCGCACGTTGTCGAACGGCGGCCCGATGGCACCTGCCTCATCTATATCGACCGCCACCTCGTCCATGAGGTGACGAGCCCGCAGGCCTTTGAGGGGCTACGCGCGGCCGGTCGCAAGGTCCGCCGTCCCGAACTGACGCTGGCGGTGCCCGACCATAATCTGCCGACCACGCCCCGGCTGGACGCGGCGGGACGGCTGCTGCCCATCGCTGATCCCGAAAGCGCGCAGCAGCTCGACGCCTTGCGCCGGAACACCGCCGAATTCGGCGTCGACTATATCGATGCGACGGCGGCGGCGCAGGGCATCGTCCATGTCGTCGGCCCCGAACAGGGCTTCACCCTGCCGGGCACCACGCTGGTCTGCGGCGACAGCCACACCTCGGCGCATGGCGCGCTGGGCGCGCTGGCCTTCGGCATCGGCACGTCGGAGGTCGAGCATGTGCTGGCGACCCAGACGCTGCTCCTGTCGCCGTCCAAGACGATGGAGATCCGCGTCGACGGCGTGCTGGGCCATGGCGTGTCGGCCAAGGACGTGGTGCTCGCGATCATCGGCAAGATCGGCGCGGCGGGCGGCACCGGCCATGTCATCGAATTCACCGGCAGCGTGATCCGCAACCTGTCGGTCGAGGGTCGCCTGACCATCGCCAACATGTCGATCGAGGGCGGTGCGCGCGCCGGCCTTATTGCGCCGGACGAGACGACCTTCGCCTATCTGAAGGGCCGCCCCATGGCGCCGCAGGGTGCGGAGTGGGACAAGGCGGTCGCCTGGTGGCGGACGCTGCCCAGCGATCCGGGCGCGGTGTACGACAAGGTCGTGACGCTCGATGCCGCCGACATCGCCCCCAATCTGACCTGGGGCACCAGCCCCGAGGATGTGGTGCCGATCACCGGCGTGGTCCCCGATCCCGACAGCTTCGCCGACCCGTCCAAGCGGGCGGCGGCGCGCAAGTCGCTGGACTATATGGGGCTGGAGCCGGGCACCGCGATGCAGGACGTGGCGATCCAGCATGTCTTCATCGGCAGCTGCACCAACAGCCGGATCGAGGATCTTCGCGCCGCCGCCGCCGTGGCGCGCGACCGCCGCGTGGCGGACGGGGTGCGCGCGCTGGTCGTGCCGGGATCGGGGCTGGTCAAGCGCCAGGCCGAGGCCGAGGGGCTGGACCGCGTCTTCGTCCAGGCGGGCTTCGAATGGCGTGAGCCGGGCTGTTCGATGTGCCTGGCGATGAACCCCGACAAGGTGCCGCCGGGCGAGCGTTGTGCCTCGACCTCCAATCGCAATTTCGTCGGGCGGCAGGGGCCGGGTGCGCGGACGCATCTGCTTTCCCCGGCGATGGCCGCCGCAGCGGCCGTGACCGGGCGCCTTTCCGATGTTAGAGCGTTGATGCCGCACGAGGACGGTGAAGAGAACAGGGGAGTGACGGCAGCATGAAACATGTACTGGTGATGCTGGTGACCGGCGCGGTGCTGTGCGGCGCGGCCGCCTATGCCGCCGGGGTGGCCTCCAAGCCCGCCACCGCCGAACAACGCCGCTGACGCCTGGCCCCGCATGCGTTGCGGGGCGGAACCGGCGATGAACAGGACTATCGCATGAATCCGGTTACGACCGTATCCGGCACCGCCTATCCCTGGGGTGCCAAGAATATCGACACCGACGTCATCATCCCCGCGCACTGGTTGAAGACGATCAGCCGGGCGGGGCTGGGGCGCGGCGCGTTCGAGACGGTGCGCGCACAGCCCGGCAATATCTTCGACGATCCGCGCTATGCCGGAGCGCCGATCCTGATCGCGGGCGACAATTTCGGGTGCGGCTCCAGCCGCGAACATGCCGCCTGGGCGCTGGCCGACATGGGAATCCGCGCGGTCATCGCGCCCAGCTTCTCCGACATCTTCTCGGGCAATGCGTTCAAGAACGGCATCGTCCCCGTCGTCCTGCCGCAGGAAGCGGTCGACCGGCTGGTCGAGGTGGCGCAGGATCAGCCCATCACGGTCGATCTGGAAACCATGAGCGTCACCACGCCCTTTCAGGATCGCTTTCCCTTCGAGCTGGATCCGTTCCGCCGCGAATGCCTGATGAACGGCCTCGACGAAATCGGCCTCACCCTGGCGCGGGACAGTGCGATCGACGCGTTCGAGGGCGAAATGGCGCAGGGACGCCCCTGGATCGAGGGGCGTCGCCGTTTGCCGCCCGAAGCGACGCCGATCGCCTGACGCGCATGCCGCGACCCTCGCGGGTCGTGGCGTCGCTCGGTGACGGGTCGGTCAGGCCAGGGCGAGTATGACGGCGGCGATGGCCGCCCATAGCGCCAGGGCGCCGATCATGCCGTTGATGATCCCCTCGATCGCCGGGGCGTTGGGGTATGCGGCAACGGGCGGCCGGGACAGGGGCGCGCGCATCGGACTCTCCTCATCCTAGGCGTCGCGATCCGGGTTCGGAGGCGATCGCCGATCTCCGTCGGAGGCGACTGTTCGGGCGTCGCCATCCTTATGTTTATGTGTCATGAACATTACGCACGAACGGGCGCGGCTGTTCCTCGGTTCGGCGCGACAATCGGGCGCCGTTTCGGATCGGTTGCGCGCCGGCGCGGCGGTGCCTATCTCGGGGCCTTGGATCAGTGCCCCGAGGGGCAGGGGGATGGCGGACCGATGGACAGTTTTGACGAACGCAGGCGCGGGTTGGAGGCCGGGTTCGTGGCGGATCAGGAGATGATGTTCCGAATCACCGCGCGCCGCAACAGGCTGGTCGCGCAATGGGCGGCGGAGCGGATGAAGCTGACGCCCGCCGAGACCGACGCCTATGCCAAGGCGGTGGTCCAGGCCGATTTCGAGGAGGCCAGTGACGAGGACGTGATCCGCAAGCTGCTGGGCGACCTGACCGCTGCCGGGATCGATGTCGAGGAAGCCGAGGTCCGCCGCGCGCTGGACGAACAGCAGGTCGAGGCGCGCCGCCAATTGATGGAAAGCCGCTGACATGCCGATGGCCGCCGACGATATCGCTGCGATGATCCGCACCGCCATTCCCGATGCCGAAGTCCAGATCACCGATCTGGCTGGGGACGGCGACCATTATGCCGCGCATGTCGTGGCCGCCAGCTTTGCGGGGATGAGCCGGGTTGCGCGGACCCGCGCCGTCTATGCCGCGCTGGGCGGGCGCATGGGGGGCGAACTCCACGCACTGCAACTGACCACCGCGGTTCCGGCGGGTGCCGAACCGACCGCCTGACCCTTTTCGATTTCATTCAGGAACGACCGATATGACCGATGACACGAATGCGCGGATCGATGCGCTGGTAAAGGACAATGCCGTCCTGCTGTTCATGAAGGGCACGCCCCTTTTCCCGCAATGCGGCTTTTCCAGCCGCGCGGTGGCGATCCTCAACCATCTCGACGTGCCGTTCGAGAGCGTCGACGTGCTCCAGGACCAGGGCATCCGCCAGGGGATCAAGGCCTATTCGGATTGGCCGACCATTCCCCAGCTCTACGTCAAGGGCGAGTTCGTCGGCGGTTCGGACATCATGATGGAGATGTACGAAAGCGGCGAGCTGGCCGAGCTGGTCCAGGACGTAAAGTCGGCCTGATCGTCGACCTTTACGGGCGCAAGAAGAGGAGGCCGGGTTTCGATCCGGCCTCCTTTTTTGTGGCAATCATCTCCCATCTCCAAGACCAAGCGATCGAACCCCATTGACTACACCTGTAATCGGCGTACGATTACGAGCGTAGTCAATGAAGGGGCGAGTCGATGGCCGAGCGTATCAGCGATGCCGAACATGCGGTGATGGAGGTCCTGTGGGAGGACTCGCCGCTGACCGCGCAGGATGTTGCCGAGCGGGTCGATCCCGAACGCGGCTGGACCACCAACACCGTCAAGACGCTGCTCGGCCGTCTTCTCGCCAAGGAAGCGATCGCGCATGAGGAGCAGGGGCGGCGCTATCTCTATCGCCCGCTGGTGGCGCGTGACGATTATGTCGTGGGCGAGTCCCGCCGCCTGATCGACCGGCTGTTCGGCGGCCGCCTGACCCCGCTGGTCGCGCATCTGGCCGAGCGCGACGAACTGACCGCGCAGGACATTTCCGAGATCGAGGCGCTGCTCAAGGAGCTGAAGGCGTGAGCGGCGCGCAACTGGGCTGGGCGGTGGAGGCGATGATCGCCTCTGCCCTGCTGATGGGGCTGGTGCTGCTGGCGCGGGGCCATGTCCGCCGGGCCTTCGGGCCGCAGGTCGCTTATGCGCTCTGGGCGCTGCCGCTGCTCCGGCTGGTCCTGCCCCCGCTGCCGCGCGGCCTTTCGGAACAGGCCACCCCGCCTCTCGCGGCGGCCAGCGAACGCTTCACCGCCTATGTCATGGTGCCGATGGCCGAGCAGCTGCCCGCGCCGCTCGCCGCGCCCAGCCTCTGGCCGATGGTGGCGCAGGCGGTGGCACTGGTCTGGATCGTCGGGGCGGGGGGCTTTCTGGGGTTCCAGCTCCTGCGCCATTGGCGGTTCCGCACGCGGTTGCTCGCGACGGCGGAGACGCTGGACGCGGTCAAGGGCGTGCGCGTGGTCGCCAGCGACGGCGCGCCGGGGCCGCTCGCCTTCGGGATCTGGCACCGCTATGTCGCCTTTCCGCGCGATTTCGCCGAGCGTTACGACGCCGACGAGCGCGACCTGGCGCTGGCGCATGAGCTGGGCCACCATGCGCGCGGCGATCTGATCGCCAACTGGATCGCGCTGGGCGTGCTGGCGCTCCACTGGTTCAACCCGCTGGCGTGGCGGGCCTTCCACGCCTTTCGTGCCGATCAGGAACTGGCCAACGACGCACGTGTCCTGAAGGGGCGCAGCCGCGCCGACCGGCATGTCTATGCCTGCGCCATCGTGAAGGCCGCGCATGGCCGCGCGCTGTCGGGCGCCTGTCACCTGCACACCATCGAGGATCTGAAAGGGAGGCTGAAGATGTTGACCACTTCTCCGACTTCGCGTCGCCAGCTGGTGGCGGGTGGGGCCAGCGTATCGCTGCTCGTGCTGGCGGGGCTGGGCCTGACGGCATCGGGCACCCCGGCGGCGGCGGCACTGACCGAGCGGGTCGAGCGGACCATCGGCGTCGACCTGACCAGCACGGCGGCGGTCCTGCCCGCGGTCGCTCAGACGGCACCCGAATTGTCCGACCCGCCCACCGCGCCGTCCGCGCCGATCGCCCCGGTGGTGACCGCCAGGCCCGCAGTCGCCATCGCGGCGACCCCGCCCGCGCCGCCCGCCATTCCCGCCGTGCCAACCACCTCGCCGGCCGTCGAAGCGCCCGCCGCGCCCCAGGCCCCGGCCGTGCCGCGCATCCGCGTCGTCACCTTGCGCAACGGGCACAAGGTCCGGATTTTCGACCGCAACGCTGTCGTCCCGATGGTGCCGATGCCCCCGATGCCGATCGTCCAGTCGCGCAGCTGCGGCACGAGCGGCAGCGACAGCCGGACCAGCTATACCACCGTCGACGGCGAGACCCGGCGGCAGGTCACGATCATCTGCACCGACCGGATCGAGCAATCCGCGCGCCTGGCGTCGCTGTCCGCCCTGAACGCCCAACGTTCGGCCCAGACCAACATGCGGATCGCGCTCGCCAGCATCGAGAGCGCCCGCGCCTCGATCAATCGTGACCGCAACCTGTCCGAAGACGCCCGGCGCGATGCCCTGAAGGGGCTGAACGAGGCGACGGCGGAGCTCAAGGCCGAAATGGCGGACCGCGACGCGGATTGATCCGTCCCGACTTTACCCCCCTCGACCCCTGTGCCCGGTCAATGGGTACAGGGGTTGCTCTTTATCGGCGGCTTGCCCACATGATGCGGGATGGCTGAGCACCCGACCGGCATTCCGATCCTGCTTGAGCCGCTGGTCTCCCGCGTGCTCGCTCCCAATCCTTCACCCTTCACCTATACGGGGACGCAGACGCATATCGTCGGTGACCGCGACGTGGCGGTGATCGATCCCGGCCCCGACGATCCCGCCCATCTGGATGCCCTGTTGCACGTGATCGCCGGGCGGCCGGTCGCCGCGATCCTGGTCACCCATCATCACCGCGATCACAGCCCGGCCAGCCGCCCGCTCGCCCGCGCGACGGGGGCGCCCGTCGTCGGCGCCGCGCCCTTCGCGCCCGATTATGAAGGCGGCCGGTCCGACGCCGCCTTCGACCGCGACTATGCCCCCGACCGGGTGCTGGCCGAGGGGGAGGGGGTGTCGGGCGATGGCTGGACGCTGACCGCCCTCGCGACGCCGGGCCACACCTCCAACCATCTCGCTTTCGCGCTGCCCGAGACCAAGGCGCTGTTCTCCGGCGATCACGTCATGGGCTGGTCGACCAGCATCGTCTCGCCCCCCGATGGCGACATGGGCGCCTATATGGCCAGTCTCGAAAAGCTGATGGAGCGCGACGACCGCGTCTATTATCCGGGGCATGGCGAGGCGGTGGACAATCCCCAGCGTCTGGTGCGTGGCATGCTGGGCCATCGCAAGCAGCGCGAGGGGCAGATATTGCGCCTGCTGGGCGGCGGCGATCCGCTCGAGGTAGCCGCGATGACCGCGCGCATGTATGTCGGGCTGAACCCCAAATTGCTGCCCGCGGCGGAACGCTCGGTGCTGGCGCATCTTTACGATCTGCGAATGCGGGGACTGGTCCGCGAGGAGGGAGCATCATGGACGATCGCGGCGTGACCCCGCCGGTCGAGACGCGGCGCGGCGGCTTCGGCCTGTTCATGGCCAAGGCGGCGGGCGTCCTCGTCCTGCTGGTCCTGGCCGGGCTGATCGCGGCCTGGGGGGTACAGCGCTATGTCGCCGACCGGCTGACCCCCGATCCCACCACCATCGCGCGCGCCAGCCTGGAGGGCCTGCGCGAGCAGAACCGGCTGTCGGCCTTTGCCGCCCGCTATGTCGCCGTCGTCACCTCGCGCCAGTCGCAACTGGGCTTTTCGACCGAACGGACGCTCATCATGCCGGGCATGGTCCGCTATGAGGTCGATCTGGGCAAGCTGCGCCAGCAGGATGTCCGCTGGGATGCGGGCGACCATGTGCTGACCGTCACCCTGCCGCCGCTCGAGATCGATGGGCCGCAGGTCGATATGGCGGCGATCCGCGAATATGGCTCGGGCGGGGTGCTGACCACCTTCACCGATGCCGAGCAGCGGCTGGACGCCGCCAACCGCACCGCCGGACAGGTCGAGCTGATGCGACAGGCGCGAGGCCCTGCGCCGATGAAGCTGGCGCGCGACGCCACCCGCCGCGCGGTCGAACGCAGCTTCGCGATGCCGCTGCGTGCCGCCGGGGTCGATGCGACCGTCAAGGTCCGCTACGCCGACGAGGCCGGGGACGACGAACGCTGGGACACGACCCGGACGGTGCAGGAGGTTCTGGGCAACGGCGGATGACGTGCCCGATTGTCGGGGCACCGCCTTGCGCTTAGGGGAGGAAACATGACCATCCAGACGAATCTGACGGGCCTCGACCTGCGCGCCGAGATCGACCGGCTCCGCAAGGAACGCAACGCCGTCATCCTCGCCCATTATTACCAGAAGCCCGAGATTCAGGACCTGGCCGATTTCGTCGGCGACAGCCTGGACCTCAGCCGCAAGGCGCAGGCGACCGATGCGGACGTCATCGCCTTTTGCGGCGTGCGCTTCATGGCGGAGACGGCCAAGATCCTGTCGCCCGACAAGATCGTCGTGCTGCCCGACATGGCGGCCGGATGCAGCCTGGAGGACAGCTGTCCTCCCGAACAGTTCGCCGAGTTCCGCGCGCAGCACCCGGATCACATCGCGCTGACCTATATCAATTGCTCGACCGAGGTGAAGGCGCTGTCCGACATTATCGTGACGTCGTCCTCCGCCGAGCAGATCCTGGCGCAGATCGACCCGGCGCAGAAGATCATCTTCGGCCCCGACCGTAATCTGGGCGGCTATCTGGCGCGCAAGACCGGGCGCGACATGCTGCTATGGCCGGGCGTGTGCATCGTGCACGAGGCGTTCAGCGAGACCGAACTGCTGAAGCTGCGCGCGCAGTACCCCGATGCGCCGATCGCCGCGCATCCCGAATGCCCCGCCGTCATCCTGGATCATGCCGATTATGTCGGCTCGACGCGGGGCATCCTGGAATTCGCGCAGGGCATCACCGGCGACACGCTGATCGTCGCGACCGAGCCGCACATCATCCACCAGATGCAGAAGGCGATGCCGGGCAAGACCTTCATCGGCGCCCCCGGCGCGGACGGCAATTGCAACTGCAACATCTGCCCGTACATGGCGCTGAACACGATGGAGAAGCTGTATCTGGCGCTCCGCGACCTGACCCCGCGCGTCGAGATCGAGGAAGGGCTGCGGCTCCAGGCCAAGAAGAGCCTCGACGCGATGCTGACCCTGGCGAGCGGGACGGTCGGCAAGGGCGATCTGGGTCCGCGTTCGTGATCGAGGGCTTCGACCTCGACGGCTTCGTCACCGCGACGCTGGCCGAGGATATGGGGCCGGGCGGCGACATCACCTCCGCCGCCGTGATCCCCGCGAGCGCGCGCTTCGTGGGCACCATGGCCAGCCGCGACGCGATCACCGTAGCGGGGTTGCCCGTCGCGGAGGCGTTCTTCCGCCGTCTCGACCCCCCGAGGTCGCGATCGAGCGGCTGGTCGAGGACGGCGCCGCCGTCGCGCCGGGCACCGCGCTGCTCCGCCTGTCGGGCCAGGCCCGCGCGATGCTGACCGCCGAGCGGTCCGCGCTCAACACCGTTCAGCATCTCTCGGGCATCGCGACGATGACGGCGGCCTATGTCGCGGCCATGGCGGGGACGGGGGCTACGCTGCTCGACACGCGCAAGACCATCCCTGGCCTGCGCCTGCTGGAGAAATACGCCACCCGCATGGGCGGCGCGCAGAACCACCGCATGGGCCTGTGGGATGCGGCGATGATCAAGGACAATCACGTCGCGGTCGCGGGCGGTATCGGCCCGGCGGTCGCGGCGGCGAAGGCGGCGGGGATCGCACGGATTATCGTCGAGGTCGATACGCTCGACCAGATCGAACCGGCCCTCGCGGCAGGCGCGACGCATCTGCTGCTCGACAATATGGGCCCGGCGATGCTGGCCGAGGGCGTCGCCAAGGTCGCGGGCCGCGTACCCACCGAGGCATCGGGCGGTGTCCGTCTGGACACGATCCGCGCGCTGGCGGAGACGGGCGTGACCTATGTCAGCGTCGGTCGCTTGACCCAGTCCGCCCCGGCGGCGGATATCGGGCTGGATTTCGCCGCGGTCTGAGCCGTGGCCTGAAGAGGGGAAAGGTCTTGCGACCCAAATCGGTGATCCTGGGCGAGCGGCTGTCGTTGCTCGCCATCCTGTTGCTGGTGGTGCTGGCGGCGCTGGGCTGGAACGATACCGTGGCGCAGGCGGGGGTCGGCATCGCGATCTTCGCCAATGTCCTGCTGATCGGGCTGTTCCTGCTGGCGACGCTGTGGACCACCCGGCTGGCGAGCCGGATCGGGCTGGGCCTGCTGATCGTGATGACCGTGCTCAACCTGCTGGGCTTTCTGTACCAGGTGTCGGTCGGCGCGCTGGCGGAGGGGATGTTCGGCGTGCTGACGGCGGTGCAGGCGGCGGCGTCGCTGGTCGCGGTGGTGATGCTGGTGCGACCCAATGCGCTGGCCTGGTATCGTGCCAAGGCGGAGGAGAACGAAGCATGAAGACGATCCTGATCGGGCTGGCGATGCTGGCCGCGCCGCAGATGCTGTCGGCGCAGACGCTGCAATGCACCGCCCCCTCGGGGCCGCAGCGCATCCGCCCCGACCTGCCCAGCGCCAGCCAGCCGACCCGCGTGCTGCCCATCGGCAGCTATACGCTGGCGATCACCTGGAGCCCGCAATATTGCCTCGATCCGAAGGGCGACAGCCGCTTCCAGTGCGGCACGGGCAACCGTTTCGGCTTCACGCTGCACGGCCTGTGGCCGGATGGCGAGGAGAAGGAGTGGCCGCAATATTGTCGCCCGACCGCGATCCTGCCCCAGGCGGTGGTCCGCCGTCACATCTGCGCCACCCCCTCGGCGCAGCTGATGCAGCATGAATGGGCCAAGCATGGCACCTGCATGGCGGGCTACAGCCCGGCGCGTTATTTCCAGCAGTCCAATGCGCTTTATCACGGCCTGCGCTTCCCCGACATGATGGCGCTGTCGCGTCAGGGCAATCTGACCGCCGGTGACGTCGCGACCGCAGTGGCGGCGGCGAACCGGGGCATGACCGCGGACATGATGCGCGTCACCGCGACCCGCGAGAACTGGCTGGACGAAATCTGGATCTGCCTGAACAAGGCGTTCCGCTATACCCGCTGCCCCGCGCATCAGGGCGGCCTGCAACCCGGCGCGCCGATCAAGATCTGGCGCGGTCAGCGCTGACGTCCGGCTTATCCCTCCACCGTGACGGTGGAGGGATGATGCTTGTCGAGATGCTTGCGGATGATCCGTAGATTGCGCGTGTTGGACCGGAACAGCACGTCCGCCGCATCCCCGATCAAGGGCACGAAGCCCAGCACCGCGTCGAATCCGACATTGGCCATCATCCGCGCCATCTGGAACCGCGACAGGCCCAGATTGCGCGCTTCCCAGATGATGTAGCTGCCCAGCGCGGCGGCGGCGATGTCGCCTATCACGGGCACCAGCCCCAGCATCACGTCGAGCCCGATCGGCCGATTGATCCCCGGCAGCACGACGACGCGCTCCAACAGCCTTTCCATCGCCTCGATCCGCTGGCGACTGGCGGTGATCCCCTTGTCCAGGGGAAGGTTGTCGAAGATCGAGGAATCGATGGAAGACGCTTTGGCCATGCTCCTCAATTGGGGGCGGCGCGCAGGCGGTTCAATGGATGCCAGGCGCGGCTATTGGCCTGGAACTGGCGCAGGCGTCCGCTGACCAGCGACCAGCGCAGCGGACGCGCCAGCGGGATATAGGGCGTATCGGCGTTGAGCGCGGCATCGGCGGCGGCGATCGCCGCGCTGCGGGCGGCCAGAGTGGGCGCCAGCCGGGCCTGCTCGATGGCCGCACGGGCGGCATCGCCGCACGGCGCGCAGGCGGTGGCGAGATACCAGCGCGCGCTGTCGAAGGGGGCGACCGCATCGATCAGCCTGAGGTCGGCGGGCGCGTCCAGAGCCACGCGCTCGGGCACGATGCCAACCGACAGCAGCGTCGCGCCGACCTGTCCGTACAGCATGTTCGCCCCCGGCCCTTGCGGCAGGGCGATGCGCAGGTGCACGGGCTGTCCCCAGGCCGCGACACGGGCGCGGGCGGCGGCGCGGCGTTCGTCCAGCGTCAGAAGCGCCCAGCCGGGGATTTGCGGCGGCGCGTCCGAATCCAGCGCATCGGGCAGCAGGCGGTCGCTGGCCTCCCAATTGGGCGCGATCGCCCCGAGCAAGGCGGCCCGGTCGAACACGGCCGACAGCGCCTGGCGGTTCGCCGCATCCCCCAGAAACCCGTCCCGGCTGGCGATGGCGAAGCCGAACAGCCCGGCGGCGGGATCGGCCCGCACCGCCGCCGGGGCGATCTTCGCCAGATCGAGCAGCGGCCAATTCTCGAACCGCCCGCCGAGCATCAGATCGGACGCGCCGCGCGAAAAGCGAAGAATGCCCCGTGCGGCGCTTTCGCCGATCAGGCGGACATCGTCCTCCGGCGCGGGCGTCGCATCGTCTTCGGGCTCGGCGCGGCGGGGGTCGGGGATCAGGCGGAGCAGGGGCGGAGGCCCGGCCCGGACGATGCGGAACGGCCCCGTGCCATGACGCGCGCGGTCGATGATCGCCATTTCGGGCTGGGCGAAGAGTTTCAGCAGATCGGGGCGTGGACGCGACAGCCGGACCTCGATGACCTGCGGGGTCATCACGACGATCTCGTCGATGGCGGTCAGAAACGGCGCAAGCGGATTGCCCGAGCCGGGCGTGATCAGACGGCGCAGGATCGGCACGACCTGTTCGGCGGTGACGGGCGACCCGTCATTCCACGTCGCCTCGCGCAACCGGAAGATATAGCTGCCGCCCTCGTCGATGACGATCCAGCGCTCGGCCAGCCCCGGCTCGATCTGTCCATTGGCGTCGAACCGCACGAGCCCCTGCGCCAAGGAGTCACGCAGCAGCCGATGCGGCATGTCGCCGCCGCTGGCGTTGGCCGGGTCGCGTTTCTGCGGCGTCTTGTCGGGGGAGGGCCGAACCGCACTGACGATAACCGCACCCGTATCGGCCCGCCGCTCGCAAGCCGAAGTGGCAAGCAGCGCGCCGGTCAACAGGATGGTGCGGACGGCGGGACTCGAACCCGCACTCCATAGGAAGCCGATTTTAAGTCGGCAGCGTCTACCGGTTTCGCCACGTCCGCGCACGGGCACAGGAAGAGACGAGGTTGTCGCCCACGTCAAGCATGGACCGATCATCGGGGAGCAGGAACCTCACCCGATCCGGTCGGCCCGCCGCGTGGCGGCGAGAAGGATCAGGCCCCCTCGACGTTCAGGCGGGCACGCATTTCCTTGCCGGGCTTGAAATAGGGAACGCGCTTGGCGTCGACATCGACGGTTTCGCCGGTCCGGGGATTGCGGCCTGTGCGGGCGCTGCGCGCGCGGGTAGAAAAGGCACCGAAACCACGAAGTTCGACACGACCGTTATCGGCCAGCCGCTTGGTAATCTCATCGAAGAAGATGGTTACGATCAACTCGACTTCGCGCGGGTTCAGCCCCGGATTGTGTTGACCGATTTTTTGTACCAGTTCCGAACGGATCATCGTCTTGTCCCAAGCTACAGACGCGCCGTTCCTAACCTGTGTTTCTCGCTGCTGAAAGCGATTTTATTATACGATTAAGCGACGGACTGGTTCCATTGCGTGCGAAACCGGGACACATCCGGCAAAGCGGATGTGTCCCGGCCTTACGGCTTACTTCTGGCCGCGCGCCTTCAGCGCTTCGCCCAGGATGTCGCCCAGCGACGCGCCCGAGTCGGACGAACCGTACTGCGCCACCGCCTGCTTCTCTTCGGCGATCTGCATCGCCTTGACCGAGAAGGTCGGCTTCTTCGAACGATCGAAGCCGGTGACCATCGCGTCGAACTTCTGGCCGACCTGGAAGCGCTCGGGGCGCTGCTCGTCACGGTCGCGACCCAGATCGGTACGCTTGATGAAGCCGGTCGCACCATCGTCGCCCGCCTGGACTTCCAGCCCTGCGTCGCGGACTTCGAGGACGGTCACGGTGACGACCTGGTTCTTGTTCAGGCGATCGCCAGCCGCAGCCACGCCGCCGGCGACGGGGCCGCCGCGCTCGAGCTGCTTCATGCCGAGCGAGATGCGCTCCTTCTCGGGGTCGATGTCCAGAACCACGGCCTGAACGACTTCGCCCTTGCGGTGCAGGTTGAGGGCATCCTCACCCGACACGCCCCAGGCGATGTCCGACATGTGGACCATGCCGTCGACATCGTTGTCCAGGCCGATGAACAGGCCGAACTCGGTCGCGTTCTTGACTTCGCCCTCGACGGTCGAGCCGATCGGATGAGCGGCGGCGAACGCCTCCCACGGATTGGCCTGAGCCTGCTTGAGGCCGAGGCTGATGCGGCGCTTTTCCTGATCGACCTCGAGGACGACCACATCGACTTCTTGGCTCGTCGACACGATCTTGCCCGGATGGACGTTCTTCTTGGTCCAGGACATTTCCGACACATGGACCAGGCCTTCGATGCCCGGCTCCAGCTCGACGAACGCACCATATTCGGTGATGTTCGTGACGCGGCCCGACAGCTTCGCGCCGACCGGGTACTTGGCGCCGGCGCCATCCCACGGATCGCTCTCGAGCTGCTTCATGCCGAGCGAGATGCGCTGCGTGTCCTTGTTGATGCGGATGATCTGGACGCGCACGGTGTCGCCGATCGCGATCATCTCCGACGGATGATTGACGCGCTTGTACGACAGGTCGGTGACGTGCAGCAGGCCGTCGATGCCGCCCAGGTCGACGAACGCACCGTAATCGGTGATGTTCTTGACGACGCCGTCGATGATCTGACCTTCGGCCAGGCTCTGGATCAGGCCCGAACGCTGCTCGGCGCGGGTCTCTTCCAGGACCGCGCGACGCGACACGACGATGTTGCCGCGCTTGCGGTCCATCTTCAGGATCTGGAACGGCTGCGGGATGTCCATCAGCGGGGTGACGTCGCGGACGGGGCGGATGTCGACCTGCGAGCCGGGCAGGAACGCCACGGCGCCGTTCAGGTCGACGGTGAAGCCACCCTTCACGCGGCCGAAGATCACGCCTTCGACGCGGGCCGACTTCGAGAATTCGAGCTCCAGCTTGTCCCAGGCGGCCTCGCGGCGCGCGCGGTCGCGGCTGAGCATCGCTTCGCCGTGCATGTTCTCGACGCGGTCGACATAGACCTCGACCTCGTCACCGACCTTCAGGTCGGCCTTCTGGCCGGGGGCAGCGAATTCGCGGAGGGGCACACGGCCTTCCGACTTCAGACCGACGTCGATGACGGCCATGTCGTTTTCGATCGCGGTGACGGTGCCATGCACGACGCGACCCTCGAAGCTGTCGGCACCGCCGAACATGTCATCGAGCATCGCCGCGAAATCGTCGCGCGTGGGCTGGGGGTTGGTTGCCATAAAAGGGTTAGGTTCCTGAAAGTTTTTCGCCTCCGGTCGGAGATTCGGCCCCGGCCTTCGACGATGGCCGCGCCGACCCCATGTCGACGCCACCAGGCCCGAAGATGTGACTGAAACACGGAAAAGCGGCGGTCCGCGACAAATGCGGAAAGGACGCTGAGGGCAAGGCCCTGCGTCAGCCTCTCCGCGGAACAGGGTCCGCGAGCGCGGGTGCCTTAGCCGAAAATGGGGTTTTGTGCAAGGTGAGGGCTATCCTCCCCGGCACGGGGAGGGGGACCGCCGCGAAGCGGTGGTGGAGGGGGCGTGCCGCACAGGTTTGACCTTTGGGGCTGGCCCCCCTCCGTCAGCGCTGACGCGCTGCCACCTCCCCATGCTGGGGAGGATTATGTTAGCGCCCCTTGGCCGCGACCTGGGCGTCGACGAACTGGATCGCGCGGGCGACCGCCGCTTCGATCGTCAGGCTGGACGTATCCAGCGCCGCCGCATCCGCCGCCTGGGTGAGGGGGGCCGTCGTCCGGCCGCTGTCGCGCTCGTCGCGGGCGCGGATGTCGGCCAGCACCTGCTCGAAGCTCGCGGTCGAGCCGTTGGCCGCCAGCTCGTTATGCCGCCGCCGCGCGCGGACCTGCGGGCTGGCCTTCACGAACAGCTTGGCGTCGGCGTCGGGGGCGATGACCGTGCCGATATCGCGTCCGTCGAGGATGGCACCGCCCGGCTGGTTGGCGAAGCGCTTCTGCCGCTGGAGCAATGCGGCGCGGACCAGCGGATGCGCCGACACGACCGAGGCGAGCTTGCCCGTCTCGTCATCGCGCAAGGCCGGATCGGCGAGTAGGCTGTCGTCGAAGCTGCACGCCGCGACCGCATCGGCCTCGCGCGTCGGGTCGAGGTGCATCGCACGCACCGTCGCCGCCACGGCGCGATAGAGCAGCCCGGTGTCGAGATGGGGCAGCCCGTAATGCCTTGCCAGCGCGCGGGCGATGGTGCCCTTGCCGCTGGCTGCCGGTCCGTCGACCGCGATGATCATGCCAGCGCCCCCAGCGACTCCAGCGTGTCGAAGAAGACGGGATAGCTGGTCGCGACGGGGGCTGCATCGTCCAGCGTGATCGGATCACGGGCGTTCAGCGCGGCGATGGTCATGCTCATCGCGATCCGGTGGTCGAGCAGGGTCGCGATGGTCGCGCCGCCGGGGATCGGATCGCCGCCGGTGCCGGTCACGGCCATGCCGTCCTCATATTCCTCGCAACGGACACCGCACGCGCCAAGCGCGTCGGCCATGGCGGTGATGCGATCCGACTCCTTGACGCGCAGTTCCTCCGCGCCGCGTGCGATGGTCGTGCCGGTCGCGAAGGCGGCGGCGACGAACAGCACGGGATATTCGTCGATCATGCTCGGCGTCAGCTCGGGCGGGACCTCGATCGCCGTCAGGGGCGCATGGCGGACGCGCAGGTCGGCCACCGGCTCGCCGCCGACGATGCGCGCGTCCAGCTCGGTGATGTCCGCGCCCATCATCTTGAGTGCCGCGATGATGCCGGTGCGGGTCGGGTTCATGCCGACATTGGTGATCGTCACATCGGCACCCGGCACGATCGACCCCGCGACCAGCCAGAAGGCGGCCGAGGAGGGGTCGCCCGGCACCACGATATCCTGCGGCTTCAGCTCGGCTTGCCCGCGAATCGTGATGATCCGGCCTTCAGGGGAGGGGGTAACGGTCAGCTCGGCGCCGAAGCCCGCCAGCATCCGCTCGCTATGGTCGCGGGTCGCAATCGGCTCGATCACCGTCGTTTCGCCCGGCGTATTGAGCCCCGCGAGCAGGATCGCCGACTTCACCTGCGCCGAGGCGACGGGCAGGGTGTAGCGGATGGGCACCGCAGGGCTGATTCCCCGGACCATCAGGGGCAGACGGCCGCCCGGCGTGTCCTGGAACTGCGCACCCATCTGCGACAGCGGATCGATGACGCGGCCCATCGGGCGCTTGGACAAAGAGGCGTCGCCGGTGAAGGTGGCGGTGATCGGATGGCTGGCGACCAGACCCATCAGCAACCGCGTCGAGGTGCCCGAATTGCCCATGTCGAGCGCGGTCTCGGGCTGGAGCAGCCCGCCGACACCGACGCCGTGGATCACCCACACCCCGTCATCCTGCCGGACGATGTCGGCGCCCATCGCGCGCATCGCGCTGGCGGTGGCGAGCACGTCCTCGCCCTCCAGCAGGCCCCGGACCCGGCTTTGCCCGACCGCGAGCGCGGAGAGCATCAGCGAGCGGTGGCTGATCGATTTGTCGCCCGGAACGGCGATGGTGCCGCGAAGGGCGGCGGCGGCTCGCACGGTGCGAGGCTGGGGAAGAGTGTGCGCCATAGATGGCGCGGGCTTTTGACAGGGGCCTTGCGCTGTGGCAAGGCGCGCCCACTTTTCGCTCCGGCGGAAAACCCAATCCGAAAGGTATGAACGGCATGATCAAGCCGGAATGGGGCACGAAGCGTACGTGCCCGAAATGCGCGACGCGCTTTTACGACCTCGAAAAGGACGACCCCGTGACCTGCATCAATTGCGGGACGCAGTGGGAGCCCGAGCCCATCCTGAAGTCGAAGCAGCCCCTGCCGTTCGAGCAGGTCAAGGCCGAGAACAAGGAAGCCGACAGCGATCTGGCGGGCGGCGACGACGAGGATCTGGACATCACGGGTGAGGACGAAGAGCCCTCGCCCGACGATGAAGTCGATCTGGGCGGCGACGACGATCTGGGCGTCGAGACGTCCAGCGAGGACGACGAACACTAAGTCGTTCGACGGGGTTCGGCAGGGACCTGAAAAAAGTACTTGCCGAGCCCCGGCGGCCCCGCTAGTGGGCTGCCTCCACAGCGGAACGGGGCCGTAGCTCAGCTGGGAGAGCGTCGCAATGGCATTGCGAAGGTCAGGGGTTCGATCCCCCTCGGCTCCACCATTCCGCAGGAACGTCGGCAGCTAAGCTGCTGACAGGCTGACCCGCATCCCGCCGGGCCATGCCGACATCGATGGGGCCGTAGCTCAGCTGGGAGAGCGTCGCAATGGCATTGCGAAGGTCAGGGGTTCGATCCCCCTCGGCTCCACCATCTTTTCGACATCGCTGACAGCGTCAACCGCCCTGATCGTCCATGGGTGGTTTTTTCGCGTTGTGCGTCGCGTCGCGTCGGGGAAGTCCGCAGGACCGCCTCTGCCTGAGCGAAGGCGAAGGAACAGGGCTTCGCCAGGCGGCAAAGGCTGCCCATGCGCTTCGACTTCGCTCAGCGCAAACGGGTGGGACAGTAACTTCCCCGGAGAATGGAAAACGCGCCGTCAGGCCCGATCAGACCGCCGCCAGCCGCCGCTGCATTCGATGAACGGGGTTGGCGGCGTCGCCGGTCATGTCGGTCAGCCGGAAACGGGCGACTTCGCGGGCCAGCGTTTCGGCTTCCAGCGCCAGCTTGCGCGCGGACGAGGTGGCCTGTTCGACCATCGCGGCATTGCGCTGGGTCACGCCGTCCATCTCGGAAACCGCGGTGTTGACCTGTTGCAGCCCGATCGACTGTTGCCCGGCCGAGGCCGCGATCTGCGACACCAGCTCGCTGATCTCGCCGATCCGTCCGATGATTCGCTGCAGCGCCTCGCCGGCCTCGTTGACCAGCTCGACGCCCGTGCCGACCTGGTCGGACGAGGCGAGGATTCGCGTCTTGACGTCCTTGGCCGCCTCGGCGGACCGCTGCGCCAGTGCGCGGACCTCGCTGGCGACGACGGCAAAGCCCTTGCCCGCCTCGCCCGCGCGCGCCGCTTCGACCCCCGCGTTCAGCGCCAGCAGGTTGGTCTGGAACGAGATGCCGTCGATGACGCTGATGATCTCGCTGATTTCGGACGAGGCGCGCTCGATCCCGCCCATCGCCTCGACCGCGCGGCGGACGATCTGGCCCGATTCCTCGGCTTCCTGACGCGCCTCGCCGACGATCCGGTTGGCTCGCGAGGCGCCGTCGGCGGTCTGGCGGACCGTGGTGGTGATCTGCTGCATCGCCGCCGCCGTTTCCTCCAGCGAGGCGGCCTGCTGCTTGGTGCGGTCGGACAGGTCGTCCGAGGCCAGCCGGATGTCGCCCGACCCGATGCGGATCTCCTCGCCCGACTGGGTCACCACGCCCAGCGTTGCGCACATCTGGGTGCGCATCGCCTCGAAACTGTCGGCCAGCGCCTGATATTCGGTCGGCAGCCCGTCGAGCGAGGCGGTCAGGTCGCCCTTCGCCATCCGGTCGAACACCGCACCGCAGCGTTCGATGACCGCGCGCCGCCCGGCCTGTTCGGCCTCGAAATAGGCGGCCAGCGCGATATCCATGTCGATCAGCGACGCCTTGACCAGCGCGGTCGCCGCCCGTGCACGCCGCCGCGCGCCGAAGGGCCAGAGCAGCCGCCCGAGGATCAGCTTGGGCAGGACATATTCCAGCATCCGCGCATAGCCGCTGATATACCAGGTCGGCGCCAGCCCGATCCGCGCATGGACCTGCCCGATATGGGTCGAGGAGGCGGCATAGTCGCGGTCGAGCGGGCGCGAGAACAGCTTGCGCCAATGCTCCATCTGCTTGTCGCGGGCATGGTCCATCCGCGCCTGCGACGCGAACAGCCCCCGGATCTGCGACGTGTTGGCGATGTGACGGTATAGCGCGGTCAGCGCCGCGGGGGCGTGCCGTTCGATCGCGCGCTTGACCATCGGGAAGGTCGCATAGCTTTGCGCGTCATAGTCGAACGCCGCCAGCCTCTGCTCAAAATCAATATGTTCCGATCCGCTCACGGCCCATCCTCCATGCCATGCCCTGTTATGGCAAAGAGGGTTAAGAAGCCGTGGCCGTTACCGATGGGGCACGATTTTTTCCCGCAACCCACGTCGGTTACGCGATCGGCCCCGAAACGGGCCGGGCCGCCTGCGCGAACCCGGCCCCTGGGCTCAGGCGGCCAGCCCGTGATGGCGCAGCAGCGCATCCGGCTCCGGCGCGCGGCCGCGGAAAGCGCGGAAATTCTCGGCGGCCGGACGACTCGCCCCGCGCGCCAGCACCTCGCGGCGGAACCGGTCGCCCGCCACCTGGCCTTCCTCGGCAAAGGCGGCGAAGGCATCGGCCGACAGCAGCTCGGCCCAGAGATAGCTGTAATAGCCCGCCGCATAGCCGCCCGCAAAGATATGGGCGAAGCTGTGCGGGAAGCGATTCCATTCGGGCGGGCGAATCACCGCCACCTCGTCGCGCACCGCGTTCAGCACCGCCATCACCCGGCCGCCCTGTGCCGGGTCGAAGTCACGATGCAGCCGCAGGTCGAAGGTCGCGAATTCGATCTGGCGCAGCAGGAACAGCCCGGCCTGGAACCGCCGCGCCGCCAGCATCTTGGCGAACAGGTCGTCGGGCAGCGGCTCGCCGGTTTCGACATGCGCGGACAACTGGGTCAGCGTGTCGCGGTCCCAGGCGAAATTCTCCATGAACTGGCTGGGCAGCTCGACCGCATCCCATTCCACGCTGGAAATCCCGCCGATCGAGGGCAGGTCGACCTCGGTGAGCAGATGGTGGAGCACATGGCCGAACTCGTGGAGCAGCGTGACCACATCGCCGTGTGCCAGCAGCGCGGGCGTATCGCCCGTCGCGGGCGGGAAGTTGCAGGTCAGATAGGCGATCGGCCGATGGAACCGGTCGGCATCGCGGAAGCGCGGACGGCACACGTCCATCCAGGCACCCCCGCGCTTGCCCGCGCGTGCATGGAAATCACAATAGACGCCCGCGACGATCTCGCCGCTCGCATCCTGCACGTCATAATAGTGGACGGCGTCATTCCACACCGATACGCCCGGCCGCTCGACCAGGCGAATGCCATAGAGCCGCTCGATCAGCGCGGTCGTGCCCTCCATGACGCGGGGCAGGGGGAAATAGGCGCGGATCGCCTCGCGATCGACGCCGAAGCGTTCGCGGCGCATATGCTCGGCGACATAGCCGGTGTCCCAGGGCTCCAGCTTGGCGATGCCGAATGTCTCGGCGGCATAGGCGCTCGCCTCGGCCAGTTCGCGCTCCGCCAGCGGGCGGGCTCGTGCGGCCAGGTCGGACAGGAAGGCCAGCGCCTCGTCGGCCGACTGCGCCATCTTGGTCTCGACCGAGCGCGCGGCGGCGTCGGAGAAGCCGAGCAGCCGGGCGGCCTCATGGCGCAACTCCAGGATGCGGTCGATCCGGGCGCTGTTGTCATGGGTGGGATCGGCGGCCTGGTCCGAGGCGCGGGTGGCATAGGCCTTGGCGACACGCGCGCGCAGGTCGCGATTGTCGGCCTGGGTCAGAATCGCCTGAACGCTGGGTTCGCGCAGCGTGACGAGCCAACCATCCAGCTCCTTTTCGGCGGCATAGGCGGCCAGGATCGCCTTGGCATTGTCGGTCAGGCCCGACAGCAGCGCCTCGTCGGTGACGTGCTCGCCCCAGGCCTCGCTCGAATCGAGCACGGCATTGCCGAACTCGGTGGTCAGCTTGTTCAGCTCGACCCCGATCTCACGGAACCGCGCCTTGGCCGCATCGTCCAGCCCGACGCCCGACAAAGTGAAGTCACGGCGGGCCAGCACGACCGCGCGGGCCTCGGTCTCGGTCAGCGGCGCGAGGTCGACCCGGTTGAACGCGGAGAACAGGCGCGGATCCTGTCCGGCCTCCAGCCCATATTCGGCGAGCATCGCCTGCGCCTCGGCATAGGCGGCGCGCAGCTCGGGGGTGTCGGCGACCGAATGAAGATGCCCGGCGGGCGACCAGCCGCGCGCTATCGCGAACCCCGCGCGCTCGCTGGCCAGCACGACATCGGCGAAATCGCTGGCGTTGGATCCGCCGATCCGGTCGGCGGCGGCGCGGGCATCGGCGATCAGCGCCAGGGCGGCGGGCACCAGATGCTCGGGCCGGACGGCGGCGAAATCGGGAAGGTCGGTATCGGCGAGAAGCGGATTGATGGTCATTCGGCGTCCTTGAGCAACATCGTGCGAAGCGACATCTCGGCAGCGTCGACGCTTTCGGCAAGCCCCTGATGCGCCAACCAGCGCGGATCATGGTGGCAATCGGCATAGCGCGCGCCATGGTCGCAGATCAGCGTGGCGATCGATCCGGCTCGTCCGGCGGCGGTCATGTCCAGCGCCAGCAGCGCGCCGGCGACGAAGTTCGCGCCCGTCGACGGCCCCACCGGCCGCCCCAGACACTCGCCCGCGATCCGCATCCCGGCGATCGACACGGCGTCGGGCAGCTTCATCATCCGGTCGATCGCACCGGGCAGGAAGGATGGCTCGACCCGAGGGCGGCCGACCCCCTCGATCCGCGAAGGCGAGGGGCAGCGCGCGGTGGGATCGTCGTCGCGATAGCCCTGGAAAAAGGCGCTATGCTCGACATCGGCGACACAAAGCCGGGTGGGAAGCCCGCGATAGCGACAATGCCGCCCGATCGTGGCGGCGGTCCCGCCGGTGCCCGCGCCCACCACGATCCATTCGGGAACGGCATGCGGCTCGCCCGCCATCTGGGTCAGGATCGCCGAGGCGATATTGTCGCAGCGCCAGTCGGTCGCGGGCGCGGCATTGGTGAACTGGTCGAGATAGACGCCGCCCAGCGCATCGGCCAGGTCGCGCGCCTCGTCATACAGGCGGTGCGGCTCGACCAGATGGCATTGGCCGCCCTGCGCCCGGATCGCGGCGATCTTGGCGCCCGCGGTGCTGGCGGGCATGACGGCGTGGAAGGGCAGGCCGAGCAGCCGCGCGAAATAGGCCTCCGACACCGCCGTCGATCCCGACGACGCCTCGACCAGCGGGCGACCCGCGCGAATGACGCCCGCGACGATCCCGCCGATGAACAGCGAGCGCGCCAGCCGATGCTTCAGGCTGCCCGTCGGATGTGCCGACTCGTCCTTCAGATACAGGTCGACATGGGGTGCCGAGGGGAGGGTGACGGCCAGCAGCGGGGTTTCCGGGCAACGGCGCCGATCCCGGTCGAGCACCGCCAGCGCGGCGTCGACGAAATGCCGGTCGACCGGCTTCTCCGTGACGGCGATGCCCAGCGCATCGACTGCGCCCTGGATCGCATCCTGATCGGTGGCGGGGCGGGGGGGCGCGGTCATCAACATGGCATATTTTCCTTCGTTGCCGGAAAGGATATGCGGTTCTGATCGCGAAATCATACCAAAGTTGGCGGTTCAATCGGTGTTTGGTGTGAGAAAATCCCATGTGAGGACCATATGATCGATAGAATTGACACCGCCATCCTCGCCCAGCTCCAGGCGGATGCCAGCCTGTCGGTCGCCGAAGTGGCCGCACGGGTGAATCTTTCGCAAAATGCCTGCTGGCGGCGCATCCGGCGGCTGGAGGAGGAGGGGATCATCCTCGGCCGGGTGGCGCTGCTCGATCCGGAAAAGCTGGATGCGGGGATGACCGTCTTCGTCAGCGTGCGCACCGCCGAGCATTCCGCCGCCTGGCTCGATGATTTCGCCAAGGCGGTGAACGACATGCCCGAGGTCGTCGAGTTCTACCGCATGGCGGGGGAGATCGACTATCTGCTCAAGATCCGCGTGGCCGACATCAAATCCTATGACCGGGTCTATAAGCGCCTCATCGAACGCGTCCGCCTGGTCGATGTCAGCGCCGCCTTCGCGATGGAGGAGATCAAGCACAGCACCGCGATCCCGCTGCCCCAGCCGTCCCGATGATATGGATTGCATTTTATGCAACTGCATTTGTTGAGGTTGCAGTTGCGTCAATCGCTGCTGCGATGCACAAGGGACGGGCCTTTCAGGCATCCTCTCCTAAAAACTTTCCGGCCGGTCGCAAGACCGGCCTTTTTTTTGGCCGCGCTTTCCCCTACGGAATGAGGGCGTCGTCGGCCAACGAAGACAGAATCATAAACGGGAGTGGAAGCCGCCGGTGAGACCGGCATCGGCTGGACGACCGGGATGGGGGTTGAGCGTATCGGCCATCGCTCCCCCCATTTTCCTTTGCAACATCGTCCCCACGCGCTTGGCAGCGACAGCCTTCATGACCTATCTGGCGCGCAAGGCCGTGCCGGTCCGTTCAGACAGCCGGTGCTCGACCGCCATTTCAGGGAGCGCCGACGATGCAGCGCCTTTTTTCCATCTTCGAACCCTTTGTGCTCAGCCTGCTGGGTACCGTCCTGCTGGCGACCATCCTACCCGCGCGCGGGGCATTCGCCGTCTATGCGGGCTATATGGCGGATGCGGGGATCGTCCTTCTGTTCTTCCTGCACGGTGCCAAGCTGTCGCGCGACGCGATCTGGCAAGGGCTGCGAAACTGGCCGCTCCATCTGGCGGTGCTGGCGTCGACCTTCATCCTGTTTCCGCTGCTCGGCCTTGCCCTGTCGCATATGCCCGGCGTCGATCCGTCGCTGGCGACCGGCATCCTGTTCCTAACCCTGCTGCCCTCGACGGTGCAATCCTCGATCGCCTTCACCGCGATCGCACGCGGCAATGTCGCGGCGGCGATCTGCAGTGCCTCCTTTTCCAATTTGCTGGGCATCGTACTGACCCCGGCCCTGGTGGCCTTGTTGATGAAGGTCGATGGCGGGGGCGGCGTCTCGCTGGCGTCGATCGAGGGCATCCTGCTGCAATTGCTGGCGCCGTTCGTGATCGGCCATCTGCTGCGCCCCTGGATCGGCGGGTTCGTGGCCCGTCGCAAGTCGCTGCTGACCATCGTCGATCGCGGCTCGATCCTGCTCGTCGTCTATACGGCCTTTGGCGCGGCGGTGGTCGAGGGGCTGTGGTCGCGCGTGTCGCCCGCCGATCTGGGGAAGCTGGCCCTGCTGTGCCTGTTGCTGCTCGGCGTAATCCTGACCGCGACGTTCCTGATCGCGCGGATCATGCGCCTGCCACGGGCCGACGCGATCGTGCTGCAATTTTGCGGGTCGAAGAAGAGCCTCGCTTCGGGCGTGCCGATGGCGGGCGTATTGTTCCCGGCGGCGCAGGTCGGCATCATCCTGCTGCCGGTCATGCTCTTCCACCAGATCCAGCTCATCGCCTGCGCCATGCTCGCACGTCATTATGGCGAGCAGGCCGATGGGGAGGGCGAGGGGGCCCGGGCGAGCGAGAAAGCCTAGCGACAGGATATTTCAGGCTCGCGCAAGAAAAACGACATTGGTGTGAAAAAACCTGTTGACCCCCGTGCGGCCTCGGCCTAGAGGGGTTTCACCGCAGCGGTGGCCGACCTGGTCGACCGATGCAGTCACGACAGATCGGCGCACTTGAGGCCCTGGGAACGGGGTTGATGGAGTGTTGCC